>CAYOYU010000083.1:15361-18448 GCA_964408265.1 uncultured Syntrophorhabdaceae bacterium
CCTACGCTGCGAAGCGAGCCCTTTAAGGCTTCCACGGTACAGCCAGACAATGCCGCACATGCCGTAAAGCGACAACGAAGCCGGAAAGTTCGCTTTACGCATGAACGCCAAGGTTTCCGGGTCTCTGAAGTACCAGTAGATCGCATAGAAACCATCGATGGTAAACCACGCAAAGAACAACATCAAAGGGAATAGGCGCAACCTTCGTTCAAGGAGAACACGCATGCTCCAGGGAGCCGTAAGGTAGGCGAGGACTGCCATGATAAGACTGACGGGTATGTCCCAATCTGGTGCCTGGTAGTAGAACGAACCGAGAAATAGCAGGGTTATGCCCATCGCGAGCGTAACAAGTTTCCATGGACGACGGTATTCAGTTAAATAGTCCAGGTGCCATGCCTTCATTTTCTGGTCTCCTGAGTCCTTTCGTCCAGGAAAGCAAAAGTCCTTCTTCCCGCCAAATCTGTTACGGACTGAAAAACATGCGCCGATTACGGCGAGACAAATCGCTTGGAAAATAAACAGCTCAACGTAGGTGGGTGTTCTCATGTCGAAGATCATCGGTCCTTCCTCCACCTGCCCCGTCAACTTAAAAACCAGTACGCAGATTGAGACGACGAAATACAAGGTGATGAAGGAAATCACCATAGCAGCAAATACATTCACAATCCATCTTATAAATCTCATTAATAATGCCTAACGCTTGACCCGGCTACGAGGCCCTATCTGTGGCCGGGTCTCCGAGTTTTATAGCAGCGCCGATGTGAAACACCAGGTGCACTTCCGAATCACTCTTTACCTCCCTATCGAGCCGAAGACCCGGCAGGTATCTGAGACTTCCGGTCTTCAATAAGCCACGTGAGGGGTGATTGCTCCGGCTTGATGTACCCGCTCCTCGGTCGATCAAGATCCATGATAAGCAGGATGATGAACGTGAGCGCGACGAAGAGGAGGCCCGAGAGGACAGGATGATAGACGCCGCAAGTCCCGAAGTAGTAGGCCATAGTGCCCACAGACAATAGAGAAAAAACTAAAAGAAGCTTAATAACGTAAGGTGGAATACGAACTTCCAGGACCCATCTCCTCGAGGTCCCCAGATCGAATACCTCATTGAGAGAGCTCAAAAGAAGACCGCTAATAGGGGTAGGCGCCGCCTGCGCAATAGCGGATACGCGGTCCCAGATTGAGTTCTGTAATATCTGGGTTTGATCATATACCTTCTTGAGCTTGGTTCGGTCCTCACCAGCCGCAAAGAACTCAAGACGAAGCCTGGTGTAATCCTCAAGGAGGCGAACAATCTCTGCGCCGTGGACTCCTCCAATGGCCTGAGCACGGAGTATGCTGGTTGAGATGGCATTGGCCTCATCCAGAATCAGTTTACGTCGTTCCTGGAACTTGGAGTCAGCCATGGAAAGGGATACGGCAAGCATAAACCCGAGGAGGGCAAGCATTGCCCCCGTAAGAGTCCCTGCTGTTTTTTCCCGCTTCTCAGCCAGATCTTCCTGCTCGCGATGCCTCTTGCCGATTAGATAACCAATCGACATTACGAGGAAGAAACAGATGAGCAGTATTAATGCAATTAGCAAAAGATTCATGTTGAGAATGATGTTATCCATTATGATCTATATCCTTTCAACTTCTTGTCGCACAACAGGGAGGTCACCGGGAGCCGGCTCTATCGGGTGAGGTATGCAATCCGGTGCACCTGCTGGTCGTGCCGTCATTTCTCATCTTCACAGTAGCCAGGGTACAATTTCCTGAAACATTCGGGGCATATCCCGTGACTGAATTCCGCCTCGGAATGTTCCCTTATGTAAACTTCGATCTGGCTCCAGTATCCCTCGTCGTTCTTGATTTTCTTGCAGGATGCGCATATTGGAAGCATACCGCGCAACTGCTTTATTTCGGAATCTCGTTCTCGTTCGATCAGCTTTCGGGCCTCGACACTCTCCGTGACATCGACGCAACTACCTATATAACCGCCAAAGTTCCCTTCTTCGTCCTCGAAGGGCACACCTCGATCAAATATCCACCGATACTCGCCGTCATACCTCCGGAGGCGGTATTCCATTTCGAAAGCCTCACGCTTTGCGAAGGCCGACAGATATATCTTAAGGCACCTCTCCAAATCTTCTGAAAATACGCCCTCCGCCCACCCATTGCCCAGTTCCTGTTCGATTTGTCGTCCTGTGAAATTGAGCCATTGTTGGTTGAAGTAGTCACACTCGGCCAGGGTGTTCGCCCGCCAAATCATAATCGGGGCCTGTTCGACAATGATCATGTACTCGTCATATGACAGCTTGCCCTTATTCATCTTCCACTCCGTCTGTACTGTTTCTCTTCCCTTCATGCACAACATAGAGTTGAGCCGCCGAGGTACGAGGTCGGCTCCAACGCCTGGCCCCGCGATGCTTCTACGAAGCCTCTTTCCATTCCATGGAGATTTTGCGACCTGAAGCTGCGCAGTCTCTCAGGTAAAGGTTTATCAGGGTCTGATACGGTATGCCGGCTGTTGCAGCAAGTTCTTTGAAGTACTTAATGGTTGCCTCATCAAGCCTGATTGTAACCTGTTTCTTGAGCTGGCTCGCATAAGGGTTCTTCTTGGCCTTTGAAAAATCATATTCCTTTCTCATATTTACCACCTGTCCCAATATTGCTCTTGTTCTGTCCGGGTTGCTTTTCGTGCCGGGATTAGTCGTATGACGCTCTCGTCCTTTCGATATGTATGACACACTACAAGAGGATGCAGATTGGAGCTCAGCCCAGGAAGGATAAACCGTTCTTCATCCTTCGAGTGGTCAGGGTCATAAATAAGCAAGCCGTTCTCATCAACAAAGGCTGTCTGTGCTTCTGTAAACGATATGCCATGCTCTCTCGTGTTAGTTGCATCCTTCTTTGTGTCCCACGCGAAGACGATATCAGCCATAATAATTACAGTGTAAATATATATTGAAGATCTGTCAATTTAGTTTTCGCAGAACATGGGCGTCAGCCAGAGGCGAAGCGCCCTCTTTTCGCCGATTCCCTGCAAGCCATTGATACTATTCAAGGCCTCCTCCGATAAGATGGTAAAGGTCAGCTTGCCGGAAG
>CAYOYU010000084.1:0-18406 GCA_964408265.1 uncultured Syntrophorhabdaceae bacterium
TCATTACCGGTGAGGAAGTAATCCTGGACATTGATGGTGAAGCGTCGGTCTCCGGAAAATCCCCCTTCGGTGATTACAGCATCCCTTTGGGGAGAATAGCGACCGTCTCCCTCTTCAACCCTACCCCGTAACAACAAGAATATCCAGCCCGAGTACCGCACTTTCTTCAGTGATATTTTTTTCTTGACAAGGAGCAATGCAACTGGTATTCATAAATCTGACCAGTCAGTCATATATCTACCAAACAGAAGAAATGAAGGGCGGTCGCAAATCGTCGATGGGATTGATGGTTTAGAAGAAGAATCGAGTGAAATGGGAACCGAGGATTATTTGAGGATTTGCCTTGCATCCGGAATGAGGAGGTGACTGAAAAGGACCGGAAGAAGGCAGCATGTGCCGGATTTAAGAAAAGAATGAAAAAATGGAAAAAAGGAGGGCAAGAGAAATGGATTCAAAATTCGAAAACTTGATGAAACCGATTAAGATAGGAAATATCGAGCTGAGGAACCGAACTGCCGTAGCTCCTATGAATAATATGCTCCAGGATGCCAACGGATTCGTGGGCTTCGATTCGCTTTGCTACTACACGAGACGCGCCAGGGGCGGTTTCGGCGTGATTGTCTCCGAGGCCATGTCGAACGATCCCTTTCACGACAAATACAACTATTTCAACATCTCCAGAATGTATGAACCGAACCACGTCTTGGGATGGAGAAACGTAACCGACGGCGTTCATGCTTTCGGCGGCCGTATAATAGGGCAGATCTGCGGCGGCGGCGCCGGCAGGCAGCACTGGGACCCCAAGGGAATCCTGGCTCCTGCGGCAGCATCTGCCATACCCATCGACATCGATCCTTCAACGCTGGCCAAGAATTATGACAAGAACAAGATGCTCATGCACCATCTGAAGGGACCCATGCCGCGAGAGGTCACCACCTCTGAAGTATGGGCCGTCATCGAAGCCTTTTACAACACCACGCGATTTGCCATTAAAGCCGGCCTGGACGGTGTTGAGCTGCATTCCTGCCATGGCTATTTCGGCCACAACTTCCTCTCTCCCAACCAGAATAAACGGACCGACGAATTCGGCGGGAGCTTCGAGAACAGGACGAGATACGCCAGGGAAAGTTTCAAGCGGATCATGCAGGCCATAAAAGATGAGGAGGCTGAGGACAAATTCGTTGCGGGCTGCAGGACGAGCGCGGCCGAGCATACGCCTGGCGGTTTTACCTATGATGATACGATCAAACTGCACCAGGAGCTTATCGACATGGGAGCCTCCTTCGTAGACCTCTCCGACGGTGCCGGCTACGAGCGCTGGAACTACTTCCTCCCTTCGGCGGAGATGATGCCTTACAAAGTGGAGCAGGCGAAATATTTCGATGCCCGCCTCAACGTGCCCATTATGATCCCGTCGATTCATGATCCGGACCTGGCTGCTCAGGTGGCGAATGAGACGAAGAATGTCATCGTCTCCCAGGGAAGGCAGTCGCTGGCCGATCCTGACTGGCCCAACAAGATAAAAGAGGGAAGACCTCAGGATATCAAGCGGTGCACGCGTTGCAACCTCGGCTGCATAGTCACATACGGAATCTTCCAGGGCGTACAACTCAGGTGTATGGTTAACCCGGAACAGGGAAAGGAAAGATACGACATGGCAAACTGGCCGAAGCCCATGATCCCGTCCGGGAAATATCTCCGATAGGTAGTGAAAGATCCCAGGGCCCGGGTCTGCACCGTTTTCCTGCGGCCGGAATCGGGCCCTTTCTCTTCAGGTTAATTATGCCTCCAAGGAAGGTGAAGAATGAAACTAAGAGACGACCATAACATTGCACGGGCTGGGTACACCTACCCCACATTCAAGACCGTGGAAGAGATGATAGATCACGCACGCCGGAGAGTGCCTCCGGAAAACACCATGCTTCAGAGGGCGGAAGGGGAGTCGCTGAGCGTCGGCGATTTTCTCAGTAACCTGAACAGAATATGCAACATGTTTGCTGACCTCGGCGTCAAGAAGGGGCGCACCATGGGAGCATACCTGCCCAACTGTATGGAATACCCCTATCTGTACGCAGCCGCTGGGAGACTCGGGGCAACAATCGTGCCTTTAAACCAGTTTCTCAAGGGGGAGACGCTCAGCTATGTCCTCAACCACTGCGACGTACAGTTCCTGATTACCACACGGGAACTCTACGTGGAAAGGATTGCCCCCCTTTCGTCTGCCTTGACCGGCATTCGCACCATTCTTTTTTTGGATGAACAGGCAACCGTTGAGGGGATGGGCAAGAGTCTTCTCTTCGGAGATTACCGAAATTATCCCGAGGAGTTCAACCCAATTGAGCCCATCGACGGGTCTACTCCCTTTGTCATCTGGCTGACGAGCGGGACCACAGGACTTCCGAAGGGGGTGGTTGCAACGCAGGAGTATTTACTGCAGAGAGCATGCTTCAGCGCAAACTACTTCAGGATTACCTCGTCCGATGTGGTCTACTTCATCCTTCCCATGTACCATATACCCTTCTTCTGCTGGGGCTTTCCTTTCGCCCTCATGGCCGGGTCCACGGTGGTCTACCTGGACTGGTTCAGCGCCAGCAAATTCTGGGACCATGCGGCTAAATACGGAGCTACCATGGTCTATTCCACGGGAACGGTGATCCCCATCCTGCTGAAGAAGGAAGTGACCGAAGCCGAGCGTGCAGGAAAGGATGCCATACGGCTCTGGGGAGCCTGGCCCCTTGACCAGCCGGATGTGGTCTACAAAAGGTGGCCCAGCGCAAAATTCGTCGAGGGTTACGGGCTGAGCGAGTATGCCCTTGCGACTATCACGACACACGAGAAACCGGAGGACGCCATATCCCAGGGACCGGCCACGCCTTTCACGGAGCTGAAGATCTGCGATCAGGAGACAAGCGAGCAGTTGCCGTCCAACAGCCCGGGAGAGATAGTTCTCCGGAGCAACTTAGGCCCGGGGTTCATGATGCAGGGTTATTATAAATCGCCGAAAGAGACGGCGGAGACGATCAGAGACGGATGGCTCTACACGGGAGACATGGGCTATGTGGATGAGAAGAATCGTCTCCATTTCGTTGACAGACTGAAAGATTCGGTACGGGTAGGAGGAGAGAATGTCCCATCCGTCCAGCTTGAAGCACTGATCGCCTCCAACCCGAAGATTCTGGAGGCGGCGGTAGTAGGAGCGAAAGGCGAATTGGGCCACAATGAAATAGTGGCACACGTGGTCCTTAGGGAAGGAGAGACCCTTTCCGCCGATGACTTCTTCGGCTACTGCAGTGAAAAAATGCCCTACTTTATGGTGCCCAAATATCTCCGTATCAGGCCGGACCTTCCTAAAACAGCGACCTACAAGGTACAGAAGTTCGTACTAAGGGAAGATGGTCTGAAGGACACCTATACCCGGGGGAAAATCAAATAGAACGGGATGTGCCCTCTCTGCCGAAAAGGGATCTCCTCCTGCCGCGAAAAAGACCTATCACCGCATAACTGCCCGGGGCAATAAAGGTCGTCGGACAGTGTGCGCTCCCACCTGCTCCAAATGTTAGAGCAGGTGGGCTACCCGCCTTGGACCATAATCGGTAATCTATCTATATCGAATGCTTTGGCGACTTGAACTCTTTGAGCTCCACGAATGGCCGGAACCCTATGACTTCTTCCTGCCGGGAGTTATCGAAGAGGAGTACCACCTCCCCCTCGATGTTGGACAAAAACCGCAAACTAACCTAACCTAGCAGTTAGTTACTACACTCAATAGTCAGGCAATACCGGATAAGAAACTTGTCATTACTTACCACCAAGTCTTCCTTACAACCATATTAATGTAGTAGTTTAAGTCAGTTATGACTTTTGATAAAGAATGCAAACTTTTTTCTTGACAAGAAAAAAGGCGGGATGGTATGGTGTTATATTAACTAACTGATTATTAAGTAAGTTTAGTTTAAGGGCAGCCTGGAAGAAGACCCAGAGAAAGGAGTACCAATGAAGATCGAAGAACTCTCCAAGGAATCGGGTTTCGGTGAACAGTCCATTTACGGGTACATACGGATGGGTCTGCTCCCTAAACCGACTAAGGTCGGCTTCCGGCAGACAGCTTACGATGAGACTCACCTTGAGATGCTAAGGAAGATTCGGCGGCTCAGGGATGAGGAGAGACTCTCCCTAACGGAGATCAGGAAAATGCTCGAGGTCGAGGGGCCAAAAGCTGATGACCGAAGGATCTCTCCGGAGGTGAGGAAGGAACAGATCATAGACGCAGCGATTCCACTCTTTTCGAAGAATGGATTTGAGAATACCTCAATCAGCGACATTATGGATGCCCTGAAGGTGTCCAGCGCAACCTTCTACCTCTATTTCAAAAGCAAGAGAGATCTGTTCATAGAGTGTATAGAGCGGCTGACCATGTTCATCATCCCAAAGGAATCATGGGAACAGGTAAGACAGGAACACGATTTCATCGAACGCCAGCGCATCAAGCTGGTCATATTCCTAAGAGAGTTCCCGACGTTCAGCGGTATCTTGAATCTGGTGAGGTTCTCCCTTGACAACCATGACCAGATTATCGCCAAGAAGGCCCGTGATACGTACAGGATTCTTACGGAAAACCTGAAGAAGGACCTGGACAGGTCGATTCGGGACGGCGTGTGCCGCAACATCAATACGGAACTCACCAGCTTTGCCTTGCTCGGCATGGCCGAGGGGTTGGGCCACCGCCTCATGATCGATTCCCAATATACCCTGGAAGAGGCTGCCGAAACATTGCTCGATTTCATGCGAAGAAGCTTCCTCCTCACGGAGGCGGAGCAGTCCAATAAGGATGGCGGGATCCGTTGGGATGTAAAGGATTCGACGGGCTTCACAATGCGTGTCCGGAACATCCGTTTCCGGGGTAGTCACCGATTGTCGGGAACTGTGGGTCACGGGAAACTCGATCTGGACATGACGAATGTGCTGTCCATTAGGTTCCGGAGGAACGGAAGTCAGAATGAGGCTGTGGTGTGTACGCGGGATGGAGGAGAGGTCATACTGGGAGTAGATGGAAACGCTTTGGTTTCCAGCGATTCCCCTCTTGGCAAATATGATATCTCCCTGGAAAAGATATCTGAGATTTGCCTGGTTCCACTGGATGAGAGCGGAGGTTTTGAGAAAACAAAAGAAGAGGAGGTAGCATCATGAAGGAAAAGGATCAAACAACAGATACAAAGGCGTTGTTTAGCCCTATCAAGATCGGCAACGTGGAAATAAAGAATCGTATCGCCTTTTCGCCAACGTGTACTGATTCCATAGAGCCCGGTGGTTTTGTGGGTGACAGAATGAGATGTTTCTACGCCGCCAGAGCAAAAGGAGGGACCGGTCTTATCTTCACAGGGCCGGCCATGATAGAGCCGGAGTTAACGCATGTTCCTTATCTCAATGCTTTTCTTTACGGCCCGGAACACGTGCCGGGATGGAGTGAATTCGCCGAAACAATACATGCCTTCGGGGCCAAGACGTTTGTTCAGTGCGACCCGGGTGGTGCAGGGCGACTGGGAACCGTTATTATGGGCGAAGGAGCCGAAGCGCCTTCCCCCATACCTATGGTGATGGATCCCGAGTACGTTGTCCAGAAGAAAGCAGCCAAACTATGGGCAAGAAGAGGCCTCGACCTGGAGAAGCACTATCATATAGGCAAGAAATATCCCGTCCCCAGGGAAGTCACGGTCGAGGGGATACGAATAAGGGTGGAGAAAATAGCCAATCAGGTGGCATTGGTTGAGTGGTGCGGGTTCGACGGCGCGGAGCTGCATTTTGCTCATGGGGCCTTCGGTTCCAATTTCCTTTCCCCCCGGACGAATATAAGGACGGACCAGTACGGAGGGAGCCTGGAGAACCGCTGCAGATATATGACGGAAATCCTGGAGAAGGCGCGGAAGAAGATAAGTTCAAACTTTGCACTGGGGATCAGGATAAGTGCTGCTGAATGTATGCCGGGCGGACTGACCGCCGAAGATACCGCTGAAATATGCAAATATGTTGAGCCGCTCATAGATTTCATCGACCTTTCCACTGGCATGCACCACGAATCTCACGCGTACATGATTCCCGAGGAAGACGGGACCGTGATTGATAGTGCGGCCATCATAAAGAGGGCGGTTAAAGTGCCGGTAATATGTCCTTCGGTGCATAATCCTCAACTAGGAAATGACGCGATCAAGAATAGCAAAACAGACATGATAGGCTTGAGCAGGGGGTTGATTGCCGACCCGGAATGGGCCAATAAGGTAAGAGAAGGCAAGCGCTACGTGAAATGCACCAAATGTATATTGGGCTGTACCGGCAGGATCGACATCGGAATGCCGCTGAGGTGTGAAGTGAACCCCCATGTCCTGCAGGAGTATCTGCAGCCGGAATACTACAGGGTAAATGCTCCTCACAAAAGAACCTATACCATAAGATAGAAAATCATTAACCGGCCAGGGCCTATGAAACCAGGGAAGTATTTTGCCGGCAACTAGAGGAAATTATGAACGAGAAAAGTACCATGGATAAGAGAAGACTTGATTTTGAGCTGGATGCAAAATCTCCAGGGATCTTTAGAACGATGGAAGAGCTTGTCAGCCACGCCAGTGAGACTATTCCGCCGGAACAGGTCATCCTGGAAAGGGCGGACGGAGCTGGTCTGAGTCTGGGTGAATATCTGGTAAATCTCAACAAAATCTGCAACATGCTCATCTATCTGGGCGTGAGGAAAGGAGAGAACGTAGCAGTTTTTCTGCCCAACTGTCTGGAGTACTCCTACTTCTATCTTGCATTAGGCAGGCTCGGCGTTACGGTTCTGCCGGTAAACCAGTTTCTTAAAGGAGAGGCACTGAGCTACGTGCTGACCCATTGCGACATCGAATATCTCATAACAAACAAGGAGTTGTTCGTAAATAGCATCCTCCCCGTGTCCGACAAAGTCCTGGAACGCATGAAGGGGCTTATCTTTATGGACGAAGAAGCCCCTGGAGCGGGGTCAGTGCCTTGTGCACTCTTTTCCGACTTTCAGAAGTACCCGGAAACATATTTCCAGCGCTGGGCCGTAGAAGGCTCCGATGTGGCGGTCATCTGGCTGACCAGCGGGACCACCGGTCTGCCCAAGGGCGTTGTCTGCACGCAGGAGTACCTCCTGCACAGGGTTGCCTTCAGCACAGACTATTTTAAGCTTGCGCCTTCCGACGTGATCTATTTCATTCTGCCAATGTACCATATTCCTTTTTACTGTTGGGGGGTTCCCATGGCAATGGCCGCGGGATGCAAGCTCGTCTTTGTGGACTGGTTCAGCGCGAGCCGGTTCTGGGAACATGCGTCCAGGTATAAGGCCAGCATTGTTTACACCACGGGCACCATTATCCCAATACTTTTGAAAAGACCCGTAGACGAGTTTGAAAAGGAAGGACGGGACCGGATCAGAATCTGGTCGGCCTGGCCCGTGGATCAACCCGAGGTGGCCTTCAAGAGGTGGCCCAAAACAAAATTCGTTTCCGGATACGGTCTGAGTGAATATGCCCTGGCCACCATGGCGAAATACAACTCTGAAAGGTCCGAAGGCGCAGCCACATCCTTCACGGAACTTAAGATCCGTGATCCTGAAACCAATCTGGAACTTCCCACGGGCAAACAGGGTGAGATAGTCCTTAGAAGCACGCTGGGTCCGGGATTCATGATGCAGGGATACTATAAATCGCCCGAGGCGACGGAGGAGACGATCAGGGATGGGTGGCTCCACACGGGCGATGGAGGCTATCTGGACGAGAGTGGAAAGCTGCATTTTGTGGACCGGCTGAAAGACTCGGTGCGGGTCGGAGGCGAGAATGTGCCTTCCGCGCAGGTTGAAGGGATCATTGCGAGCCATCCGAAAGTGGCCGAGGTGGCCGTGGCCGCAGCGAAGGGAGAACTGGGAAGCGATGAGATGGCGGCCCATGTGGTGCTCAAAGAGGGAGAGATTCTCTCCCCGGAAGAGTTCTTCCAGTTCTGTGAAGAGAAGATGGCCTATTTTATGGTGCCCCGATACCTTCGGATACGAAAGGAATTGCCCAAGACGGCCAACCTCAAGGTTCAGAAGTATAAGCTCAGAGAGGAAGGGGTTACGGACGATTATTTCCGCAGGACAGGAAGCCGACAGAAGTAAAGGCTAAGTGTGCCTTCCCGGCGCGAGCCCGGGCAATGACGAGGGAGAGTGATAAAAGAATCATGACTGCAGGATAACAGGCTAGACGAGAGGCTCAACGAGGGGTCGGCCAACCCCGAGTTGACATAGAAAGAATAAGAGGGGGCAGTATAGGTGCCTATACCACGTATACTTGCCCCCTCTTATTGCCTCTGTATGGAGAGTGGCCCGCCCGGCAATGCCGGGCGAAGGACGCGAGTGAGTTTGATACGCGCTCGCTCGAAGGGGATACAGGTAAGGAGAAGAAGATGACGCAAGGCAAGAAGTTGACGCTGGAAATACTCGAAAAGGAACTGCGCGACCAGTGGCGAAGAATCTATACATCCCGGGAAATGGCCCAATTCTGGGGAGGGGACAAGTATCCCGGCCCCTTCGTGTTTTTCAACAGGGATGCTACACGGGACACGATCGTCCATTTCGCCGACGGCATCGGAGATCTGAACCTGCTCTATCGGGATGAGGGGTACGCAAAAGGAACAAAGTACGGACGCCTTGTTGCTCCGCCTGCCTTCATTTTTAGCATCTGTTCCCTTGCCTCGGCGCCGGCGGTACGGGATCAGGTGCATGGATGGGATTCCGGTTACGAGGTGGAGTGGTTCAAACCTGTTTACGCCGGCGACAGCTTTGACTGGAAAGTCTGCTATCCGTCGGATGTCCTGAAGAAGAAGAGTAAAATGGCCGGGGAGTCACTGGTTATATTCACAGAGGCGGAATTTACGAACCAGGATCAGGAGGTCATAGCCATATCAAAGGAATGGGCTATCCACGTAGAGACGGACAAGGCAATCGAAACGAACAAATATGCGGCGATCAAGCCCTATGTCTACTCGAGAGAGGAACTCCAGGAGATCTACACCATACAGGACAACGAAGTGGTGCGAGGACCGGAACCGCGCTACTGGGAAGACGTGCAGGTGGGAGATGAGCTTCCCCGTATCGTCCGCGGACCGCTTACCATGATGGAGGTTGCTGCATGGCTCATCGGATGTGGAAGCCCCATTTCAAAGCCGGACAACATCTGGCGACGGATCGATCTGTACGACCGGGCGCTTATTGACCCAATACATCAGTGCCGCCTCAATACGGAATTGATTCACATGGACGATAGGGTGGGAAGAATGGTCGGCCTCCCTGCCGCCTATGATTTTGGTGTGCAGCGGGTTGCGCTCTTCAGCAGTCTCCTGACGAACTGGATGGGCGATGATGGTTTCCTGTGGAAATTGAGAGGTGAGTTGCGCAAGTTTGCTCTGACAGGCGATACCCAATGGTTCAAGGGAAGAGTAATACGAAAAGATTCCGTAAAGGGCATCTTCTCTGTGGACATTGAATGCTGGGCAGAAAACCAGAGAAAGGAGATCACCATGCCGGGCAGTGCCACGGTGATCCTGCCCTCAAGGAAGGCAGGCCCGGTTCAATACCCAAAGGCACGCCATGTGGGGTAGACCACGTTCGGGACTGGGAAAGGATCACCAAAATAGTAAAGCGCCTTAAGACAATAGGTGCTGGTAAGGAGGTGAGTGAGGAGCCAACTGAAAGGTGTAAGCTGAAACAAAAAGGTGGGAAGAAAAGCAAAGAAAAGAGACATAAAAGGAGGATAAAGGAAATGGACCAGAAATACGAAAACTTGTTTAAACCGATAAAGATGGGCAACATAGAAGTGTCTAACAGGGTAGCCGTAGCCGCTATGAACAACATGCTGCAGGATGCCAACGGATTCGTGGGATTCGATTCTCTCTGCTACTACACAAGGCGGGTCAGGGGCGGCTTTGGGTTGATTATCTCGGAAGCGCTTTCCTGCAGCCCATTCCATGACCAGTTCAACATTTTCAACATTTCAAGACTTTATGAGGCGAACCACGCCTTGGCGTGGCGGAATGTAGTAGACGGTGTCCACGCCTTCGGCGGGCGCATCATAGGTCAGCTTGCCGGTGGCGGTTCCGGTCGACAGCACCATGATCCCAAGGGTATTTTACAGCCTGTTGCGGCTTCGCCCGTCCCTTTGGATATAGATCCTTCAACGCTGGCAAAGAATTATGACAAGAACAAGTACCTCATGTCCCACCTGAAGGGACAGATGCCAAGAGAATTCACCACGTCAGAGGTGTGGTCTATAATCGAGGCCTACTACAATACTACAAGACTTGCCATTAAAGCAGGATTCGACGGGGTTGAGCTCCATGCCTGTCACGGCTATTTCGGCCACAACTTTATTTCACCCAACCATAATAAACGAACCGACGAATTCGGGGGGAGCTTCGAGAACCGGACAAGATGTCTGAGAGAGAGCTTCAAACAGATCATGCGAGCCATCAAGGATGAAGGAGTGGAGGATAAGTTCGTGGCAGGTTGCAGGACGAGCGCCGCTGAGCATACGCCGGGCGGATTTACCTATGACGATGTAATAAAGATGCACCAGATGCTCATCGATCTGGGAAGTTCCTTTGTGGACCTCTCGGATGGTGCAGGATACGAGCGTTGGAACTATTTCCTCCCGTCAGCGGACATGATGCCTTACAAGGTTGAGCAGGCGAAATATTTCGACGCCCGCCTGAACGTTCCTATTCTTGTTCCGTCGATCCATGATCCTGACTTGGCTGCACAAGTGGCAAACGAGACAAAGAACGTTATCGTAGCCCAGGGAAGGCAGTCTCTTGCCGATCCGGATTGGCCGAACAAGATAAAGGAAGGAAACATAAAAGAGATCAAAAGGTGCACCCGCTGCAACCTAGGATGTATTGTCACCTATGGTATCTTTCAGGGTGTACAGCTCAGATGCATGCTAAATCCGGAACAAGGCAAAGAAAGATACGACATGGCAAATTGGCCGAAGCCCATGGTTCCATCCGGAAAATATCTTAGATAAGACTGGAGTGTCGAAGAGTACTGATATGAGAGCACAGCCATATAGAATCAATAAGGGGAGCCGGTTCCGGAAGACCGGATAATTGGACGGGAGGAGTTGGTAAGATGGATGGTTCTATGCGGTCCGATACCCGGAGGCATGACATGCGAGGTAGCGGCAAGTATGCACTTAAACTGACTACTCAGTCATAACACTGCTATTTGGTCATATGGGACGGGGGAGGCCGCTTTGATAGATTGTGCGGGTAACACCAACTAAATGCAGCTATGACGAGAATTTATTTATTTTTTTCTTGACATAATGATGAGGGGCTGGTAATCATAATAAATATGACCAGTCAGTCATGAAAGCATAAGAAGTGAGGGAGGCACCAGTGCCGATCGGAAGAGGTCCAAAGGTTCTATGGCTGGTGCTTCCCCTGAACATGGTCCTGTAGTCTACCCGGCTGCACGGCGTATTGATAAAAAGGCTTCCTTCCGCAGAGAGTGGAAGATGCGGAAAGCGAAGCGTACTGGAGGAGTTGAACATGGAATACCACGGCAGAAGAATAACGTGGGGAAGACAGACGAGCAAGAAGGGCGAATGGGCCTACCTGTGGCATCTGGTTGTAGTAATGCTCCTCTTCGTCTCTATTACAGGGGCATCATGGTCTAAAGGGTCTGTCTGCCTGGCTGCCGGCAAGCAGGCAGATAAACAGGCCCAGGCGAAAGAGGTCCATGTCCGTCAGGACCTCCTGTCTGTCGCCTTCCCGAGCGAGAAAGAGGGTTGGGCCAGCGGCCGATGGGGGACTATCGTCCATACCTCCGATGGCGGAATGTCCTGGGAAAAGCAGGCAAGCGGCACCGACTATACCCTCGCCTCCGTAAGCTTCGTCGATTCGAAGATGGGCTGGATTGTGGGAGATAACGGAACCATTCTCCATACCCGGGACGGAGGAAAAACCTGGGTAAAACAGCAGTCCCCGGTTCAGTTCTATCTGATGGGTGTCCATTTTGCCACGACCGAAAGAGGGTGGGCAGTGGGTGAACGGACCACGATTCTCTACACCGCGGACGGAGGGAAAAGTTGGAAGGTGCAGTTCAAGGATGAGGACTACATCCTGAAGAGCATCTCCTTTTGTGATGACAGGAACGGGTGGGCAGTGGGCGAATACGGTCTCATCTACCACACCGAAGATGGCGGCCAGACATGGAAGAAACAGGCCGGGGGTTTCGGTATCTCTGAGGAAACAGGTGAACTCGAGGCAGGGAATATCCTTTTCAAGGTCACTGCCGTGAATCCGAAGACCGCCTGGGCTGTGGGGATTGACGGGTTTATCACCAGGACTGTCGACGGCGGGGCAACCTGGCAGGCCATGGGCAAGGATGTGCCCAAGGTTCACCTTTTCGGTCTTGCCTATACGGGAGACAAGGTGGTCATAGGCGGGACCGGCAGACTACTCGTGGGCTCGCCTAGCGGGAACACCTACAAGGTGGCCGACGTCACACCGAAAATCACCTACGGTTACATATACGGCATCACCCCTCGGGGAAAGGCAGGATTCGTTGCAGTCGGAAAAGGAGGCTGGATCTACCTGACCGATGAAAAAGCATCACAATGGCACGTAGCGGAAAAAAGATAGGGGAGTTGAGACATGGGATCTGGAAGAATAGACGAAAGAATCGAAATAAAAGGCGCTACGGACAGGCTGGTCTCCTGGCTTGTACGCTACAAGTTGCTGGTCACGCTCGTGGTTATTATCGCCAGCTTTGCCGTTTCCATGGGTGCTTTAAAGATGAAGACGGAAGTTATCCTGGCACATCTTTTCCCTCATTCACACCCGTACCTGCAGTTGATGGGCAAGTTCAGCCAGGTCTTCGGAAGCGGAGGCTCGGGTGTGGCCATTGCCGTGAATGCGAAGCAGGGTGACATCTTCAACGAGAAGACCCTCGGCAAGGTAAAGGACATCACAGACGAGATCATACTCTGGGATGAAGTCTACAGAGTACTCACTATGTCCATGGCGACCTACTCGACAAAGGTGGTAAAGACCATGGCAAAGGGGGAGATCCGGATTGAGCCCCTCATGTACCCGGATGTGCCGAAGACCCCTGAAGCCATGGAGGAGTTGAAGAAGAACGTTTTTTCTAATCCGGCCTACAGCGGGATGCTCGTCTCAAATGATGGGAGCGCGGCGATCATCCTCACGGAAATGAAAGAAAACATCCCCTACGAGGCCATGTTCGCCAAGCTCAAGGGTGTTTTTTCCAAGTATACAGATGACACTACGTCCATCCACATCGTGGGTTTCCCCATGCTCATGGGATGGATTTATAGCTATAAGACCCAGATATATATGGTCATGGGAATCAGCATACTCATGATGATCATCATCCTATTCCTCTCCTTTCGGAATTTCGTTGGCATGATAGCACCCATGATCATAGCTCTCATCTGCACGGGGCTGGGGCTGGGTTTCATCGGCTGGACGGGCATCAATTTCAGCCCTCTCCTCTACGTACTCGCTTTTCTTGTGGGCGCTCGAATGATAAGCAACGCTGTGCAGATAACCCACCGGTATATCGAGGAGTTTCTGTACAGCGACGGAAACAGGCAGGTAGCGACCTTCAAGACCATGCGGGCCATGTGGATGCCAAATGTAATGGCCACGGTGACGGAGGTGGCGGGCTTTCTGGTGCTCGGGATTGCCAAGATAGTATTGATGCAGCAGTTGGCAGTCATCATGAGTTTCTGGATGGCCACCATAGCGCTGGAAGGACTTCTGGTGCCCATAATCTGCAGCTACCTGCCCCTCAATAAAGAAAAGCTGAAGATGCGCATGGAAGGGCGGAGTTTCATTGCCCGTGCCACTGCGTCCGTATCGTTATTCTCCATGGGGCGGGGAAGGTATGTGCTTGCCGCGGTAATCCTGGTTATCGTGGTAGTCGGTTCCTGGCAGGCATTTCACGTAAAGGTCGGAGACGCTACGCCGGGATCACCTATTCTCTGGGAACGGGATACCTACAACAAAGACCAGGCGCTGATCAATGAGAAGTTCAATGCCTCCTCGGAGAATCTTGTCCTCTATTACGAAGGCAAGGCAGACTCGGTCTACGAGCCGGAGGTACTGGCCACTTTTGAGAAATTTGCCCAGCACATGGCGGACAGCCTGCCGGACATTTACAAGACCTCCAGTTCCATTATCGACATGGGCAAGGCGCTTAACCTGACGCTCCATGACGGCGATGAGGCATGGTACCAGCTTCCCCGGACAGACGACCAGATGACTGGCCTCCTCGGCTACATACGGAACAGCCTGGGCACGGCTAACCTGAGGCGGTTTATAGACAGCACGGTGGAAAGGGCCCAGATAACACTCTTCTTTGCAGACCACACTTCCGATAACGTCCTGCGTATCAAGAAGGCAGCCTATGGATTTTTTGACGCTCAGCCTATGAAGACCAAAAATGGAGAGTTCAAACTTGCAGGCGGAAGAATAGGCATGGAGATGGCCCTCAACCAGGAGATGAAGGAATCTCACGTGAGGATGGATGCCATTGTTCTTGGCGCCATATTCATTATGTGTGTTCTCGCATTTCGGTCTGTGGTGGCGGGGATCATGCTCACGGCTCCGCTGCTCATCGCTAACCTCATCGCCTTCTGGTACATGTCGTGGATGAACATTGGGCTGTCGGTAAACACTCTGCCCGTATCAGCGGTCGGTGTGGGTGTGGGGGTCGATTTTGCGATCTATTTATACAGTCGTTGTGTAGAGGAGTACGGTGACCGGATGGATTTGAAGGAGACCGTTATAACGGCTACGAGGACCACCGGTGAGGCCATCGTCTATACGGGTCTGACGATTATTATTCCGGTCCTCACCTGGTACTTTATCTCCGGTCTCAAATTTCAGGCGGAGATGGGGTTCTTCCTGGCAATGATCATGACTACGAATATGGTGGCTGCGTTGACGCTTCATCCTTTGTTGTTGATGATAGTGAAGCCGAAGTTCATTTCAAAGAGCAAAGTCTGCTGTGCAGGGGATGGGAGAGAGATGGCAAATGTTCCTGCGCAGGTGGGATAACAAATTTTCTAAAAGGAGGGCAAGATGGGAAGGGCATTAGGTAAGCGTCTACGCTGCTGCAAGTTTTTGTCGGCCATGGCTATTTTTTGTGGGCTGCTCATGTGGCTGGTCGGCCAGGCCGGGGCCATCGAAACAACGCTGGGGGGGAAGCCGTTTACCATCAACGGCTATCTGAAACAGAGCACGACCTACGGGCTCGGCGGAAGCCAGATTGAGAGCAAGCAGGGTTTCAATTCTTTCGTCACGGAAGGGCTCCTTGAGATGCGGTATGAGCACAGTCAGAACCTGAAGTTTTTCGTGAGCGGAAAGGGGAACGTGGATTGGGCCTACCCTCTGCTCGCGGGAAACAGCGAATGGAAGGACAAGCAGTTTGATCAGGCGTACAGCAAATTGTTTGTCTTCGATGACTGGCAGGATATCCTGTCGGAAGCTCACGTGACCTTCGCAAAGGACAACTGGTTCTTCAGGTTCGGCAAACAGGTCGTGGTTTGGGGCGAGGCCGACGGCTTGCGTCTCATGGACCAGATAAACCCCATCGACCAGAGGCGGGGCGTTGCCAACGTGAACTTCGAGAATGTGGTAATCCCCATATGGCTCCTCCGCGCGGAGTACCGGCAGCCGACGCTTCCGTCCTGGCTGCAGGACCTGAATTACCAGTTTGTATTTAACCCGAATTTCGGTTATCGCGGCAACGAGGGGCCGTCACCGGGCGGGCCAGACACGAACGGGATCTGGTATATGGATAAACCAGGCGGATTGATGCGGTACGTGAATTTCCCTCCAGGCGGACCCGTGGGCTGGGTGCCCTCAGGTGTCGTGCCGGGGCTCCCGCCGCCATTCCAGGCTGCAGCGGGTCCTGACACACGGAGCATCATCGGATCTTTCGATTCAAATATCGACAAACCGGCGGCCTTCAATTCGGACGGCTTCAAGTACTCGGGAAAAATCACTGCCACCGTTGCCGACACGAGAATCACCTTTAACGGCTATTACGGACGGGCCAATGACTTCGTATTTGCCGCGAACAGAGGAAATCCGCGGATGGAAGTCTCACCCTTTGACGGAAGCGTGATCATCCACGCCCCCGCCGAGATCTACTACCCGCTGTTCAAGTTTGTGGGGGCTACGGCAACGAGGGACCTGAGTTTCCTGAGGTCCGAAGCTCTCGGAGGCGTGTCGCCGGTCCTGAGGTTCGAGTCGATCTACGCATTCAACAGTACCTTCGGGAAGGCGCCCAGGGATCCCTACCAGGCGCCTGCGACTTTCGAGACCCACGACGAACTGCGGTGGTTGGTAGGCATTGACTGGAAAGTGAAGATTCCTGTGCTCAACGAGAAGGCCTATTTCACGATTTCGCCCCAGATTTACAACCGGCGCATCATGAACTTCAAGGATGACGGGATTCTGGTCACCGGCGAGGACCCCTACATAAGGGAGAACACCTGGATCAGTACACTCAACCTGATGACCTCGTACATGCACAACAAACTGCAGCCTTCATTCTTTGTGATGCGAGACTGGAGCAACAAGGCATGGTTGATGAAACCTGAACTGGCCTACGAGTATAACGATACATGGAAGTATGCCTTGGGTGCCATCATCATCGAAGGCGATAAGGAAGGCGAAGGCTTATGGTGTTTGAGACACAAAGACCAGATTTACGCCTCGGCAATCTATCGCTTCTAGGCGTGACGGAAGTGTTTATAAACGAAGAGCATTTCTTGACATAGGAGGTCATGACGATGAAAAGCTTCAAGAAGTATCTTTTCCTTGCTTTGCCGCTTTTTCTGCTCGTCAGCCTGTTTTTGGGGCAAGCAGGGGCAGCTGATTTTGTGAAACCCACGATCCAGGACGTGGAAAAGCATAAGAAGTTCTATGATGATCCCCGGCCGTACCTGAGGGATTATGGGCCGAAACAGGTCCTCCCGAAAGACGTATATGCTTCACTGGTATTTGATATTGACCAAATGAAGAAAGGCTGGTCGGAAGCGGTCGGTTTCAGGGCGCCCGACGAGGTGGGGAAGATAGCCCCTGAAATCAAGCCGGGCAAATACACCTACAAAGATCTGGAGAAGAACCCCGGGTTCAAGCAGCTCATGTATCCTGACCTGTACAAAAGGATTAAGCCAGGTGGACCTCCCATGGTGGGAAACATCCCTGAATTCGAGATCATACCCACTCGTCAGTACTACTGGGCGCAGCCGGTCATCGATATGACCAAAGAGAACCTGAATAAAGTCAAGCTCGATGGAAAGGGCTACCTGGTAGTGAACAGCTGGACGGGTGGCTATCCCTTCCCCAAGCCTGCAGGGCAGTTCAAGGCCCAGCAGATCATGTACAACATAGAGAAACGGTACCTGGGGTTCGGCAAGGAAATGTATATGATTACAAGGGTCGCAGGTTTCACGAAGGACCTCAAGACGGATATCGAGATGGTTGTGGAGACGAACACGCTGAACCTTGCCGGCCGGAGCACCTTTGAACCGAGAGGGTTCCTGGATACAAGAGCCAAGGACAGGGGAGAATCCTGGACATACGCCCTTGCCTTCCATGCACCCAGGGACGTAGCAGGAACGGTCTTGACCGCTCTTTTCTATCTCGATCCGGAGAAGGCGGACAACCTTTTGATTTATCTTCCCCATCTGCGGCGGGTGAGAAAGATGACGTCCAGCGACACACAAGACCCCGTTATGGGTCAGGATATGATCTATGACGACGCCGAAGGATTCTTCCAGAAGGCTTCCCCCACTAAGTACCCATACAAGTATGAGGTGGTTGAGGAAAGGGAGTTCCTCGTTCCCGCTCCGACTGTGGACGGTGCCGAGTACTGGACTTCCAAAGGGGGCGAGTGCCGGAACGTCCGCATGGAACGGCGACCCATGTACGTGGTGAAACTGACACAGCTCGACAAAAGCTACGTGTATGCCAGCAGGTTGTTCTACATTGACAAAGAGACCTTTCTCTTCTACCACGTGGAAAACTTCGACAGGAAAGGCAGGCTCTACCGGACATTTGACATGAATTACAGCTTCTTCCCGGAAATGGGAGCATTCGGTTGGGGCGGTGGCCTCCTGCTTATGAGAGACCACGTGGATATGCACTCCAGCATACAGCAGCCCTACCAGGTGCCGGTGATCAACAAGAGAGGTGACGTGAGTATTGACGGTTTTATAAAGGCAAAAGCGAAGTAGGCCTCTTTCTCCATATCCCCATAAAGGTGCAGGAACGAAAAGCTCGCTCCTGCACCGCCCAATGGTTGGACCAGCGGGCCCCGCATAGG
>CAYOYU010000085.1:0-18373 GCA_964408265.1 uncultured Syntrophorhabdaceae bacterium
TGATTATGGCTTTTGCCTTGATTGAGCCTTGAGGCAGGAGGATTACAGGACGTCCGCGGAGAAACGTGTCGCCGTGAGAGATAACTGCCTATGAACGATGAGACAGCAGACAAGGCAGGATCATTCGACATCGGCTTCATGAGGCCCGAAGATACCCCCAGCCTGGTTGAACTCTTGAGGGCTGTCTATGGAGACCACTTTCCAATCAGGGAGATGTACGATCCTGAACATCTCCGGAGGCAGCAGGAGCGCGGAGAGATGTACCACGTCGTTGCCCGTGACGCATCCTGCCGGGTCATAGGCCATGCGGCGCTCTTTCACTCGTCGGCGCCATTTTACGGCCTATGGGAAAGCGGCCTCGGTATGGTCCTGCCCGAATTCCGCAACCTGGGCCTTGCCAACGCCATAATGGAAGCCAGCTTCAGGGACCTCATGCCCGGCCTCGGCGTGGAAGAGGTCTGGGGAGAGACCGTGGCAAGCCACATCTATATGCAGAAGACCTCTGTCCTCCTCGGGGCATACCAGACAGGCATCGAGCTTGACCTGATGCCTGAATCTTCCTTCGAAAAAGAGCTGGGAAGCAAAGGCAGGGTGAGTACCGTTCTCACCTTCAAGACCCTAAAATCCAGGGCGCAGACGATCTTTCTGCCTCCCGCCTATGAAGAGATTATCAGGTTTACTTACGCCCATGCCTTTGACTTCGGCCACACCTTCCTCCCAGCGGACCGGACGCTTGCGGCAGGGAAAGAGAGCTCCATCGAGTCGAGTCTCTTCGAAGATGCCGGCGTCGGCAGGATCACCTTCCTGGAAATCGGCAGCGACGCGACGGAGAGAGTCAGGCCGATCGAGGAGGGTTTGAGAAACGGGAAGGCCGTCATCTTCCAGGCTTTTATCAAACTCACCGACCCCCTGGCAGGTACGGCCGTCGATCTGCTCCGCCAATCGGGCTACTTCCTTGCGGGCGTCCTCCCCCGCTGGTTCGACGATGACGGATTAATGATGCAGAAGCTCACCCATGAACCGAACTTCGACGGAATAAAGCTCTATACCGACACGTCCATGAAGCTCCTCGACTACATCAGGAAGGACAGGGACGCTGTGGCCAAACCGTCGGATACCCGCTAAAACCCCCTGGCCCACCCCAAGTGCCCCACTCTCCTTGACGGTAATCGCCCAAGTACCTATGTTAGGGCATGTCGCGATTACGGGGTGAGACGATGAAAAACAACGCCGTAAAGCTGCTCTCGGCCGCAGTCGTTTTCCTCTTGCTCTATCCATGCTTGGCGAGCGGGGCGGATGATGCAAGCGAGACGATTGCAAAGAACCTTGCAGAGGGACTGGCCGCAGCATGCCCGCCCGCTGATCCGTCGGACGCGCGCGCCAGGGACCTGGCTGCCTCGAAAGTCGCCCAATTAACCCTGCTCCGTGACCTCGTCAGCGATCCCATCCTCTGGGGCAGCCATTCCGCAGGCAAGAGCTACCGGCCGGAGGAGAGCAGCCTGACCGCCTTCAATTCCTTCGTGTGGCGCCGGATGTACCTTCCCCTGTTCATGTTTACCGGGGAGTACAAGGTTGAAAAAGAGGGGGACCTTACGCTCATCAACCTGGCATCCCGTTTTCGCTACGGCCTCGACCCGGGCGCCTACCCCTATCCTTTCTGGCACGCTCCGAAGAAATGGGAGAGCTATCAGCTTGCCACGAGACTCATCCTTGTCATGCAAAAGGGAAAGATCATCGCCGGCTATCGCTCCGATACCGTAGACCCTTCACGTCCGCAGGTTTCCCGCGCCTGGGATGGCCGTTACCGGTGGGCTGATGCGAAGGGGCGGGAAATGCCTTACGTCGCACTCTACTCCTATCTTTTTTCTGCGAAGAACCCACATGTGAGAAAACTGGATGCCGCATACAGGGCCCTGGAGGCGGAAGCGCGGCAGTATAACTGCACCTTCTGTCACAGCCCCTCCAACCCGGCCCAGATGAACCCCCTCAGGCTCCTGAACCTGCCCAACCAGGCGCTTACCATACGCCACCAGATCGTGACGCAGCTGGAGGAGAATAAGATGCCCCCTCCAGGCCATGTCCTGACCAGCGCACAGAGGCAGAAGCTTCTCAAACTGGCCCGGACCTTCGCCGCACAGGGCGATCGTGCCCTGGAGTACGAGGGCGCGCTCAAACGGTGATGCAGGCAGTTCGCCGGTTATTTCGGCGGGCAAAGCTCTCCGTACTTTAGCTGCACCACGTCGGCCTTTCCGTTAACGGGCACGAAGGCAACGAAAAGATTGTCGTAAATGGGCTTGGGGATCGGTGCCACGTCTCTTTGGGGAACAAATTCCTTTCGCAGAATGCTGAGCATTACCGGCACATCATCGGAATGGCCCGCGATGAGGATTGTCTGACCTCTATGGTTTCGGAGCAGTGAATTCATGAAAGGCACGAGATCCGGATACTTCCCGTAGTTATAGGTTTTTATCTGCAGACCCTTTTCTTCTGCCGTGGGCCCTGCCGTGGTCTCGGCGCGTACGGTGGGTGTGGCAAAAACCACATCGATCTTCACGTCCCGAAGCACCCTCGCCAGTTCCTTCGCCCGTCGAGACCCCTCGTCGGTGAGGGATATATCGTCTGACAACCGGTTCTCTTCGGCATGGCGCACAAAGATGATGGTCGTTGTCCCGCCGCTTTCCGCATGGCAGGGAAACGCTGCCAAAAGGGAAAGGAGAAAGGGCAGCACACAAAAGGTAATGACAGCTCTCATTGTCCCGCAACCTCTTTACCGAACTTAACTACTCCATCAAACCTTGTCAAAGGGAATGGCCTGCAGCCTCGAAGGCACTTGTCGGAAATTTCGGACTTCGGGAATAACTCCAGTCGAGAAATTCCGATAGGATGAGCGCAGCTACAGACGCTGCTTCGGATCAATATCCTTTATTGTAGCCTAGTTACAGCAACAGCCCCGGTGTGGCATGATCCATGCATCTTAGAGTGTCATGAAGTCAATATCCTACAAAGGAGGAAACAGAATGAAGAAAGTATTGGTAGTGCTCGTGGCAGTCATGATCAGCTTTGTTTTTGTCGCCGCAGGTATGGCCCAGGCACCGGCAGCTCCCCCGCCCAAAGCAGAGGCCGCAGCAGCTCCTGAGAAGGCAGAGAAGAAAGAAGTAAAGAAAGAGAAGAAGGCCAAGAAAGAGAAGAAGGCCAAGAAAGAGAAGAAAGAAGAAGCAGCGAAACCGGAAGCAGCAGCTCCTGCACCAGCTCCCGCACCCGCGAAGAAGTAAGACTACCACCCACGAAGGAAATAGGGGGGCCATGGAGCCCCCTTTCTTTTTGTCTCCCCCCGAAACGCTTTAATGAGTGCAGGACAATTCTTGGGCCGGCTGTCGGACTTTGCCGTCAACTCCGTCCAGCTTGCTTCTCCTTGATTTACTTTCCCTGATATCCGTAATAGAATAGGAATGATCGGCCCCCATAATGCATCATCGCAGAGGGCGTCCACGTGAAGAAGAAAGGCAGCGAAGCCAGCCAGATCATCCTAGTAGCAAGCCTCTCCATAGGTCTTGCCTGTTTCAGCGTATATATACAGTTCATCGAAAAAGTTTACGATTTTTTTCTCGACAACGAGGTCCTTCTGGTAGGGGAGTTTCTCGCAAATTACGCCTTTCTCTATCTGGCGGGCCTCCTCCTTCTCACCTACAGGCGTTGGAGAAAAGCTCAGGCCAAACAGAAAGAGCTGGAAAATATTATTGAGAGCATCAACCCGGACGCTCTCGTGGTGGTCGATTCGGGGAACAGGATAACCATGTGTAATCCCTCCATACGGCGAATATTCGGATACGATATGGAAGAGGTGGTGAACAGGACCACGGATACGCTCTTCGCAGAACAACTGCCGAAGAAGGAGATGTTTCAGGAGGTGCACAAAGGCCTTGAAGAAGAGGGTTTCCATATCAGTGCAGCTACGGGAAGAACGAAGAGTGGCCAGCCCATAGACCTTGAGGTGATTACCGGCAATCTGCGGCGTACGGACGGCGCGGTCCTGCTCATACGAGACGTTACTCTTTTCAGGGAGATCGAAAAGAAGCACCGTCGCGGCAAGGAGATGCTGCGCCTGGTTACGGACAATATGGACGATCTCGTGGCGGTTCTCGATACCGAAGGGCGACGTTTGTACA
Source organism: uncultured Syntrophorhabdaceae bacterium (assembly GCA_964408265.1). Taxonomy (GTDB): domain Bacteria; phylum Desulfobacterota; class Syntrophorhabdia; order Syntrophorhabdales; family Syntrophorhabdaceae; genus CAYOYU01. The sequence goes on from CAYOYU010000085.1 coordinate 4,167, forward strand.
ACAGTCCATCCTACAAGAAGCTCTTCGACGACCTCGAATCCCTCAAAGGCACCGACTCCTTTGACGAAATTCACCCTGATGACAGGGAAATGATCAAGCGCGTTTTCAGGGAGACTGTGGAGACCGGCGTTGGCAAGCGTGCAGAATTCCGTTTTCTTTTGGGGAATGGGGACGAGCGTTCCATCGAATCCCAGGGAAGCACTATAAAGGATGATGAGGGCAGGGTTGCCAATGTCATCGTGGTGTCGAGGGATATCACCGACCGCAAGAAGGCGGAACAGAACCTGATCAAAGCGTCTAAAGAGTGGAGTGCAACCTTCGACTCCATCCAGGATGCCATAATGATCCTCGATAAGGATTTCAGAATTATACGGGCGAACCAGTCCGCCGGCAAGATTCTTGAAATGGCCATGGACCGGCTCCCGGGCACCTTTTGTTACGATCTTGTGCACGAAGACGGCAGGCCTCCTGATGGGTGCCCCCATATGGCCATGAGGGCAACAGGGCGGCACGCGGAGAAGGAGATCTACCAGGCCAGGAATGACAGATGGTATCTCGTGACGGTTGATCCGGTTTTTGACGCGGAAGGGGGAATCTCCGGCTCCATACATACCATGAAGGATATTACCGACCGGAGACGCTCGGAAGCCGCCCTCCGGTTGAGTGAAGAGAGATACCGGGGCATCTTTCAGGCAACGCCGGAGGGGAGACTCATCAGCGTAAATCCTGCCCTTGCCAGGATGGCGGGATATGAATCGCCCCGGGATATGATAGAAAGTGTGGCCGACGTGAGGGATCTGCTTGCCAAATCAGAAGGGGAGAGATCGTTCTTTCTGACCCGGCTGAACGGGGAGGCCGATGTGGTAAGAAATCTCGAAGTGGAGCACGCGAGGAGGGATGGAAGCCTTTTCTGGGCATCCGTCAATGCCCGTGTCGTAAAAGATGAGGACGGACATATCCTCTATTATGAAGGGACCCTTGAAGATATCACAGAGCGCAAAGCGACAGCCGACAGCCTCCGCCGTCTCCTTGCCGAAGTTGAAGAGAAGAACAGGGAACTCCACAGGGTCTACGAGGAACTCCAGGCATCGGAGGCTGTCCTCGTCCAGACGGAAAAAATGGCATCCCTGGGACTCCTTTCCGCCGGGGTGGCCCATGAGCTGAAGAATCCTCTGGGGGTTATCCTCCAGGGGGTTGCCTACGTCCAGTCATCCGTCGGCGATGAGGCGCTCATCGATGCCTGCGAGAGGGTAAGCAAGTCGGCTGTCCGGGCGAACAGCGTCGTCGAGAACCTCCTCAACTTTGCCCGGCAGACGCCGCCATCCCTGGAGGATGTTGCGTTGTGCGCGCTTGTCGATGAGGCCCTCGGCATGGTGGAGCATCAGATGAGCCTGAAGAAGATAGAGATGGTACGAAATTTCCCCTCCGACAGGTGCCTGATAAGGGCTGACGCGAATCAGATCAGGGAGGTCTTCATCAACGTGCTCATCAACGCCCTGGACGCGATACAGGGTGGCGGTACCATCAGCGTCACCATCACTCCGGTGAGCGCCCCGGACAATACACCATGGATCGAGACGATCATAACCGATACGGGGACAGGCATCCCGGAAGAGTTTCTCCCGAAGGTCTTTGACCCTTTCTTCACCACGAAGGATGTGGGGAAGGGGACAGGTATCGGCCTCTCCGTTACGAAGGGGATTGTGGAGCGTCATGGAGGCCGCATCACAATAGACAGCAGGATGGGCGCAGGCACCACCGTCAAGGTAACCCTGCCCTGCAGTCTATCGGAAAAGGAGGGCGATTCCATTGAGTGAAAAAATTATTCTCCTCATCGATGATGAAGGCGACTTCTGCCTTTTCGTTAAACTGAACCTGGAGAAGACGGGCCGTTACAAGGTTTTCACTGCAACAGACGGCAAGAAAGGCATTAGCCTTGCGAAGCAGCATCAACCTGACCTCATCCTCCTCGATATCAAGATGTCCGGTATGGATGGCGGCCAGGTTGCGGAACTTCTTCTCGAGGATGAATGGACGAGTGAAATCCCCATCGTCTTCCTTACCGCCATGGTGAGGGAAGAAGAGGTCTCGAGGCGCGGAGGCCGTTTCGGCGGGCGGGATTTCATCGCCAAGCCCATCGCCCCGGGAGCACTCATGGAAAAGATCGAGTTCTATCTGAGCAAGGTGCGGGCCTGAAAGAGCTTAAGCCTTCTGCTTTGCCGGCCAGTTGACGAGCAAAACACCGGCTAGAACCGCCGCGAAAGAGACGACAAAAACGAGTGTCAGCTTCTCCGCCAAAAGTGCGGCCCCCAGCACGGTTGCCACCATGGGATTCAAATTCACGTAGACAGCAACCTGGGTGGGCGTCAGGTGGGCCAGGGCGAAGGTCCACAGATAGTAACCGACGGCGCCGCCGCAAATCCCCAGAAACAGGATGAGGCAGCCGGCCCTCAGGTCAATCTTTGTGAGTGCCTGGGAAAATCCTTCCACGTATACCGCCGGGATCAGAAGGCATGTCCCGATCAGCATGGTATAGGTCGTTACGGTTATGGCCTTATATTTCTTTAACATCTTCTGGGCCAGGACACCGTAGACAGCGCCCGAAATCGCCGTCAGGAGCATGAGCAGGTCCCCAACCAAAGGCCAGCTTCCCCCGTGCCATGTCAACCCCCGTTCGGCAAGGACGGAGGCCACGCCGCAAAGAGTCAGGACGATTCCTCCGACCTGGCGGAGACTCAAGTGTTCACTCTTTGCGATGCGGGCCAGCCAGGCGCTCCACAGGGGCATGGTGGAGAGCATGAGGGCCCCACGCGAGGCTTCGGTAAACTTGAGGCCTACGTTGAAGGTTATGGGAAAGATGGTGAAGAGGACGGCCCCCATAAGGGCAAGGTAGGGTATATCGCTCAACCTGACGCGCACCAGGTCCGGCCGGCGAAGGAGGAGAAAAAGGAGAAGGAGCAGTCCCCCCTGGCCGAATCGCAGGAAGGCGAGACTGAGCGGCGGGACGGTCCCGACTGCCACCCTGGTGGCAACAACGGAGGCGCCGAAGAGGGCCGCGGCCACAAAAGCCGAGCTGTTTCCTATGAGGTTCCGATCGTTCATGACGAAAGAGGCCTTCCGTTCATGTATGGTTTCAAAGCGGCATATATGACGAAATTGAAGGGGGTCGCAATCCCGTGCTCTTGTCCCAAGCGAAAGACGGCCCCGTTCAATATATCCAGTTCCAGGCGTCGGTCAGCGGCGAGGTCATAATACATGGAGCCTCGCATGGAGGGTTCCAGGCTGCTGAAAAAGGCCATGGATTGTTCAACAATTCCCTGGGGCACGCGAGCACCCTTTGCCCGCGCGACCGCCTCCACCTCTTCCATGGTGCCCTTCAGCAATTGACGTGCTTCCTCACATGCCAGGATCAGGCCCATAGGCAGGCGTGTCAGGGCCGTAACGCCGTTTGCACCGCATATGGTTATGAATTTCTGCCACAGGGCAACCTGAATGTCCGGATGGACCTCTGCCGCGATGCCCGCATTTTTGAGGGTCTTCTGAATCCTTTCGGTCCGAGGGCTCACTCCGCCTTCCATCTCCCCCAGGACGATCCTCCCCGGACCCGCTGTCTGGGAGATGACCCCCGGGGATTCGATTGTGGATGATATGTATGAGACGCAACCCACCACGTGTTCGCGCCCGATTGCAGATCCGATCTGCTCCTCGTTGTCGACACCGTTCTGCACGGAAAGGACGATCGTTTCGGCGCCTATTAAAGGCCGGATCTGCTCGGCGGCAAGGGCGTTGTCGTAGGCTTTCACGCAGAAGAGGACAAGGTCCACAGGACCTATTTCGCGGGGATCATCGGTCGCTTTCGCAGGGATGGTGAAATTACCGGCCAGAACGGATTTTACCGTGAGCCCCTTTGCACGGATTGCCTCCAGATGGGCTCCCCGGGCGACGAAGGTGACCTCCTCGCCGGCCTTCGCCAAAAGACCTCCAAAAAAGCCTCCTGTCCCTCCTGTTCCCATTACCGCAATACGCATAGATTCCCTCCTTATACCCTGCAACCTGACAGGCGCCATCATCTCGTCCGCGCCCGGCCGGGTCCGGTTAATGATATTTTATTCTTGCAGGATCCCTGGCCCGGAGTATGTAACTTAGGTTACACAGCGCTGCACATATTTCTTTCAGCTCTCAAGCATACCCTTCAGCGCTGATTCGTCGAGAATCTCTATCCGTTCCCGGCCCAGCAATATGAGGCCCGTATCGGAGAAGCTGTTCAGCAATCTCGTGATCATTTCCCGGACAGTGCCGAGTTCATCGGCCAACTCCTGGTGGGAGACCTTTATGTGCCTTCCCCGTCGAAGGAGAAAGGAGGCCAGGCGCTTGTCCAGTTTCTGAAATGCCACCTCTTCGACGAGCTGCATCAGCTCCGAAATCCTCCTCGAGAAGAGGGAAAAGATGAATTCCCGGAAGACCCGGGAACCCAAAAGAGCCTCGAAATCATCGGCCGTCATCATCACCAGCATACTGTCCTCTTTTGCCAGGCCGCAGGCATTGTAGGGCTCCCTGCCGAGCAGGCATCCTGCCGTGACGACGCAGGCATCCCCGGAAGTGACGTTATAGAGCGACAACTCCCGGCCATTCACCGACTGTTTGTAGACGCGGATATTCCCTGAAAGGATAAACGGAAAAGCATTGCAGGGCTGGAGCTCTTCGAAAATGAGCGTGCCCGCCTTAAGGTTGACCAGTTGTGCCCGGGAAAGCGCATGGGTGAGAAGTTCCCGGTCAACTTCCGATAAGACAGGATAGAGGCTAAAGAGTTCTTTCTCTTCTTTTTCGTTCATCATGTCAGTGACAACCCCCATAACTGCGCAAAAAAGGTGGACGCCCGCGATCAGATGGTCCTGTTGATATTATCAAAGACGGCTGTGTTTTACAATCCGGAACGCCGAAGTCCGGGCTCTCTGTTCCGCATTCCGTGCAAAGGCCTTTTGCGGCCGGCCGTGCTATAATTAAATGTAGCCTTGTTCCTCGGGCATCTGGTTGCCATAATAGTATTGATGCCGGTTGGTTGCGGCGGTAGAAAGAAGGAAGGGGGTAGAGATCATGACGGATTCGGACAAGACCTTGCCGCAGAACAGTACGCTTGCATCCATCGGGCAGCGCCACAGCATCCGCACCTTCACGGAGGAGCCTGTCCCTGATAACCACATCACGGCCATCCTTCAGGCAGCCAATCAGGCCCCTTCGGCCCACAATCAGCAGTCGTGGCGCTTCATCGTTGTCAGAGGAGACAGCAGAAAAGAGCTTGCCAAACTGGTGACGTCCAGGGCTGCCCAGTTTCCCAAACCTGCATCAGCCCTTTTGAGGATGGCGGCGCTGAGCATTGTCAGCGCTCCTCTCGTCATCGCGGTAGTGAACACGGGAGACCTTATTTCCCGGGGGGCCAACCTGTTCAAGGTGGAGAAGGAGACAACCTATGATTTCTTCCGGACCATGGAAATACAAAGTTCCGCGGCTGCCGTGGAGAACCTGCTCGTGGCTGCTACATCCCTGGGGCTTGCGACGGTCTGGCTGGGAATCCTGCTTCTCATCAAGGACGACATCCTTGAGTTTCTGGGGGAACGAAAGGGAGAATTCATGGCCGTAATACCCGTGGGCTATGCTGTCCGGCCGGCCACAGGACCCAAGAAGCTGCCCGTGGAGCAGGTGGCCAAGTACCTCGATTAGCACATCCTTCAATAAGACGTACCTCCCGGCATTCTCCTTTTCATGCAACAGAGTCTTGCCTATTTACCGGATGGGCGGGGTATAATAACGGAGATGGCTTACGTATGGACCCTTGTTATGGTACTTCTCGTCTCGCTCCTCGGGCAGATCCTGGTGCCCTTCTTCGGGATCACAAATATAGCCATGCTCTATCTGCTGCCGGTCCTCATCGCCGCAGTACGGTGGGGGCGGGGAGCATCATTTCTTGCATCCTTCCTTGGCGTCCTGATCTTTGACTATCTCTTCGTGCCCCCCGTATTCGCCCTGACACCCCGCGACCCGAGAGACTATTTTATTCTCGCCGTCTTCCTTCTTGTGTCCGTCGTTACCGGAACCATGGCCACGAGGCTTCGAAACGAGACGGAGCGTCTTAGGGCCTTGGCGTCAAGGATAGAGAGTATCAGGGAAGAAGACAGGACTGCAGTTGCCCGCGAGATCCACGATGAATTAGGGCAGACATTAACGGGGTTGAAACTGGATCTGGCACGATTATCGAGGAAACTGCCCCAGAATGAGACAACGTTGACGGCCCACATAGGATCCATGATGGAAATCGTGGATAACACCATCGCCGTTGTCCGGAGGATATCCACTGAACTGAGACCGGGCATTCTTGATGAGCTTGGCTTAACATGCGCCATAGAATGGCAGGTGGAGGATTTCAGAAGGCGCACCGATATAGAATGCGATTTCTTATCGACCCTGGACGATACAAACCTGGATCGCAAACTCTCTACGGCGGTATTCCGTATCCTCCAGGAAGCATTGACCAATGTGGTTCGACATGCACATGCTACGTATGTTAAAATAGACATTGAAGAAGAGAGCGGCTTCGTTACTATGACAGTGGAAGACAACGGCAAAGGCATCGCAGAGCATGAAGTCCATGACCCGAAATCGCTGGGACTGCTGGGAATCCGTGAAAGAGCGCTTATTCTCGGGGGTGAGGCATACATCGGCAGCAAGAAGGGGAAGGGTGCTTCACTCACCATAAGGATACCAATCAGGAGGGTTGAGGGAACATGCTCAGAATCCTGATTGCCGATGACCACCCTATAGTCAGAAGAGGCCTCAAGCAGATCCTGTCTGATGAGTCTGACGTAACAATAGTAGTGGGAGAGGCGCAGAATGCCCGTGAAGTGCTGGAAATGGCCCATCAGCAGACCTGGGACGCAGTGGTGCTCGATATCACAATGCCGGGAAGAGGCGGTCTGGATACCCTGAAAGAGCTGAAGCGGCAGTACCCGGAATTGCCTGTCCTCATACTGAGTATCCACCCCGAGGATCAATATGCAGTGAGGGCTTTAAGGGAAGGGGCAGCAGGATACATGACCAAGGAGAGCGCCCCGGCCGAGCTGGTCAAAGCCATCAGAAAGATAACGAAGGGCGGCAAGTACATAAGTGAAACCCTTGCCGAACAGATGATTTCCATCATGGGAACAGAACAGCCTTCGCAACACAGCCTCTCTGCCCGCGAGTACCAGGTAATGCTCATGCTTGTATCGGGGAAGACCTTATCCGGGATAGCTGAAGAGATGTCTCTCAGCGTCAAGACTATCGGCACCTACAGGACTCGTATCCTGGAAAAAATGAATATGAAGAATAACAGCGAGCTTATCCTCTATGCCGTGAAGAACGGCATAATTTAACGCCCGCCCACCGCTTGTCGGTATGGTTTTTCTTCCGGATTCTGTTTGGATCCACATCCATGTAGGAAAAATCTTACAAACAAACCAACAGAAATAGTTTCGAAAAATCAGCCATATTCTTATTTCCCCGTCTCGTCTACCTAATATATCCTTACGTATAAAGAAAAAAAAGCGGAAGGGGGGGATTTCGGGGTTTGTCGTCACACCAGCTCTATACTCATTACAAAAACATTTGTATACATTTTTAGGTTTCAAAGAGCAAAGGGAAACAACCTGTCCGGGTTGACCCGGGCCGGTCTGTTAATTACAAAAACTAAGGGGGATTCGTAATGAAGAGGCATTTTGCAGCAAAGGTTTTTCTTTTCGTTCTTCTCACGGGCTTGCTTGTACTATCCATTCCAAGTTATTCGACAGCTCAACAGAAGGTAATCACACTCAACTACGCGAACTTTTTCCCGGCACCGAGCCCGCACAGCGTTATGATTGAGGCGTGGGGTAAAGAAGTCGAGAAAAGGACGAATGGCAGAGTAAAGGTTACGTACTTCCACGGCGGTACACTGGCACCGGCAGCACAGATCTATGATTCGACGGTTAGAGGGATAGCCGATCTCGGTATGAGCTGCTTTGCCTATACCCGGGGCAAATTTCCCCTTACCGAAGTCATCGACCTCCCGCTCGGTCTCCAGGATGGCCCCACTGCAACGAAGTTAGCCAACGAATATTACAATAAGTTTAAACCGAAGGAATTTGATGAAGTAAAGGTCCTCTATTTTCACGCTCACGGTCCTGGACTGATCCATACCACCAAGAAACCCCTGACCAAGCTCGAAGACCTTAAGGGAATGAAGATCAGGGCTACAGGGCTTGCATCCAAAATCGTCACGGCCCTCGGTGCGTCACCTGTCGGCACCACCATGCCCGAGACCTATGATGCCCTCAGGACCGGCGTGGCAGACGGCGCAATGGCTCCTTTCATGGCGCTCAAGGATTTCAGGTGGGGAGAAGTCGTCGGTTACTCAACACTCAACTACGGTTCCAGCTACTCTACAGGGTTTTTCATCGTCATGAACAAGAACAAATGGAATGCTCTTCCTCCTGATATTCAGAAGATATTCACGCAGGTGAGTGAGGAGTGGATTGTCAAGACAGGCGCGCTCTGGGATTCCACCGATAAAGACGGCGTTGATTTCATCACAAAGAGAGGAAACAAAATACTTCCCCTCACAAAAGAGGAAGACGCCAGATGGGCCGCAGCAGTGAAACCCCTTCTGGATGAATATCTGAGAGACACGAAGGCAAAAGGAGTGCCCGGCGCTGAGGCCCTCAAGTTCGCCCAGGATTTCATAAAGGCTAACGCGAAGACCAAGAAATAGACTGTCCGCAATGCTTCGCTCGGGGGGGAGGGCGATTTTGAAGAGAAGGAATAAGACGATTTCGACAGAATGGCCCTCATTGACAGGTGCATCAGTCCTGTCTCCCGAAAAAGGCTGGAACATGAGTCCGACAGACCGGTCCGTCGCGCAGACCCTCCACATCCCCCAAATGTCACAGGTCGTCGTTGCGGCGGACCGTCTGTTCCTCTATCCCGACTCATACAAGGCCTCCCCTTGGCAGTAGATACATATCCCTCCCGACGAATGAAAAAGGTACTCGTTCAAATTGTATCCGAACGACCCTGTGATCGTAGGCCTGAGGATGATAGGAGCACCGGGACGCAGCTGCTTCAGAAAAATATAACGCAATACTTTTAGGAGGTACAATGGGAGGATTGTTCTGGATTACAGAAAAACTAAGCAATTGGATGACCGTTATCTCGGGGATAGCGCTCACCTTCATCATGCTGCTCACCTGTGTCGATGTGGTGGGCAGGTTGTTCGGGATGCCTGTTGTAGGCACCTTCGAGATGGTTGGTCTTGGCGGGGCCGTGGTTATCGGCTTCGGCATTCCGCTAACCTCGTGGACGAGGGGCCATATATTCGTCGACTTCATGGTTCAGAAGTTTTCTACGGCAGGGGCAAAGGTCATTAATCTTTTCACACGGCTCCTGTGCATCGGCATTTTCCTTCTCATAGGAATAAACCTGATAAAATATTCTTACGCGTTGTACAAGTCAGGAGAGGTCAGCCTCACCATTCAACTTCCCTTTTACCCCATAGGGTACGGCCTGGCGGTCTGCGCCTTCATCCAGTGTCTGGTACTCATCTGCGATATCTTCAAGATCTTCGGAGGCAAATATGAATGAGGTTGTCGTCGGACTCATAGGCTTAGCAGTAACACTGATACTCTTTCTTACAGGCATCGAACTCGGATTCGCCATGATGATTATGGGTTTTGTGGGCTTTGGTTATCTCATCTCCTGGGATGCAGCCCTCAACCTTCTGGCCAAGGACTTTTTTGACGTCTTCAACACCTACGGTTTTACCGTCATCCCCCTCTTTATCCTCATGGGTCAGGTGGCCTTCAACTCGGGTATTGCAAAGAGGCTTTTCGATTCGGCCTACAAGTTCATCGGCCACGTTCCCGGTGGTCTTGCTATGGCAACAGTTGCGGGCGCCACGGCCTTCAAGGCCATCTGTGGTTCATCTCCCGCTACGGCGGCAACTTTTTCCCTCGTCGCCATCCCGGAAATGGACCGTTACGGTTACGCCAAGAAATTCTCCCATGGTCTCGTGGCATGCGTGGGTACCCTGGGTATCATTCTTCCGCCCTCCGTTACCCTTATCATCTTCGGCATCATTACCGACCAGTCCATTGGAAGGCTCTTTCTGGCGGGCATCCTTCCGGGCCTGCTCATAGCCACCTTGTTCGTCTCCGTTATCATCGGCTGGTGCAAGATTAATCCACTGATCGGGCCCAAAGGGGCAAGGACTTCCTGGAAGGAAAGGGCAAAATCCCTTCCCGAACTCATCTGGGTCGGCGTCATCTTCGTTCTTATGATCGGCGGTATCCTGAAAGGGTTCTTTACCCCCACAGAGGCGGGCAGTATCGGCACCATGCTCGTTCTCATCCTCACCTTTCTTCAGCGGGACATGAACATCAGGGGTTACATGAAATCGGTGAAGGAATCGTCGAGAACCGCCGTCATGGTCCTGACCCTTATCTGCGGCTCCACGATGCTCGGCCATTTCATCGCGGTCACCAAGATACCAATGGTTGCGGCGGACTGGATCGTGGGCCTGCCCCTTCACCCGGCCATCGTCCTTGTTTTCATCGTCCTCATCTATCTCATAGGCGGCTCCTTTATCGATGACCTGGCTTTCATGATTCTGGCAACGCCCATCTTTTTTCCTGCCATATCCAAACTCGGGTACGATCCGCTCTGGTTCGGCATTATGATCTGCTTCACCGTTATGATCGGTATAGTCCTGCCACCTGTTGCGATCAATGTCTTCGTGGTGAAACAGATAACCAAAACACCCTTAGGTGTGATATATGCCGGGGTCTACCCCTTTCTCATAGCCCTTGTTTTCGGCGGAATTATCCTCTTTGTGGTTCCCGGACTGGCCACCTGGATTCCTAACTGGCTCATGCCTGGCTAATAAGAGCATCATCTTAAGCTAACTGAAAAGGGCCTCCTTCGGGAGGCCCTTTCTTCTTCATCTCGTTCTCTGATCTGTTTGGCCTACTCAACAACCGCTTCTATTGCGCCTATGTCGCCCTTAGCCCCCGCCGGCCTTCCGATTCCCCTCTGATCGTCGGCAAGGGGCGCGACTGACAGGGTTTCGCTCGATATCTCCATGGTGATGTCAGGGCCGATTGGGCCTGGCACGAAGGACGCCCAGAAATTATCTCCCAATTTTACTGCGCCAAGACTACCCGGCAATTTCGTGTCCAGGTCCCTCCAGAACTGAATCCATCCGGCGTTATCGGCGACTCTGGGCCACGTTACGGGATCGGCCACGAAATCATGAACATTATAGACGAGATCCGCGCCGAAGGCGTCGCCCAGCCCGTAGTCACTCCTCACCTTTTGAAGAACAGCGTAGAGGAAGGCGCCGTCGGTTCCGCCGGTCCGGCTGTATTGGGCAAGGACCGAGTTTACCGTGTACGTAGTGGGAGGGATTTGGTCAAGGGCGCCTCCTGCGGGAGGGTACCAGAGGACCACCTTTTCGCCCGCATCAGTCCCCATGGAAAGGATGGAACCGTGGCGGCCGACGGAGCCGAGAGCAAGAACATCTGCTACGGCAACACCCTCACGATCTCCCGCTTTCGGCCAATGTTTCCGGCTTAAAGACCACCAGGGGGGAACGGGAACCAGGATCTGGCTGAAATCGATGGCGCCAATGAGGTTGTAGCCGTAGGAGTCGAAGTAGAGGAGGGAACCGGTGTAGACATCGCTGGATACTCCGTTCAACGTATTCCCGGCGATAATGGAATGGCCGATCTGCATCCGTTCAACCACATGGGCGTCACCGATTGTGGCGGCAATACCTCCGCCCCCCATGTTCGGTTTATTGCTGAAGGTCGCGGGATTGCCGCTCACGGAATTCTCTACAATGGTGCAGCTCAACATGGAAAAGCGCCCGTTGGACATGTAAAATCCGCCTCCGCGGTAGTAATAGCCGCTGGGTGCTTCGGCTATATCGGGATTATCCATAACCTGGTTTCTGGCAATGGTGCAGTTCCTCAGATCTATGCTCTTCGCTCCGCCCCGTCCTCCGCCCTCGCTGAAGACACCGCCGCCATAGCTATGTTGTGCGGTGGTGCGGTTGCCGCTTATCGTACACCTCGTAAGTGAGGAAGTGCCTGAAACCTCGGCACCTCCCACGGAATAGACGCCTCCCCCGGCTGCACCGTACCCTATCGCCGAATTACCGCTGATAATAGAGTCGGTGATGACGAGACGGTCTCCGTAAATACCTCCCCCGAAGGCGCCGCGGTCCCTGCTGGCGTTAATATCCCCTGAGACCCTGTTTCCCGCCAGCGTGCATCGCTCGAGGACCGCCGTGCCCCATACGGCAACGGCCCCGCCGCGTGCAAGGGTGTAGGGCTGGCTTCCGCCGTCGATTGCCGCACTGCTGGCATAACCCGAGGTAATCGTCACGTTCCGCATGGTGAGGTTGCCGTATACCGCGAGGACCCGGGCCCTGTTCGAATCGCCCCCGGCCCAGCTTATGGTGATCCCGTCGGGAAGCGAGGAGGCGTCGATGGTTATATCCTTCCTCGCGTAGAGGGCCGACGGACCGTAGTCCCTCTCCTGGAACCCGGCGTAAGTCTGGTCGGGGTTGTAGGTTTCGCCTTTGAGGATGGAGTGAGCCGATCCTACAATGGTGAGGTTGATGACCTTACCGTTGAGGGAAGGGGCAAAGGTTATTCTTCCCCCTGATGCCAGGGAATTGAAAGCCGACCTGAAGGTCACCGTCCCGGCAGGAGGTGACGCTGTGTCGTCCAAGGAACCTACGACAATGGCGTCATTTGAATTTACCGGAAACGGGGCGTCTCCCCCGCCGCCTCCCCCACCGCAGGCAACGATGAGCGCGCAGACGAGCAGGGCTCCTGCCAAGAGCGCTATTCCACGACACAAAGATCCGCCTATTGCCATATGCCATTTCCTGTCATCTGCAACTCCCGAAGTTTTCATTTGAGTTCCTTCAAGCGGAATACCAATCCGCTTGCAAGCAGGGTCAGTATGCCGAGAATTCCTATACCCAGCCTGAAGCTGTAGAGATCCCCCGAAATACCGAGGAAATAGGGCATGATGCCGGCCCCGGAAATCATGCTTGTGGAAAGGATGATCGCCGTAGCCAGACTTCTCATTTCCCTGCTGAACGTTCTCGCGATAGCCACAAGCCCCACAGGGAAGAAACCTGTCACGAAAAATGCCTGCAGGAAAAGAACGATTCCTATATATCCTACGGAAGCGAGGCCGAGGAGAACGGTGAGGAGGCCCGTGATCACCAGCATGAGAAACAGGATCTTTCTCAGGTTGAACCTGTCCACAAGGAAACCGCATGCCACTGCCACACCGATGGAAGCCAGTCTTGATATTCCCAAAATTGTATTGGCAAAATCTATGTTCAGATGCAGTTCCTTGGTCAAATAGAGGGGCGTGATGGAATAGATGCCGAGATTTGCCCCGGCTCCGAAAGTCCAGAGCACAGCCATGAGCCAGAGGGATGGCATCTTTACAATATCCCTGAATATTGCTTTCGGGGGATTACTGATCTTCACCTCGGTGCTGAGAAGGAAGAAAGCCACCGATGAGATAAGGAAGACGCATGCGTAGACTACGAATATTCCGCGCCAGGGAAGAAGGTGGAGAAGCAGAAGGGCGATGAGAGGGGTGGCGAAGATGGAGCCTGAGGCCCCGATATCATGAATGGCAATGGCTTTGCCCCAGTGTTTTTCAACGTAGTATTCGGTGATCAGCGGAATGGCCGACGGTATATAAAGGCCCACGGAAAAACCGAGCACCAGGGCTGAGATATAAAGCAGGAAGAAATTGTGAACGAGGGGGATTAGAAGTTTCACCAGGCTCAGTTGGGCGAACGCGAAAACGATAGACTTCTTGTAGCCGATTCTGCCCGCAAAAAGACCGGAAGCGATCAATGCCACGCCATAGCCGATAGACAGGAATATGAAGATACCGCTCGCATGTGCATGGTTGACCCTGAACTCATCCTCCAGGATCGGAAGGATCGGCGCGAACAGCATCCTGGCCGAAAAGTTGATGAACCAGATAAAGGAAAGAAAGAAGAGGAAGAGGAGGGCTTTGCCCCGGAAATCGGTATACCGTTCCACTGCATTACTTTAACCCGAGACTCCCGCGATTTCCAGACAACTTTTCAGGGGAATGCCCGG
>CAYOYU010000086.1:0-2434 GCA_964408265.1 uncultured Syntrophorhabdaceae bacterium
ACCGAGAGCCACCGTATTGGATTTGTCACCTTCATATCACCTCATAGACACATACCGTTAAGGACACCATAATGCGGTAAAGACGTGCTGTCAAGCTATTTTACATCGGAGGGGGCTCGGCCCAGAGGCTCTATAGGCTTGACGTGCCGGCCTATTACAGCCCATGACCATTATCGGGGGCAGCTCTTTTCAACTGGATGGGGTTGAATGCAGCCCCTTGAAATTAAGGCCCATTCGGTGTAATCTAATGAATTCGCAGGTAATTCCATCGAAGGAGTAAAAATGCAGATATCAATAATCGGCACCGCCGGTTGTGGAAAGACAACACTTTTTCAGGCCCTCAGCGGTCAGGCGGGAAGCGGAGCGGCCCAGAATACAATAGCTACCATCGATGTACCCGATGAGCGCCTGGAGAAACTGACCGAAATTTTCAAACCCAAGAAGACGGTCTACACGAGGATAGAAATCTCAGATACTGTTTCTATCGAGGAAGGGGAGCTCCAGAATGAGACGATCAATCCCAAGACGCTCCGACAGATGCGCACCAGCGATGCCTTCATTCTTGTCCTTCGCTATTTTGACAACGGCTTTCCTGTTGACCCGCTGGCAGAATTCAGGACGATCTATTCCGAGTTCATGCTTTCCGATATGGTTCAGATAGAGAACCGGCTGGATCGGATAAGAAGGCAGGACACGAAGAAAGATAACGTTGCGCTGCGCCAGGAAAAGGAGCTTTTGGACCAGTGTTTTTCCCATCTTGAGGACGGCGCCCCCCTCTGCGGGCTTCCTGTGGCTCTAAACGACGAGAAGGCGCTCCGCGGGTTTCAGTTTCTTTCGCAAAAACCGATGATGATCGTGATCAACTGCAACGAAGGCGACGCGGCAGAGTCAAGCGCCGTCGTGGAGCGACTGAGGCCTTCCATACCGGCAGACATACCGCTTTTGGCCGTTTCAGCAAAACTTGAGGCCGAACTGGCGCTTATGCCTGCGGAAGAGCAGACGGAACTTCTCGCTGAATACGGGATTGCAGAGGCAATTCGCGGTCGGCTCATCAGGCTCGCAAGCGACACGCTGGGCCTCATCTCCTTCCTTACCGTGGGCGAAGACGAATGCAGGGCATGGTCTATAAGACGGGGAATGTCAGCGCAGGAAGCAGCGGGAACTATCCACACCGACTTCTACAACAAGTTTATCCGCGCCGAAACGGTCTCCTATGAAGCCTTTATGCAGCACAAGGGGTTTGAAGGCTGCAAGAAGGCAGGGCTCTGGCGCCTGGAAGGCAAAACATATGTGGTTCAGGACGGGGACATTATCTCGGTACGTGCAGGAAACTGAGGGAGTGGAGAATGAGACGTCAGGAGAAGGAGGTCAGCGAGAAGGGGCTTGTGGAAGCATTCCTGGCCCGTCTTCCTGTGGGCCGGCTTGTAAACAACCGCACCGACGGATACCCCCGTATAAAACCCCTCAATTTTGTCTATTATAACGGCTTCATCTATTTCCATTCTGCCCGGGCTGGCGAAAAGATTGACGATATGGCAAGAGACGACCGCGTCTGTTTTGAAGTGGACGAGCCTATTGCCATAGTGAAGGCCAGAAAGCAGGCTTGTGAGGCAACCTATCTCTACAGGAGTCTCATCATCAAGGGTCGGGCCTCGTTAGTCGAAGATACTGCAGAAAGATATGAGGCATTGGTCAGTCTCATGGAGAAGTATCAACCTCAGAGTGGATACGGCGCCTTCCCGGAAGAAAAACTGGCTCTCACCGCGGTGATCCGAATCCATGTCGAGGAGTCAACGATGAAGGAAGACCTTGGCAAAGGATGGGTAAGGGAAGCCGTTCTCAAAGGGCTGCAGGAAGGCAGACCCTTGCCCTTTGTAGTGGAAAACCCATAACCGAGTCTGGTGAGAGCTTGGGCATCCCGGTGTCGAGGGCAGACGTGGAGCCCTTACCGAAGGGTTATTCTGAATTTCTCTACGAAATAATTGGGATAGTAGGACAGCTTGGCTTCCCGTAAACCGGGCATGCCTAGGTCCTGCTCGCGGTTGATGTAGGTAATGTTATCCCAGCAGAATTCGCAACACCGCTGATTCACCAGGGCATAGAGCCCCGGTATGTCGGCATTGGCCTTCTCGATGTGAATCACCGCGGTATCATCGGTGAGCGGTTCACCAAGAGTGAAGGCCTCAACCTTGTTGTCGATGAGAAGTACCCCTCCTCTGAGAGGAAACCGGTCGATGTGGGCAAGTATTTCACGGATTGCTTCCCATTCCGCCATCAGGCTCAGGTCGTCGTCACACCGTTTCAAGGTGCACCACTTCTCCTGGAGGTCAAGACATGCCCCGATATGTTCGCTCCCGATGGGAAGGTACTCCACCTGACTGTAGGTCCTGAGGAGCTTGTTGATATGGTTTCGTTTGGAGCGGTACTTGTTGCC
>CAYOYU010000086.1:2444-12824 GCA_964408265.1 uncultured Syntrophorhabdaceae bacterium
CGTCAGTTCAACAAGGTCCTTCCTGAGATATACATAATCGAAATGGTCCCGGGTGGGCTCGATGACCACGTTCTTCAGGCCTTCAAGTTCCGAGCAGAGTATTCCATCGGAACGCTCTATCCTGGGTTTCGGGATGCCCTTCCCGTCTCTCATCCATGTGAGAATTGACTCCGTCACTTCCCGCCTCGAGGCCGGCCCCACGGGCTCCATGGCATACAGACCAAATTCGGGGTCCACTCCGATGATAAGGAGCCAGTCCTTGTAGACGGACCATTGAAAACGGTAGTGTGACCGCCAAATGAAAAGATTGGTGAAGGTAAGTTCCGATATGCGGGGCTTATATGCCTTGAAGGCTTCCCGGAAAAAGTCGTGGTCCTCAATCTCTATTTCTTTGAATGAGGGAAACCTTGGTGGTTCGGTCATCACGATATAATTGACCATATACCGGCCCTTTGTCAAGAAACATGCGTATTGCAGCGCGTTTGCTGGTCCTGGCGTCTGACAGGCTCTCCCGCTTTCAGGTCGCCGCGTCAATGGGAAAAGTCTGAAAAATATGATACAATAGGCCGAAACAAAGCAGGTTATCGTGCCACTGTATACAAACAAACTGAATTACGTAATAGAACGTCTTTCGAAATATCTTCACGGTAAGGAAGAACCTCTGCGGCTCTCCCTGATCTCTCTCCTCTCAAGGGGTCACCTGCTCATAGAGGACCTTCCCGGCCTCGGAAAGACGACGCTTGCAATTGGAATAGCCCGGTCACTGGGTCTTACCTTCGGGAGAATCCAGTGCACCAGCGACCTCCTGCCCACCGATATTACGGGACTTTCAATCTACAACAAGGGCGCTGGCGAGTTCGAATTCCATTCGGGACCTAGTTTCAACAACATCGCCCTTTGGAACCGGATACACATGGCCACCCCAAAAACGCAGAGTGCACTCCTGGAGGCGATGATGGAAAAGCAGGTGACCGTGGAGGGCAAGACCTACAAACTGCCCCGCCTCTTTGGTGTGATCGCCACACAGAATCCGGTGGAGCAATACGGAACCTTTCCCCTCCCCGAATCGCAACTGGACCGGTTCATCATGAAGATCAGCATCGGCTATCCTAGTGCCGAGGCCGAGCGGGAGATACTCCGGGTAGGCAGCAAGCGGGAAGAACTCTATTCCATCGAACCTGCCATGTCTGTGGAGGAGGTCCTCCAGATACAGGAAGACATCGCGAAAAACACCTATGTATCGGACAAGATACTGGATTACACACTCCTTATCATCAAAGCCACGCGAAACAATAAATACCTCACCGCCGGTCTTTCCACGAGAGGAGCACTTACTATCATAAGTACTGCAAAGGCAAACGCTTACTTTCACGGCAGGGATTTTGTCATACCGGAGGACGTGAAGGAGCTCGCCCGGTATACCATGCCCCACCGTGTTCTATTCAAGGAAGAATATGAGAACCTTGACAAGAGGGAGATCCTAAAATCTTTAATCGACGAAATCCCCGTTCCCCTGTAATCAAGATTACGAAGGCCGGATTCCTTTATATCCTCCTCACCATATTTCTCGGTATCTCAGCTGCTAATACGGGGAACAACCTCATTTACATGGTAGTCTCGGCACTTTTGGGGTTTATGAGGCTCTCGGGTATTTTCGGGAGAAACAGCCTCTCCAAAGTCTCCGTGGAAGTGGAATTTCCGGATGAGATCTTTGCGCGCAAGGATGTTCCCATCGGCATTATCGTGGGCAATATGAGGAAAAAGATGCCCGTCTTTCTCCTTCGGGTACAGGTGGGTGATTCGACGGTATTCTTTCCCTACCTCGACGGAGGGCAGCGGGAGACCCGGTACCTCACCACCAGTTTCCCGCGGCGGGGAAAATATGAAATCTCCGGGATCAGGCTCTCCTCAGTCTTTCCCTTTAACTTCTTCATCCGCTTCAGATACCTGCGTCGACACTTCTCCTACATCGTCTTCCCGGAACTGAAAAAGGAAGAACTTCCAAAAGGCAGCGACAGAGCGAGGAAGATCCGGGGAGAGAGGACTTCCGATAAGATCGGCCATGAGTCGGATATTATCTCCATAAGGCAATACGTCTACGGTGACCCCCTGAAATATATCAACTGGAAAGCCACCGCCAAGACGGGGGAACTGAAGACCAAGGAACTCTCAGCGCTCGCCAGCCGGCCTGTGGTGATCGACTTTGACAAAGTGGCTATTCGCGACCTGGAAGAAAAGATCTCGGTGGTGGCCTATACCATCCACCGGTTGGTCAGGAGAAATGTGGCGGTTGGATTGAAGATAGCCCAAAGGCAGTACAGCCCCGGCGTGTCACGGGCCCATAAGGCTGAAATGTTGAAAGAGCTTGCCCTCTATGACAATCGAGCCTAACATCCCTTTCCGGCTTCAGATTGTACTGAATGTCATCACTTACGCTATCGGTCTCATCGTCTTTGTCTGTATTTATCCTCATGTAGATATTGTCTATTCTGCCCTTTTCTCTGTGCTGCTCTGCGGCTCTGCTTACTTTGAGTACCGCCAGAACTACTTCATACCGCGATGGCTGCTTATTGTGCTCTCATTAGTGGTGGTCCTGTTCGCCCTCTACCGCCTCGATCTGAACGACCTCGTTGTCCAGATGCTCGAGGCCCTTCTCCTCCTTCTGGCCATCAAATTTCTGGAGCAGAAGAAGTTCAGGGATTATATGCAGATCTATGCAATATCGCTCTTCCTTCTCTCCGGCCTCGGCCTGTTATCGCTCAGTATCGTCTTCCTCGTCTATTTTCTACTGCTCATTTCACTTCTCACCGTAGCCATCGTGCTGTTGACCTTTCTCGATCAGGCTCCGGACTATATGGTGAGCAGGCAATCGGTATTCAAGATTGTTTCGCGGACTCTTTTGATCCCGCTTTTGGCGATCCCCCTTTCGGTTCTCATGTTCGTTATTCTCCCGAGGCCGCAATACCCTCTCCTTGATTTCCTGAACCGGTCGGACAGGGCAAAGACTGGCTTTACCGACAATGTGAGGCTCGGTACGGTGGCCAATATACAGGAAGACTCCAGCCTTATCATGAGAGTCCACGTTGACAAGCGCCTCAATGAAGATGACCTGTACTGGCGCGGGATAACTTTCGATTACTTCGACGGCAGGGGATGGCGGCACGATCCGGGACAGGCCGGAAATAGAGAGCCGGCGCGCGGTAAACGGGCTCTTTCCACGGGGAAGAGCGTGAGACAGACCATCTACCTCGAACCCTATGGTAACACTTACATCTTTGCACTCGATAAACCGGTCTATATATCCCTTCGCGATCAGAGAAGACGTGGAGACTTCACGTTCTCTCTAGGAAAACCGGTGGAGAATCGTCTGAGATATGAGGCTGTCTCCGCCACCTCGCTGGAGATATTCGAAGATGGAATTGACCGGACAAAGTACCTTCAGGTGCCGTCGGACATTTCACCACAAGTTTTCGGCCTTGTAAGGGACCTTTCCAGGGGACTCAAGGAGGAGCAGGTCATTCAGACCGTATACCGGTTTTTCCACAGTGGCCGTTACTCCTATTCCATGAGAAACCTTCCCGTCTCGGGCAACCCGCTCGAGGAATTCCTTTTCAAACAGAAGTCCGGCAACTGTGAATACTTTGCATCTGCCTTTGCAGTAATGCTCAGGCTTGCCGGAGTGCCGTCACGACTTGTGGGTGGTTACAGGGGGGGATATTTTAATGAAGTGGGCCAGTATTATATGATCCCCCAGAAGAATGCCCACGTCTGGGTTGAGGCTTATACCGAGCAGGGTGCGTGGGTCCGTCTTGATCCGACTCCGGGCGGACCCGATGCTTATTTCGCCGCGGGAACGGGCGGCTTCTTCTTCAGAATCCGCTTGTTGATGGACACCATCAATTATTACTGGAATGCCATGATCATTAACTATAACTTTGAGAAACAGATGCGGTTCATCCAGGGTTTCAGATCAGGCTTCAGCAAGCCTTCCCTCGCGTCGTTCCGCGCCAAGGTTGGAAAATGGACGCGCCATGCCCTCATACCTGCAGGACTTGTCTTGGCGATTGCAGGGATACTTGTCTTCTTCCTGCGTCGGCCGGAACCTTCGGAAGGCCTCCTTCGCCTCTTCCTGAAACGCATGGAACGGAGAGGGTTTACCAAGAAGCACTCCGAAGGCCTGGAGGAGTTTGTTGCTAAGGTCGATGATGCCCCTACCAAGAGCAATGCGGAGCTCTTTGTCTCTGAATATGAGAAGATCTATTTCACCGACGGTCAATTCTCTGCCAAGGATATAAAGAGACTGCGGGCCCTGGCCCGTGCAATCTGACACTTCCAACGTTCTGTAATTTACTGTTTCTGCATCGTTTTTTCTGTTGACAAAAAGATTGCCTCCAATTAAAGTCGAAGAAATACCGGCTCAGTTTGTATCCAATATTGGCTCCACACGAAAAGCAAGAAAGGAGGAAGAACGCACATGGCTGACCAAGGGCGCACCACCTACAAAGCTTTTTCTGAAGTCAAGGCAACTCTTTCCGAGGGAGAGGAACGGTTCGAACGGTGGCGGAATACAGTGGTACTTTTCGCGGGGCCGCTTCTTGCCCTCATACTTTGGATGGTACCAATGCCGACCCTTACCCTGAAAGCCCACACGCTAGCGGGTATATTGGGCTGGGTTGTGGTCTGGTGGATCTGCGAACCTGTCCCGATCCCTATCACCGCCCTTTTAGGGGCTGTCCTCTGCGTCATCCTCAATGTGGCCTCAGCAAAAGTGGCTTTTGCTCCGTTTGCGGATCCCATCATCTACCTCTTTTTGGGAAGCTTTATTCTCGCTGAGGCAATGGCGATCCACGGACTTGACAAACGTTTTGCTTATGGGATCATGTCCATGAAGATTGTGGGCAACAGCACAGGGCGGATTCTGGCTGCCTATGGCGCAATAGCTGCATTCATCTCTATGTGGATCAGCAACACTGCCGCGACAGCCATGATGTTCCCCATCGGACTCGGGATTATCTATGCCATGTCCGACATCATCACCCAAAAGATTGGGAAAGCCGTGGACCCGGCGCGATTGCGTTTCGCATGCGGTATGATGTTAATGGTGGCTTATTCAGCTTCAGCCGGAGGAATCGGTTCGCCTGTAGGGACACCCCCGAACCTTATCGGCATTGCCATGATTGACAAGTATTGCGGCGTCAAAATAGCCTTTTTTCAATGGATGGTCTTCTGTATCCCTATCCTGATCGTCATGTTCGTTCTCCTTTACTTCCTCATGTACTATCTCCATAAACCGGAGATAGCCGTGGTGGAGGGAAGCCATGAATATGTAGCAAAAGAGTTGCAGAAGCTTGGGAAATGGACGCGGGGGCAGAAGAATGCCCTCATCGCCTTTCTTATCACCGTGGCGCTATGGATTACGCCCGGCGTCTTTGCCCTCGCTTACGGCATGGATCATCCGGTCTCGAAGTTCTACAACACGAGAATGCCCGAGGCCATAGCAGCCGTTGTGGGTGCCAGCCTGCTCTTTTTCCTACCCACGAACTGGAAAGAGCGGGAGTTCACCATTAGCTGGAAACAGGCCACCAATATCGACTGGGGCACCCTCCTTCTCTTTGGAGGAGGCATCACCCTGGGCAATCTCATGTTCGATACAAAACTTGCAGAGGTGATCGGTACAGGCCTCCTCAAACTCAGCGGCGCCACATCGGTGTGGGGTATCACCTTCGCCTCTATATTTATCGCCATCATCGTGAGTGAGACATCCTCGAACACCGCCTCGGCCAATATGGTGGTGCCTGTCATGATAGCATTGGCAAAAGCAGCAAATATAGACCCCATACCTCCGGCCATCGGCGCCACCCTTGGAGCGAGTTGGGGGTTCATGCTGCCCGTTTCAACCCCGCCTAACGCCATTGCCTATGGTTCGGGCATGATCCCTATCACGAAGATGATACGAGCCGGTATTTGGTTCGACATACTGGGAGGTCTCCTCCTGTGGGTCGGGCTTCGGGTCATGCTGCCCCTTGTGGGTCTCGCTAAATAGTAGATGCAAGGAAGGAACGAGAATGGAGAGCCTCCGACTCTCCATTTTTTTTTGTAAACCCGGGCAGCATGGAACCCTGATGGGATGAATATGGCTTTGAAAGAAAGAGGCTCTCCTCGCTCCACCGTTCCGGCCCCCCCTTGAAACATTCCCACGAACCCTTGCATCTGCCGGGAAGAGGAGTTATATCAAGCCAGATATCTCTATTCCGGTGAGGGCCCTTTCTGTGAAGTCCTGGTAAGTCCCGTTGACCCCTCGCCCTGTCGGGGAGCGACACCAATGGATTCGGACGTAGCGGAACGTGACTCGTTTCTGCACAGGTTCTGGCACAGAATCATCGGCAGCCCTCATAACCTTAATGAGCCCTCCATCTTTCACAAACTGTCCCTTATCCCGGTACTGGCCTGGATAGGCCTCGGTGCGGACGGCCTTTCGTCCTCTTCATACGGGCCGGAAGAGGCATTTCGTACCCTTGGGAGTCACACGCACCTTGCAGTCTTTCTTGCCATTGCCACAGGGATTACGGTCTTCGTCATATCCTACGCCTACTCCCGAATCATCGAGCATTTCCCTCACGGAGGCGGTGGTTACATCGTAGCCACTCACACTATCGGTAAGAGTGCGGGTGTTATCTCAGGCTCTGCCCTTCTTGTGGACTATATGCTCACCATCACCGTATCACTTGCCTCCTGCGGCGATGCAATCTTCAGCTTCCTGCCAGCCTACTTCCATAAGTACAAGGTTCCCTTTGTGATGTTCCTGATTCTGATGCTCATTATCCTGAACCTAAGAGGCGTCAAGGAATCAGTGACAATGCTCGCCCCCATCTTTTTCATCTTCATAGCCACCCACGCCGTCCTCATCGGCTACGGCCTAATAACTCATGCGCCCCAAATAACGCCGTTGGTCGGTAACGTCAAGACCGGCCTTGTTCGTGACGCTTCAACGATCGGTCTTTTGGGGATGCTGGCGATCTTTCTGCGGGCATTCTCTCTCGGCGCCGGAACATATACCGGGATTGAGGCTGTTTCAAACGGCATGCAGATTATGAGGGAACCAAGGGTTCAGACCGGTAAGCGAACAATGATGTATATGGCCGTATCCCTGGCTCTCACTGCGGGCGGACTGCTCTTTTGTTATTACCTCTTCAATATCAGACCCTCCGAAGGCAAGACGCTGAATGCCATCCTCGCCGAAGATGTCTTCAGGGCATGGCCCATGGGAAAGTGGGTGGCCCTTATTACCATACTTTCTGAAGGGGTGCTCCTGGCTGTGGCGGCACAGGCAGGATTCATAGACGGGCCTAGGGTCATGTCGAACATGGCCATAGACTCCTGGTTTCCACGTCGTTTTGCAGCGCTCTCCGAGCGCCTTTCCATGCAGAACGGCGTTCTGCTTATGGGGGGCGCTGCCCTGATTCTGCTGCTCTATACAAACGGCTCCGTTTCGGCACTCGTTGTGATGTACTCCATCAATGTCTTTGTTACCTTCTCTCTGTCCCAATTCGGCATGACACGATTCTTTCTCAAGAACAGAGAAAAAGACAAACAGTGGAAACGGCACATTGTGGTTCATATCATCGGGTTTGTGCTCTGTGCAACGATTCTGGGCATAACGGTGTACGAGAAATTCGAAGAGGGCGGCTGGGTAACGCTTCTTTTGACGTCAATGGTCATCGGCCTCTGTTACTTGATTCGTGGTCATTACAGCAAAGTTCGCCTCGGCGTGAGAAAATTGGAGTCGATGCTCGCCGACCTGCCGATCACGGAAGCATTCAACAACGATCCTGTCGATCCCGACAAGATGACGGCTATTCTACTGACTAGCGGCTTCAACGGGTTCGGCCTCCACACTTTGCTTTCAATTGTGAGGTATTTTCCGGGCATCTACAAGAATTTCATCTTTATCTCGGTGGCGGAGATTGACTCGGGCTCCTTCAAGGGTATCGCTGAAATCGAGTCCCTGAAGAAATCGGTCAGGGAGGGACTTTCGAAATACGTGAAGATTACCCGCCAGCACGGGTTTCCTGCAGACTACCGGACTGACGTTGGAACGGATGTGGTAGAGACGGCATCCGATCTCGTCGAGGCCACAGTCAAGGAATTTCCCAGGTCAACGGTCTTTACGGGAAAACTGGTATTCAGGCAGGAGAACCCTTTCCAGAAGATCCTTCATAATGAGACCGCATTCGCCATACAGAGGAGGCTGCAATGGAATGGTATTCCCACGGTGATCCTCCCGATCAGGGTTGATCTGTAGCCTGTCCGTCGCTCCGCCGCGTCTTCCTCCGTCTTGAATCCTTCGGCCCAGTCATGATAAAATCAGAACCAACTCGTCGACACGAGAGGAACAGGAGGGGCCATGGACTGGTCGAGTGTTACACAGTCATTTTCTAATATATCTTTCACACCTGCGTTCTGCTTCAGTATAGCTTCCATCATGCTCATTAACATTATACTCTCCGGAGATAACGCCGTGGTCATTGCTATGGCGGTCAGGTCTCTCAAGAAGAGTCAGAGAATTCAAGGGATCTTCTGGGGCACGGTAGGGGCCGTTGTATTGAGAATTGTACTCACTTTTTTCACCACCAAACTCCTCGAAATCAGCTTTCTAAAGTTTATCGGGGGACTTCTCATCGCCTGGATTGCAGTGAAGCTCTTTCTCGACAGCGGGCCCGAAGAGAATAAGAAAGAGGTCGGTACGCTTGGCAAGGCCATTACTACCATACTTATTGCAGACCTCGTTATGAGCATTGACAACGTGCTCGCCGTAGCAGGCGCCTGTAAGGGCGATCTTTTCCTGCTCCTTTTCGGATTGGGCACAAGCATTCCCATAGTCATCTTCGCTTCCAACATTCTCTCGAAACTGATGGACCGATATCCCATTATCCTTATGCTCGGAGCAGCAGTCCTCGGGCGAGTTGCAGGCGAGATGATTATGGGGGATCCCGTGATAAGGAAGCTCCTGGGCAATCCCGGAGCCCTTCTCAACTACACCGTGGAGGCGGTTTTTGCAGTGGGTGTAGTGGTCGTGGGAAAACGTATGAAGATGTGGAGGGCGAAACGGGCGCCCGTCGAAGTCGACACCTCGATATAAGTCTTCTCTGTTATCGGATTTTTGGGTCGAGCAATCTTTGTCTCCTATTATCGGGGGCGTCTACTTTTTCGGCATTCCCCGTGATTCTACCGATTGACAACAAGGGAAGACACAGGATAGAATGGGACTCACAAGGAATCTATCATGAAGAGAAAGAAGACAAGAACAATAAAGGTGGGTAACGTTTCCGTGGGAGGCGACAACCCCATAGTGGTCCAGTCGATGCTGAAAACGGACCCGGAAAACATCCAGGATACCGTCAACCAGGCTTTGCGCTTGAAAAGAGCGGGATGCGAACTGATCCGGATGGCGCTCCCCCATGAGGAGACCTGCAGCACGGTCCCTTATTTGAAGAAGATAATTAATGTACCCATCATCGGAGACATCCACTTCAACCACAGGATCGCCCTGAAAGCCATGGAGCTTGGTATCGACGGGATCCGGATAAACCCTGGCACCATCAACAATGTGAGGAAGGTTAAGGAAATAGCGCGGGTGGCCCTGGAGACGAAGACTCCGGTACGTATCGGCATCAATGTGGGTTCTCTGGAAAAGCGACTGCTCCAGGAGAAGAGCAAACCCGGGCCTGCGGCTATGGTGGAGAACGCTCTCTATTACGTCAAACTCTTCGAAGACGTAGGTTGGTCCGAATTGAAGATATCGCTCAAGGCTTCCGACATTAAACAGAGTGTCGAGGCCTACCGGAGATTCGCTAAAGTATCCAACTATCCGCTACACGTGGGCATCACGGAAGCCGGCCCGGTCTTTTCCGGCGTAATCAAATCCGCTATCGGCATAGGGATACTCCTCAATGAGGGTATCGGAGACACTATTCGGGTATCACTTACCGGCGACCCTACATATGAAGTCATAGCGGCATATCACATTCTGAGAGATCTCGGGTTAAGACAGAGAGGCATCAATATCATATCCTGTCCGACCTGCGGCAGATGCAAGACGAACCTTACTGAGTTTGTTGAGGAATTCGAGACGGATATATCCAATATCGACCGATTCCTCAATGTTGCCATTATGGGGTGCGAAGTCAACGGTCCGGGTGAGGCCAAAGAGGCTGACATAGGGATAGCTTTTGGGGCCAACAAAGCCACTCTTTTTGCGCGGGGGACTGTGATCAAAACGGGCATTCCCAAAGAAATGGCAAAAGACCTGCTCAAGGAAGAGATCTACAATATGACAAGGTGAGTCTGCGGGAGACGGGTGCCGTTACTGCTGTGCCATCC
>CAYOYU010000086.1:12834-18208 GCA_964408265.1 uncultured Syntrophorhabdaceae bacterium
ACGAGCAATATTCTCTGAAGAACAGTCACGTGAGTCACCACGGCGAGAATCAGAATAACGTAGGGTAGTATTCCGAGGAACAGTCCTAGGAGCAGCAGTATAAGGCGCTCGGGTCTTTCCAGAAAACCAGTCTTACAGGTGAAGGAAGCGGCTTCGGCGCGCGCTCTCGCGTAGGGGATCAGTGCAACCCCGATGGAGGCGACGAAAGTGGCAACAGCATAAAAGAAACTACCGCCCCTCATGAAGTGCACGAAGACGCCGCACATAATAAAAAGGTCCGTGTACCGGTCGAGAACGGAATCGAGGAAGCCGCCAAAGGGGGTGGTATGGCTCGTAGCTCTGGCGACGGCACCATCAAGAAGATCGAGGAAAGCTGAAATCATGAGCGCAATACCTGCCAGAAGAAATCTGTCAAATGCGATCAATAGGAAACAGACGATACCGAAAGCCAAACCCCAGAGCGTATAGATGTTGGGATTTGTCACGCGGTTTCTAAAAATGATGCGGTGGACGGCGACTATTGCGGGATCAAGAGAATGACCTATTTTGACGCTTAACAATACGGTTCCTGTCTTCTATCTTTCCCTTATTCCCTGTATGAATTCCTCAACCATGGCTCGCGCCGTGTCGTCAGGGAACTGGTACATGGGGTGCTTCATGGTGTAGGCGGAAATGGATGTCAATACGCCCCCTACCCCCCTGTCCCGGGCGACCTTGCAGCACCGGATCGCGTCAATCATGCAGCCGGCGCTGTTGGGAGAATCCTCCACGGACAGTCTCATTTCCATGTTTATGGGGATATCTCCGAAAATCCTTCCCTCTATTCTCATGAAACAGACTTTGTTATCCTTCTGCCATGGTACATAATCGGAGGGGCCGATGTGGATGTTTTCGGATGCCAGGGGCACATCAAGAAGGGACTGGACGGCTTCGGTCTTTGAGATCTTCTTCGACACCAGTCTTTCTCTGTTGAGCATATTGAGAAAATCGGTGTTGCCGCCGGTATTGAGCTGGTAGGTTCGGTCGATTTTTACACCCCTGTCATGGGCCAGCTTCATGAGCATACGATGTATTATCGTTGCCCCGATCTGGGATTTTACGTCATCGCCCACAACAGGTATTCCTTTTTCTTCAAACTTTGCCGCCCAGGCCTTGTCGGAGGCCACAAATACGGGGATGCAGTTGATAAGGCTTGCCCCGCTCTGCAGACAACAGTCCGCATAGAATCTCGATGCCTTCTCTGACCCCACGGGCAAATAGTTGAGCAGAATATCGACGCCGGCTTCCTTGAGCACACTTGCCACATCGACAGATTTTTCTCCGGCAATTACGAAAGTACGCTCTTCGGGATATTCGGCCATGTGTGCCGATACCCCATCCAGGACATTGCCCATGGCCACATTTATGCCGGATGCAGGCATATCCTTCTCGATCACCTTCGTGCAGTTGGGGAAGGAAAAAATGGCCTCTTCAAGGGGTTTGCCAACCTTTCTCTTGTCTATGTCGAATGCGGCGACAATCTTGATATCGCCCGGCGTGTAACCACATATGTCATAGTGCATGAGGCCTATGAGCTCGTCTTTATTCTTTCGGGTGTAATATGAAAGCCCTTGTGTGAGTGAGCTCGCACAATTGCCTACTCCTGCAATACCGATGCGGATTTCTCCCATGCCACCATCCTTCAATTTTTTCTCTTTTAAAATATTTGAGTTAAAAAGTCAAAACAAAACTGGGCGGCTTTACTTCCTGTATCGATCCATTCCCGCCTCGTAGAGGTCATCTCCATATATATCATTTATTACGAACATTGGCATATCTTTTACGCTGAGTCTCACCACCGCTTCCGGTCCAAGATCCCCGTAGGCGACCACTTCCGCCGACAGGACGACAGTTGAGAGGAGTGCTCCCGCTCCTCCGGTAGCGCCGAAATAGACGGCCCTGAATTCCTTGATGGCATCTTTTACGGCTTGTGCCCTCTTCCCTTTACCGATCATACCCTTGAGGCCGAGAGAGAGCAACCGGGGTGCGTAAGCATCCATGCGCGAACTCGTTGTGGGACCGCAGGCTCCGATGACACGCCCGGGCCTGGCCGGCGAAGGGCCACAGTAATAGATAACCTGTCCTGCCACATCAAAAGGTAATGGCTCGCCCCGATCCAATGCATCGATGAATCTCTTGTGGGCAGCATCCCGGGCCGTATATATCTGGCCGCTGAGAAGCACCTTTTCTCCGGATCTCAGTGCAGCCACGACATTATCTTGCAGGGGTGTCTGAATGCGTCGTATCTCCATTATTCACCTCAAGTCCATCCCTTACAGGGTCATTTCCTTTATTCGATGTGCGTGACATTGAAGGTTGACGGCTACCGGCAATGATGCTATATGGCAAGGCATTACCTTCACATGAACATCCAGTGCCGTTATTGAGCCCCCATATCCCTGAGGCCCAATACCGGTCCGGTTTATCTCGTGGAGAAGTTCCTTTTCGAATTCGGCTATAGCCGGATCAGGGTTCCTCTGGCCGATTGGTATCATGAGAGCCTCTTTTGACAAAAGCGCCGACGTCTCGAAATTTCCGCCTATGCCGATGCCAACGATGATTGGCGGGCAGGGGTTGGGCCCGCCCTTGGTTATCATTTCAAGGACAAAGGACTTTATTCCCGCTTTACCCTGTGAAGGAACGAGCATGCGTACTTCCCCGTAGTTCTCGCTTCCCCCGCCTTTCGGCAGAACTATTATTTTTACAGTGTCGCCGGGTACGATCTTGGTGTGAAGAATGGGGGGTGTGTTGTCACCTGTGTTAGCCCGGGAAAAAGGGTCACAGCAACTCTTCCTCAGATACCCCTTTCCATACGCTCTTCTTACCCCTTCGCTGACAGCCTCCTCCAGGGAACCGCCCACAATGTGCACATCCTGACCGATCTCGACAAAAGTCACCGCGAGACCGGTATCCTGGCATATGGGTATGTTCTCCCTTGTGGCCAGTCGTGCGTTGGCAATCAGTTCGCGAATTACCTCTTTCCCCGCAGGCGATTCTTCCTTTTCGACCGCCTCATTCAGGGCATCATACACGTTCTCGGATAAATTAATGTTGGCATCAATAAAGAGCTGCTCTACAGCCCTCGTGATCCGTTCTGTATGGACTTCCCTCATGAAATTACTCCTTGTATGGCTCTATGATACCCTTTTCCATCAGGATACTGACTTCGTCCCTGGCTCTTCTGATCTTTGCTTCAGCAATCCGGAAGAGTTCGGCTTCACTTAGGGAAAGGCGGGCAACGCCCTGCTTCATGGCCATCTTTGCCACAGCCACTGCTTCTCTCGGAAATACCTCCCATCGATCCATGGTGGGGAGCAGGTAATCCTCGGTGAGGCCTATATCCTCGGCACATTTTGCCAGCTCGTAGGCAGCCGCAATACACATCTCGTCGGTTATGGTGCGGGCCATCACGTCCAGAGTGCCTCTGAAAATGGCCGGGAAGCCGATGGAATTGTTGACCTGGTTGGGGAAGTCACTTCTGCCCGTTGCCACTATCCTGGCACCCGCCTCTTTCGCATCCCATGGCCACATTTCGGGGATCGGGTTGGCACAGAGAAAGATAATGGCATTATCCGCCATAGCGCTCACCCAGGACTTCTCTATCACGTCGGGGCCCGCCTTTGACAGGGCTATAACCACGTCCTGACCCTTCATTCCTTCCGCTATACCACCGTCTCTATTCTCAGCGTTGGTGGCTCTTGCAAACTCCAGTTTTTCTTTGTGCGTTGGTTTTATGTCGTCTCTCTTTCTGTTGAGTATCCCCTTGCTGTCCACAACAATGATCTTCTTCGGGTCGGCACCGGCCTTGATGAGCATACGCACGATACAGACATTGGCAGCACCTATACCGATCATCGTGATTTTCGCATCGGAAATCTTCTTGCCTACTACCTTTAGAGCGTTTATAACTGCTCCCAGCGTCACCGCAGCGGTTCCCTGCTGATCATCATGCCACACTGGAATTGGAGCTTCTGCGCGCAGTCTGTCAAGCACGTAGAAGCATTTCGGATTTTCAATATCTTCGAGATTTATGCCGCCAAAGACCGGTGATATCAGTTTCACCGTTCTGATGATCTCATCGGCATCTTTCGTATCAAGGCATATGGGAAAAGCGTCCACGCCTCCCAGATACTTGAAGAGAAGGGCCTTCCCTTCCATAACCGGAAGTCCCGCCATGGGCCCTATATCTCCGAGGCCGAGCACGCGGGTACCGTCTGTTACGATACCTACCATATTTGCCTTATTGGTATATTCGAAAACTTTTTCCGGATTCTTATGTATTTCCTTGCAGGGCTCGGCAACGCCCGGGGTGTACCATATGGCGAAATCGTTAATATCACGAATCACGCATTTCGGAACGACGTCGATCTTTCCTTTGTAATAGGGGTGCATTTTGAGTGAATCCTCAGCGGGTTTCTTGGCTTTTGCGATGAGTTCTTCTTTTGTGATCTTCGATTCCTCCATGGCTTAACCCCCTTCTCTGGTGTAGAATATTTATCACACACATTCTATAAGGAATTGCCGAAAAAGCAAATGAAAATGTGTAGGAAGGAGGAGCCGATGAAGAGCCGAATTTACAGCCTGGATGAAGTAGAATGGCTGCCTTTGCGGGAGGATATAACGAATGGTGTCATGAGCAAACCCCTTATTCCTGAAGTCTTCCCATCGGCTACAAAGGCGTCGCTGGTAAGGATCGAACCGGGGGGAGGATTCGCCACCCACAAGGACCCTTACCGCCATGTCTTCTATTTCCTCGCAGGGAACGGAGAAGTGACGGTAGCATCAGAGGTCTATCCGGTTAAAGCCGGATCGGTGGTGGAGATTGAGGCTGGTGACATACACGGGTACAAGAATGGGGGTACGCAGGATATGTACCTCCTGAGCCTCAATATTCCCTCTGACTGAGATCTGCAGTTCCTAATCGACCCCGTCGGACGGGAGAAGGCGAGATTTGCTTCTTTCAGCTGTTGGATTTTCCGCCCACCACTATCTCCGGTATCCTGAGCGTAGGCTGGGCATCGGAAACCGGTGCACCCTGCCCGTCCTTCCCGCACGTCCCGATACCGAAGCCAAGATCACTCCCTACCATGTCTATCTCATGAAGGACCTTCAGTCCGTTGCCCATCATAGTTGCATTCTTGATCATCTCGCCTACCTCACCATTCTCGATGAGGTAGCCTTCGGAAATCTCGAAAACGAAATCGCCCCGTACTGTGTCCACCTGTCCTCCCCCCATCCTGACCACGTACACGCCATTATCGACGGAGGCAACTATTTTGCCGGGATCATGGATCCGGGAAGGCTCATGGTGATGCTACTACGAGCGATAGGCTTA
>CAYOYU010000087.1:0-17402 GCA_964408265.1 uncultured Syntrophorhabdaceae bacterium
TCGAGGCTGCAAGGAAGTCAGGAACCGGAGGCGTACTGAATGTACGTCGAGGACGCCTGACGACGCGGCAACGAAGAAAGGCGCAAACCCTAGTCCCGGCGACTCCGCGCAGCGTGAACCAGTCCACAAAGTTACCAAACCAACCGCAACCAAGGAGGCAACCATGGCCAGGATGAAATTTCTTTGCGACGCAGAACGGTGCATCGGATGCAACGCC
Organism: uncultured Syntrophorhabdaceae bacterium; assembly: GCA_964408265.1. GTDB lineage: Bacteria > Desulfobacterota > Syntrophorhabdia > Syntrophorhabdales > Syntrophorhabdaceae > CAYOYU01. The sequence continues at coordinate 218 of CAYOYU010000087.1, forward strand.
TGCGTGACAGCCTGCAACAATGCCCATGACGTGCCCTGGGGCATAAACCGAAGGCATGTTATCGTCATGAAGGACGGCGAGCCGGGCGAGAAGTCCGTTTCCGTTGCCTGCATGCACTGCACCGACGCCCCCTGCGCCGCCGTCTGTCCTGTGGATTGTTTCTACACCACACCCGACGGCATCGTCCTCCACGACAAGGACCTCTGCATCGGGTGCGGCTATTGTTTCTACGCCTGTCCCTTCGGTGCCCCGCAGTTCCCTGAACAGGGCGCTTTCGCTGCACGGAGCAAGATGGACAAGTGCACTTTCTGCGCCGGCGGCCCGCTGCCCGACGGGTCCGTGGAAGAATACCAGAAGTATGGCAGCAACAGGATAGCCGGGGGCAAGTTGCCGCTCTGCGCCGAGATGTGCGCCACCAAAGCCCTGCTGGGCGGGGACGGCAATGCGGTCTCAGAAATCTACATTCAACGCGTTACCAAACGCGGGGGTCGGCCGCAGGCCTGGGGATGGGAAACGGCCTATGATTTCAAATCCAACAAGGAGAAGAAACCATGATGCAGAAATTATCCCTATTAATTGTGTTGATTATCCTTGCGGGGCTGACAGGGGGGTGTTCCTACGAATCCAGGCAGACGACCATTCACGAACCGGGCATCTATAAGGGTGAGAAAGACTCAGACATGGCCCGTCAGAAGAACCAGGAATTGATCGACCGGTTCAAACTTGTGCAGGCCGATCGGTAGTTGCAGGAGGAAATATGGCGACAGCAAGGATGAAACGGACCGTCAGTTTTCTTGTACTCACCACGCTGATTCTTCTCCTTGTCGGCTGGGTCTTCTACCTGCAGGCGGTTGCTCCGGATACGAGCAACCCCCATGCCAATTTCTGGCGCGCCGTAAGGCATGGAATTCCCGGTTTCACCACGGTTACGTCTGAAGGCCACAAGGTGTTGATCCAGAACAGCGGTGAGAACTGGCGCGAAATACGTAACGGCGTAATAATGAGGTTTTCCCAGATAATCATTCTCCTGGCGCTGGTAGCCATGGCACTTTTCTATGGGATCGTGGGCAAAGACAGGCTGGAGGAACCCCGGTCAGGTATCAAGATCAAGCGGTTCACCCTGGGAGAGAGAGTCTTGCACTGGTACACGGCATTCTTCTTCATCATCATGGCCTTGACGGGGCTGAGCATCCTCCTGGGCCGGCTGATACTCCTTCCTCTTTTCGGACACGGCTTTGTATCGGGTCTCCTCCAGGCATCGAAAGTGCTCCACAATTACTGCGGGCCCCTCCTCCTTGCCGGAATTCTCGTGGAAGTCATTGTCTGGATGCGCTACAACATCCCCACGAAGGCCGATCTGCAGTGGTTCAGGAATATGGGCGGCATGCTCGGCAAGGGGCCGAGACCCCATACAGGCAAGGTGAACGGCGGAGAGAAGGGATGGTTCTGGCTCGTCTTCCTTTTTGGCATCATCGTGGGAATAACAGGTATGGTGCTCGATTTCCCCCTCTGGGGACAGAGCCGTCTCACCATGCAACTCTGTCACGTGATCCACGTAACAATGGCCACACTCTTTGTCACCGCCTCCTTCGGCCACATCTACGTGGGATCCATTGGGGCCGAAGGTGTCTTTGAGGGCATGTGGACCGGATATGTCGATGCCGTCTGGGCTCGGCAACACAACGATCTCTGGTATGAAGAGGTAACGCGCAGCCCGGGGGAGAAACAGCAGAGCCTGTCATGACGACTGAATTCGGCCTCCTCCTCCTTGAATCGGTCCTGCTCGTAGCCACCGTCGTGCTGCTCATTTACAGCATCCATGAAGGAAAACGGAGAGATCACCTGCTCACCGAAGTGGGGAGGATAACGAAGGTCCTCACCCGTCAGGAATACTTCTTCTCCATCATGGAAGCAATGCTCGATGCCAGGTACGAGATAATCGGATGTATCACCGGCACACCTCCTTCGGGCGATGATATTCGGATGACACGCCATATTTCCGACGCAATCGAAGATATGACCAGAAAAGGGGTAAGCATCAAATACCTTCTGCCCAAGTTCCCTGACAGGCTTCAGATTGGCGTTGCCTATGCCAGGGCAGGGGCAGAGGTCCGTTTCAGCAGTTGCCTCATGGTCCATAATATCCGCTACACCGCGGTGGACGAGAAGACCGTGGTACTAGGCATCCCTGAACACGTGGGAGAAAGGGAAGCGACAAAGAAGGGCTATACCATACCGTCGGAAGGCCTTGCCATGGTCCTGAAGAACTATTTCATTGGGTGCGAGCAACAGATGAGCCTGAAAGACTATTTCCAGGAAGTGATCCAGCAGACAGGAGCCACACCGGAACATCTGGCAAGGGAGTTTCACCTTGACGAAGAGGATCTGAAAAAGATCATGGCCTCTTCCCCATAACCCGAGCATTGTAATGTTCCATGGCCTCCGCACAGGCCTTCATGAGGCTCGGGCCTGCCTGCCCGAGGTCGAGGGTCTCGCTGAAAAGCCTTTGCATCACCTCACCCTCCAGGCTGCGAGCCGCCGGATCAGCCGCAAGCCTTGCCAGTCTCCCGAAGTAGGACTTATCGTCAAAAGATGCAGCCTCTCCGATCTTGTCTCCCCCGTCAGAGGCGGCGTAAGCCACCACCGGCAGACCTTCAGCCATGGCGGTAGCAACGCTGAATCCCCCGCCCATCCGCGGTGGGTTCACATAGATCTGGCAACAGCAAAAGATAGCCCGTTCATCGGGACTATGGGGGACAGCCCGAACCGATTGAAGTTCCTCCTTTTGAAGAACCTGGGGGACTATCCCTTTATCTCCTACCAGCAGCCATTGGACCTTCTTGTTCTCTCTCAGAAAAGATGCCATCGAAGCGGCCCAATCACCCTTAATATCGTCCTCAAGCCGATCCCCCACGGTGACAAGGACCACCCCGTCTTCTTTTAACCCGAGCCCCCTGCGGCTGATCCGGCTTTCCGTATTTCTCAGCTTGATCCGGTAAGGGTAGTGCCATTTTTCGGGTGGACGGAAATGGAGCGACCAGGCATAGCCCGAAGGATCGTAGACCCCCCGGTCTGCGGAAAGCCATATATCCACGGGCCCCACAGGGGGCAGCGTATGGACGGAAAGTCCCACCACGGGACGCTGCCGGAAAAGGGTAGAGAGGAGAGGGGAAAAGAATCCCACAAAGAGAATCAGGTCGGGGTCGTATTCACTCAGGAACCGGAGCATGTCCCCGTACCTCGCCATGAGGGAAAAATTGTTGTTGCACACATGGTACCTGAATTCGCTGACTGACTGGCTTTTCCAGCCAAGAGGATCAAAGGGCGGCTGCTGGGCAAAATGTTCGCCCCCTCCCAGGTAACTCCTGAATTCAGGAGGCTGCAGCTCCTGCGTGGCGAAAAGCTGAACCGACAGGCCATTGTCGATGAGCATCTGTGCATGGTGTATGGCAAGGAGAGTCGGCGCATGCTCAACAGCGCTCAACTGGGGAGATAGAATCGCTACTTTTCGCAGACCGGAAATCTCTCTCCGCGGCAAAGATATTGGAATCTGTTTTTCAAGGTACTCTCCTGCCTCAGCCACAAGACCCGGCACGTCGGCGAGAAGCAGCTTGGAGAGGAACGTTGCCCGCCCGTTGCCTCTCAGGAGTCCCTGCGCCCAGCCATAGATGCAGAACGTGATCAGCCGGTCCATGTTAAAGGGGGTTATTTCGCGCAGAAGGGCAGCTGCTTCCCGGAGGTATTTCCCATCCTCCGTGAGTGAGGAGAGGAATGTGGCCCTGAGCAAACCTGCCGGTCCGTCAGGGGGTGTCCCGGAGAGAATCTTTCCGACCACTCCCACCAGCCTTTCTTCATCTGCAGATAGGCAGGCTGCACGGAGTTTATGCCAGACGATGGGCGCCGTTGGGTTGGCAATGACCTGGCTCAAAAGATCCTGTAAGTAAACGTCGCTTATTGCCATCTAGTCCCGATGCCGGTAAGTTGTTATGACAGCATATGGGATGGTTGCCCCTGAGTCAAGTTCTTTTGGCAACACCTCCTGCCCTGCATTCAAAGCCCCAGGGCCTCTACCGGCAACGACCTGACCTCAGACAGAAGGTCCGGCTTCGGCTTCACATCCTCTCGCCTGAATCAATAATGCGCTCCTCAATCTTCGCGATGAGGTCCTGAAATATGAATATATGGAGCGGAATAGCTGCATACCAGTAGATCCTGCCCCAGAACCCAAAAGGTTGATAGTAGGCGGTCACCGTGAGCTGTCTCTTCCCGTCAGTTCCGACGTCGATGGAGAATTCCAGCCATGCCCGGCCGGGGAGTTTCATTTCGGCACGGAGGAGCAGGCGTTCGCCAGGCCGCATATCCTCTACACGCCAGAAATCGATGACATCGTTGACCCGCAGGAAAGTCGGGCTGCGGCGGCCCCTGACGGTCCCCACACCCATGAGTATCCTGTCTACCATGCCTCTCGCCTTCCAAAGCCAGTTCAGGTTGAACCAGCCTTCCTTGCCGCCCACCCGGCAGATCGAGCTGAAGAGGGCTTCAGAAGATTTGTCGGTGGATATTGATATCGTCTTGGTGTACAGGCTCATCTGGTCCACCGCGGTAAGCTTCATGGCAAGCTCGTGGGCAGGAGGATAGGCGTCGGACCATCTCGTGTACACCCGGTCCTGGTCCTCTCTCGAAAGGGCGCGGACAACCGCTTCCCTATATGTGAGCAGGCTGATCCTGATGATATCCCGTATGTCGTTGTTTTCACAGACCACGGTGTTTGCCGTGCTTTCCAGGAGGCACCGGATAATCGGATGGGGAACGGGCGTGGCCAGGCTCGAAAGATAGGAGACAATCCGGATGTTGGAGAAGAAAAAAGGCCGAAAGAGCCTTATCAGTCCGAGAACATCGGAAAATATCTTCAACATATCATGATAGCTCAGGATATCGGGACCGCCGATATCATAAGAAAAGCCCGCCGTTGAGCTCGTTTCGAGGACCCCTACGAGGTACATGACAACGTTGCGAATGCCTATGGGCTGGCATTTGGTGTTGGCCCAGGGAGGCAAGAAGATGACTGGAAGACCTCTCACGAGGTGTTCCATCAGTTCAAAGGAGGCGCTGCCGGATCCTATGATGATGGCAGCCCTGAGCGACGTGAGTAACGCCGATCCTCTGCTCAACTCTTCGGAGACTGCCTGCCTGCTCCTGAGATGTTCCGAGAGCCTCGACTGGCGGTCACCCAGGCCGCCGAGGTAGATGATCCTGCTCACCCCGTTCCGATCAGCTGCCGTCCTGAAATTCCTTGCCGCCTCTATGTCGAGCTGGGCAAAGCGTTTCGGGCCGCACAGGAGAGAGTGGATAAGGTAGTAGGCGGTGTGGACCCCCTCCAGCGCAGCAACGAGACTCTCCTGGTCCAGCGCGTCGGCGGTGACCACCTGGGCACCGGGCCACCGATCCTCATGTTCGGGCGAATAGGCCCGCACCATGACCCGCACTTCGTATCCACGCTCGAGCAGTTCAGGCACGAGCGGCCCGCCGATGTAGCCGGTAACCCCCGTTACCAGGGTTCTGCCTAGTGCCGGCCTCGGCGTGGTTTCAAGGTCTCTGCAGTAATGGTCCGCATGTCTCGGCGTGGCCGCGGTGTTCGGTCTCTTCCGGTGCGACTCCCCCGGTGCCATTTTCTTAGGGCCCTCCATAGACTCATCCTCGAATCCGTCACCTTAAACACCCCGGTACCCGGTGTCCCTCCGATGACAGAGCCTTACCCATTAATATAGTGCACACTCGCAGGTTCGTGTACCGTCCCCACTTTTGCCCGCCCGGCAGGCTCAAGAGCGGGATGTCTGCCTTCACGGGGATCGTTGGATACTGGACCTATCGATGTCTTCTCAGTGGAACGAGGAGGGCCAAGGAAGAGGATGGAGATGGCAGGCCGGCTGCCCTTTCGGGCAACCGGCCTTGTTGGGTTGGTTTTTTGGGGGGGGGTTGTCGTTAGAAGATCCGGTCGCTTCCTTCAGTGATGAAGGAAGGATACCACCGGTAGTGCTCTTTCGGGTTGGCTTTTTTGAGGCCCTTGTATGAGGCCTTTGCCAGTTCTATCCCTTTCTTTGTCCGGATGAGCCAGACCAGTTCGTCCTTTTCGAGGGAGACAAGGAGGCTGTCCAGTGTTTCGTCGTCAACTTCGATGGCTTCCTTTATGTCATCTTTCGTCATATGGAGACCGGGGTTCACCCTGTAGTCTTCGGCAAGGATCTTGAGTACCTTATCCGCATCGGCAGAGGTCTCCTTCGCGCTGTTCCCGTTTGCCGGGATGGGCACACCCGTCTCGGGGCTCGGTACCCTGCGCCGCCAGGAGATCTGCCCGTTGAGCTGCTTCATGGCGGTCCTGAAGATGACCATTCTGCAAGCTTCCATACTCCCGCCGGAGATTGAGTCCACCTTTGCGACCTGCATGATCTCCTCCAGAGGATAGAAGTGGGTGGTACCGTCGCCGCCGATGAGCTGGATGGCGTCGAGGCTCGTCTGTGTGGCACAATCCAGGTTGAAGACCTTGATGACGTTGGAGTCGATGGTGGTGTCACGCCCCAAGTCCCACATGTAGGCGGTATGGTAGGTGAAAAGCCTGCTCGCTCTTCTTTTCACCACGAGGTCGGCGATCTTGAACTGGTTCGTGGGCATGTCGATTGTGGGACGACCGAACTGGACCCTCCGCTGGGTATAAGGCACGGCGGTTTTAATGAGTTCACTCATCCAGCCCATGGCCTGGGCAGAAATGATGGTCCGTTCGAAGTTGAGCCCGCCCGTCATGACTGCCCATCCGTCGCCCTCGTTACCGATCCTGTTCTCCACAGGGATCTCGACGTCGTCGAAGTCGAGGACCCCGTTCTGAATATTGCTGAACCCTATAAGGTCATTTATCTTTTCCACGGAGAAACCCTTTGCCGGTTTCTCCAGGATGAAGGCACTCAGGTGTTTGTGTCTTTTGATGAGCTCCGGATCATTCGTGGTCCGGGCATAGACCATGTACCTCTTCGCCACGCCTGCGGAGACGATGAACCGCTTCTTTCCGTTCAGAACGTAGACGTCACCTTCCCGTTTCGCTTCCAGGGAGATGTTGGCCGCATCGGTACCGACCACCGGCTCGGTGATGACGATAGCACCTATTTCGCCGCGCACGATTCGGGGGAGGTACTTCTTCTTCTGCTCTTCGGTGCCGTGGCCCAGGAGTTGGTGGAGGCCGCCGAGCATGTTGCCGCCGAAGACCCGGCAGATCCCCGGCATACCGCCAAAGGCCTCTGTGGCGATGCAGGCGCCGGTACAGCCTAAACCCAGTCCGCCGTACTCCTTGGGCACTGCGGCGCCGGAGTACCCCTTCTCTCCGATCTTCTCGAAGATGTCCCATGGGAATTCTCTGGTCCACCGGGTCTCCCAGTCACGGGCCCTGATGCTGTTTGCAAAGTCCTCCATCTCTTCGGCAAAGGCGACCTGCTCCGGAGTCCACCACGTGAACGGCTCTATGATCCTGCCCTCTTTCGGGGCGGCTTTCTTTGTCTCTTTTTTTCGTGCCAGGTCCAGTACCGGCTTCGTTGAAGCCTCTTCCCGGACATCCTGCAGGATGGTCTGTTGTTGCTCAACTGCGATCTTCATTTGGTACCTCCATGTAATTGTTCTATCTCTATTGAGCAGTCAGCTCGTTTCCGCCTGCGGCCCGGTGTAGTGGACCGGCTAGCGAGCTTTAAGCTCCGTCTAAGCAACTTCTGCCTCGCTCACGTTCATATCATCATAGTCAACTGCTTTCTGGGCAGTCTCTCTTTCTGAAGCCGTAACACGCCGTTTCAGAATAAGCACAAACCCTGCGACGAAGAGGCCCACGAGAGCATTTACGTAGCAGATGCTGGCGGTGCTCCAGTTCATGCTCAGCATAACGCCTCCGACAGCCGGTGCCAGCATTGCGCCGACCTTTGCCACCGCATATGCCCAGCCAATCCCCGAACCCCTTATGGCAGGAGGATAGGAAATGGTGGCCACGGCCAGAAGGCCCGCGTTGCTCCCGTTTATGAACATTCCACAGAGCACCGATAAGGCGGCTATGACCAGGAATGAACCACCGGCGAAAAACCCGAATGCCGAGAGACATACAAACCCTGTGGTGAAGCCGATGGTGAGTACCCAGAAGGGGTTGAATTTATCCATGAACCGGCCGATGGAGACCGTGGCCAGAAAGGCGCCGAAATGAAGACATGCAAAAGCCAGGCTGTACTGCCGGACGGTTGCCCCGGTCTTGTGGAGAAGCGTAGGAGCCCATGAAGTCAGCACCCATAGGGAATAGAGGGCCCCGATAAGGGAGATCCAGAGGAGGACCGTAATGATAGCGCGGCCGTCGGCAAAAAGGTGCTTCACGGGAATTCCCTTCAGTTTCGCGCCGGTCGGTATGAATTGGACAGCTTTATCTTTGGCCAGGTCCGGGGCAATTTTGCCGATGATCGTGCGAATTCTGTTCTCGGCTTTGCCTTTTCTCGCGAGAAATTCAAGGGACTCCGGGAGGGCCACCGCAACCAGGATGCCGATGGCGATGGGCGCGATACCGCCAACCAAGAAAAGCGACTGCCAGTCATAGTAGGGAAGAAGGAATACTGCAGCCAGGGAACCCGCCGTGGCTCCTCCGGACATACCGGCATACATGCAGGTGGTAAGGGTTGAACGCATACGGCTCGGTGCGTATTCGCTACCGAATGCCAGTGCGTTCGGTACGGCCCCGCCCAGCCCGAGGCCGGCAAGGAAACGGTAAAGGGCCAGTTGCTCAACGCTGGTAATGAATGCCGTCATCACAGTAAAGACTCCAAAAATCATGGCAGAGAAACAGAGCATCCATTTGCGCCCCCATTTATCAGCCAGTGAGCCCAGGACGATTGCGCCTATAAGCGGTCCGAACTGTCCCGCTGCCAGGGCGATGCCGAGCGAGCTCGGTTTGGCCTTCAGAAAAGCCGCAAGCTTGGGCAGTGCCACACCGATGACGGTCAAATCAAAACCGTCGAGAAATGTTACCAGGAAACAGAGAAAACAGACCCCGAACTGATAGGTCGTAAATTTGCTGTTATCAAAAACCTCTGTGATGCTTATCGTTTTGCTTCCGTTTGAATTCGCTGGTGCTGCTGCCATTTCTGACTCCTCCTCGAAATTAACGTTCTTTCACTGCTGAGGTATTTCTTTGTCTCTATCACCGCTTAGAGGACGGCACGAATCCTCTGTGCCCCCCCTTATTAAGCGACCCTGTAGAGCTTTCTCTCATCTTCGCCGAATGAGAGGTCACCCTCGAGCTCGCTCCTCAGGCCGCCCCACTGGGGGTTGAAGATGCCTTCGGGCATGAGTTTGAGGTCCGGGGAGATGATGGGCTTGAAATCCATATGGGCCAGCACGTCTTTCTCGAGATCAACGCCCGGCGCGATTTCGGTGAGCATGAGCCCTTCGGCACAACGTTCGAAGACTGCCCGTTCCGTCACATAGACAGCCCGCTGGCCGACTTTCCAGGCATAATTTCCGCTGAAGGCGATCTGCTCGACTCTGTCAAGAAATTTCTTCGTCTTACCCTCTTTGACTATGGTCAGGGTACCGTTCTCCGCCTTTACTTCCAGGTCGCCGGCAGTGAATGTCCCGGCGAATACGACCTTCTTGGCGTGCTGGGTGGTATTGATAAAGCCACCGGGCCCCATGGGCCTGGTACCGAACTTGCCCGCGTTGATATTGCCTTCCTTGTCGGTTTGTCCCAGTCCGGTAAAAGCCATGGTGAGACCACCGCCGTCAAACCAGTTGAAATGATGGTCCTGCTGAACCATTGCTTCGCCGTTGTAATGGGCGCCGAATTCCTGGAAGACGCCGGGGAGCCCGCCGATATTGCCCGATTCGGAAATAAGGGTCAAAAGGTGGCTGCATCCTTCCTCGGCAACAACGTTGGCTATGCCCTGGGGAATGCCTATTCCCACGTTGACGGGTCCAGGCACCAGTTCCATTGCAGCCCGGCGGGCAATGATCTTGCGTTCATCGAAAACCATGGGCGGAATGCTCGACTCGGGCACTTTGATGTGGCCCGCAAGGGCGGCCTTGTACTGGGTACCCATGGTCTGCATCTGCGGCTTCTCCGCCACCACGATGTAGTCGACGCAGACGCCCGGCACCCTTACATGCTGCGGATGCAGCGTCCCGGCCTTGGCCAGGTTCTCCACCTGGGCGATCACGATACCGCCGCTCGCTTTTGCCGCCTGTGCTGCCGGCAGCGCCTCCAGCGCAATTGCTTCTTTTTCGAAAGTGATGTTACCCTTCTCATCGGCCGTGGTGCCCCTGATGAGGACCACGTCCAGGGGCATGACCTTATAGAAGAGCCATTCCTCGCCTTCAAGTTCCACGACCTTTATGAGATCATCCTTACTGATGCTGTTCACCTTTCCACCTTCCAGCCGGGGATCAATGAAGGTGCCCAGTCCTGTCTTGCTCAAAAGGCCGGGTGAACGGCGTGCAATTTCGGTGTACCACTGGCACATGACGCCGAGGGGCCAGAAGTAGCATTCCATCTTTCCTTCCTCTACGGCCTTTGCCATTTGGGGCTCAGAGCCTATGTGGGATGTGAGGATCTTCTTCACCATGCCTTCCATACCCTTTTCCGCCCATGCGCCCGCGCCCCGTGATACCCAGTCTCCCACGCCTGCAGCATGGACAAAGGTAATACCCTTCGGGTGTCCTTCCTTGAGGTAGCGGTCGCGAACGGCAAGCCCAACCTCTTCGGCCCAGCCCGCAAGACCAAAGGTAACTGCAGCAACCGTATTCCCGTCCTTGATCAGTTCCGCTGCCTGAGTTGCCGTAATCACTTTGCTGCCACCGGTTGTCTGAAGTCTCTTGTCACTATCCATGTTTCCTCCCGTTTGCATCGTTCTGTTCTCCTTTTGCCATGGCAATTGTCGTGCCACAAAGGCTCATCGCTGATGATGAACCAGTAAGGTCTTGAAATAACATGCTATTTTTGCGGCTGTAGTCTCCTGAGTACACTCTTTTCGGTCTGAGATAGGAACAATTCCTGAATCCTAACTGTTCCATGTGTATCCAAATGCTACAGTATCCAGATACCGTATACTGTTTATTTACAATGATTTCAATACTTTCTGGCATATCACCATCCTGATTAACTTCTGTTTTAGTCATCAATGTGGGTATTCTTGACACGCTTTTAAGTTATCACGAAGGATTTAGCAGGTCAATAGTATTTATTTATTTTCTTTTATTGACCTCTCTTACGTAATTATGTATACTTTTGGGACAGTTGATATAATCCGGGAAATTGCGAGAATAGAACTGTAAAGGAGGCAAGATGGAATTAGCCCTTTCCGAAAGTCTCACGATACTCCGGTCCATAGTCGATTCTATTGATGCCGGGATTTACGTCCTGGACAGGAACCTTCGCATACAACCCATCAACCTGAAAGGGTCCAAGGTACTCTCCGCAGATGACTCAAGGAGCGGGAAGGAGTGCTACCGGGCCATTCTGGGCAGGAGCGAACCCTGCGAAAACTGCCCGGTACTCAGGACTTTCGCAAGCGGCAAAGCGGAACGCCTGGAATGCGCTCTGGAATGGAGAGGCAAGAACCGCCATTATCTGCTCACTGCCACACCCCTTCGGTCCCCAGGAAACCCGGAATTCTCATACGTTGTCGAAACGGCACAGGAAATTACGGCACAGAAGAAAGCCGCAGAGGAAATCGGACGGCTAAGTGAATTCAGTGACGCCATCATCAGCAACGCGCCCGTAGCCATCTTCACCCTGGACGCCAACGGCGCATTCACCAGCGTAAATCCGGCTCTCGCCACCATTTCGGGGCTCGGACTGGAGGCAGAAGCAAAGTTGATCGGATTCAACTGGTTGCAGAACCCCTACACCATCAAATGCGGTCTCGCCCGCCATATCAAGCGGGGACTCAAGGGCGAGGCTTTTCACCTCCAGGATTTCCTCTTCAACACCTACAGAGGCGACAGGCCGCACTACATAGACTTCAAGGGTGTCCCGATGAGGGGAAAGGATGGTCAGGTTGAAGGGCTCCTCTGCATCATCGAGGAGTCGACCCATCGGGTGAACGAACGCAAACTGCTGGAGGAGAAGAACATTGCCCTCCAGGGGCTGCTGAAGAGGGTCCACGCCCACGATGCTCTTATCGGCGACAGCCCCTCCATAAGAGAGGTGCAGAGGCTCATCTCCGTAATGGCCCGGTCAGAGCAGCCCGTGCTGATCCTTGGTGAAACAGGCACAGGCAAAGAACTCATAGCCCGGGCCATACACGCCTTGAGCCGCCGGTCGGCAAATCCCTTCGTGGCCCTCTACCCTGGTACGCCGACAGAACGTTCCCTGGAAAGCGAACTCTTCGGTCAAAAGAAGGGGGCACACGGCGGGACAGGAACGGATAATCTGGGGCTTTTGAAGATAGCCGACTCAGGGACCCTCGTCATGGATGAGGTGGATGACCTTGACATATAGCTCCAGGAGAAAATTTTGCGAGTCCTGGAAACGGGCACATTCCGCAGGGTGGGAGAAACGCGGGAGACGGCCGTGGACGTTCGTTTCATATTCGCCACAAACAAGAACCTCGAGGACGAGGTGAAGGAAAAGAACTTCCGAAAAGACCTATTTGAGAAGCTGAAGGGCTCCGTCATCGTGGTTCCGCCTCTCCGGGAACGAAAGCAGGATATTCCCCTCCTCGTCGACTATTTCCTCCACAAGCTGGCCAGGGGTGGCAGAAAGAAGAAGATCACCCGGGCTGCCATAGAGATTCTCATGGAATATCCCTGGCCCGGGAATGTACGGGAGCTTGCAAATGCCCTGGAACGGATCGTCTTGATCTCCGGGAACAGGGACGAGATAAAGACAGGGGACCTGCCCAAAAGCATGGGAGAGATATCTGCGGGAGGCGATGCAGACAGCACCGGGTTCTACCAAGGGACACTCACCGTCCTCTCAGAGGTGGAACGGGAACACGTGCGGTCGGTCCTGCGGTCCGTGGGCGGGAACAAAAGCAAAGCCGCTCGGCTTCTCGGCATTTCCCGGAAGACGCTCTACCGTGCCTTGGGCGAGCCGGAAGAAGCTGACTCCACAGGCGATTCCGGACTCAAGGTTATCCGGTAAGAGATCGTCTGTAACGAACCCTCTCCGGAGTAACGGACCCCGGCGCACGGTTGACCGAGACCGAAGAACTCAGCGTCCGAAACTGAATCCCTTCTCCCGGAACAACTTCAGGCAGACCCCTACAACTTCTGCATCATAGAGCCTCCCCTTGTTCTTCTCTATCTCCTCAAGGGCCATCTCTATGCCGAGGGCAGGCCTGTAGGGACGGTGAGAGGCGATGGCTTCCACCACGTCGGCCACAGAGACGATCCGGGCCTCCAAAAGGATTTCGCCATCTTTAAGCCCCTGGGGATATCCGGAGCCGTCGAGGGACTCGTGGTGCTGAAGAACTATTTCTGCAACAGGGCTTGGCAGCTCTGCATCTTTTAGTATGTCGTAACCTGTTTGAGGGTGGACCTTTATAAGGCTCATCTCAATTTCATTCAGTCTGGTGGGTTTGCTCAATATCTCCGCCGGAACGGACAGCTTCCCGATATCATGGATAGCACCCGCCATCCTGATGTTATCCACGGCATCCCTGGGGAGCCCCATCTCCTGCGCGATGGTGCGGGCAAGGCTTGAAACCCTTTTCTGGTGGCCTGCGGTATAAGGATCCCTCGTCTCGACGATGAGGGATATTGCCTGAATAGTGCCGACCAGGCTCCTTCTCAGCTTCTCCATAGTCTGTTGAAGGGATTTCTCGGCAAGGACCCGGGCGGTAATGTCCTCACAGCTGGTCAGTTGTATTCCCGCCTCCAACTGTACCGTTATGAAATTGATGATCTTTTCCGTCCCGTCCCCACAGGTGACTGCAAATACAGCCGACCTCTGCAGGCCGGTTACTGCCCCCTCCAGGTCTGACAGCCATCGGGCGATGACAGCACGCCTCTTCTCCGCGTCAGGATAGACCTTCCGGAACCAGGTCCTTCCATCAGGAATATCTGACAGGTCATAGCTGAAAATCTCTCTGAACTTGGGGTTGGTATAGATGAAATTCCCTTCCCTGTCTATCATGACCATTCCGAAAGGCACATTCTCGGAGAGGATAGAGAACTTCTGTCTCTCCAGTTTAAGCTGTTCTTCGGCTACCTTGCGGGCGGTAATATCCTCGGTGGTGCCGGCAAAACGGACTATCTTCCCCGCATCGTCCACAAGTGCACGAGCGCTGGTTGAGGCCCATATGACGCCACCGTCTTTCCTGCATACCTTCGCTTCAAAATCGCTTACCACACCGTCTTCTTCGAGTATCTTCCGATACCTTCTTCTGTCTTCAGGGTTCACAAAGAGCTGTCTGCCGATATCGGTTATTGCCGTCATCATCTCTTCAGGGGATCCAAACCCGTGCATATGGGCCATTGCAGGATTTACACTGATAAATCTGCCTTCGGGAAGAGTCTCGAACATACCTTCAACAGCATTCTCGAAGATGGAACGATATTTCTCCTCGCTCTTCTGGAGTGCCAGTTCCGTCTCTTTACGTGCCGTAATATCCTCGTTCGTCCCTTCCCAGTAAAGTGGAGTACCGTCCGGACCACGAACAGCATGGGCGTTGATAGATACCCAGAAGATGCTCCTGTCCTTCCGGTAGACTTGAACTTCAAATCCTGCCACACTTCCCTGTTCATCGAGGAGCCGTTTCAATTCCTCCCTGTCCCCGCGATTTACATAAAGCTGCCCCCCTGTGTCCGTAATACTCCGCACCATCTCCTGAGGGGAATCGAAGCCGAACATCCTGGCAAAAGAAGGGTTTACGCTCCGGTAACGCCCATCGGGGGTGGCCTGAAAAATTCCTTCCTTCGCGTTTTCAAAGATACTGCGATATCTTCTCTCTGATTCTTTCAACTCCCTGTTCGTGGATTCAAGGTTCGTCATCTCCTTTTCCAACTGTTTGATGAGACGATTCCTGTGCTCCACCAGATAGGTAGTTTCGTCTTCAGGGGAGATCTCCGGTTTGGCAGCAGCGGTCCGTGGAATCTCAGAGAGCATCTCTCTTACCACCAAGAGAAGCAGTTTCGGCTCCAGCGGTTTCATGAGAAAACGATCCACCCCCAGACTCATGGCAAATTCCCTGTCCTTTGGCTCCGTGTAAGTGGCGGTGCAAAAGGCAAAGGGTATCTCCTTCAATGCAGGATCCTTCTTACACTCCCGGAGAAGCTGAAAACCGTCCATCTCAGGCATGAGGATATCAGAGATAATGAGGTCAATGGGATTCTCTCTGAGCAGGGCTAGAGCCTCAACGCCGTTTTGTGCAGAGGTTACGCCATAGTCGTCCAACTTCAGGATTGCTTCAAAAAGAGTCAGGTTCTGCGGTTCGTCATCGACAATGAGAATGTTCATTCTGCATTACCTTTCCACATATTATTAGCGTGAAAGCAGCTTGGTTAGCAAGCAATTCGTGCAAGAGACCGAATCCCACCTTCGCGCCGCTGCATAGATCCGGATGGGGGAGGTGCTCTTCTTTAGACCCTGCGCCTGGATCGGTTCACGCTGCCGGAAACTTTCCCGAAAAGGTCTGTGACGCGGAAAGAATTAGTATCCCTGCCGAACCTATTCGTGTAGGATAATGAGATAGAAAGATGGGAACGGACAGGAGAAGAAGGATTATGTGCGGAAGATACTGGTTCTACCCGATCATAGTGATACTTCTGCTTTTCGTTCTCCCCCTCATTGCCCGTGCCAGGCCCGCTTCCTCGGAACTCCACACCCTGACCCAGCCCGACGGATTCTCTTTTCAGGCGCGGCAGTGGGGGGACGAGTTCTACGCGGGGTGGGAATCGGAAGATGGCTACAGCATCCTCTTCGACCCTCTTTCACAGAATTGGGCCTATGCGGTCCAGGGTGCAGAAGGGGCACTCATGCCATCCCCGGGCCTTGTGGGGAAGTCCAACCCCCCGGCAGGTACGGATAGGCACCTGCGGCCCACAGGCCGGGCCCTTCTGGCGATTCATGAGAAACGGACCCGGAGGGGGCAGCCCCTTGCAGACGATGGTGCCGCGGCCAGAACGCCCATGATGGCAAAGACCGGCACGAACTACATCCTCGTCCTTCCCGTCAGTTTCAGCGACAAAGCCCCCATTATCGCGAAGCAGGAACTGGAGGACATATTCTTCAAAAGAAACAACAGCAGCCTCACAGACTATTACCTTGAAAATTCCTACGGAAGACTTACCCTGACTTCCGGCCCGGCGGGAATCCAGGACTGGTGGACCGCACCGAACACACACGATTATTATGGCGCCGATGACCCGAACGATCCGTCCAATATCGATGTACACCTGCCCGATGCGGTCCTTGCCGCGGTGACAGCCCTGGACAGGCGTACCGCCGGCTTCGACTTTGCCCCCTATGACCAGGACAGAGACTGCTACGTGGACACGGTAGCCTTCATATTCCAGGGGAGACCGCAGAGTTCCACCAAGGTGCTGAACGATATCTTCCCGAGACAGAGCGACCTCAACCCTCCCTACACCACGAAATCGGCCTGCGCCTCAGGCGGGTTCATCAAGGTGAAACAGTATACGGTCCAGACGGAACTGGAAGCGGACGGAAAGGCAGCCACCATCGGCACCTTTGCCCATGAGTACGGACACGCCCTCGGCCTGCCCGACCTCTATGACACAAGCTATGTGACTACAGGCATCGGCATCTGGTCGGTGATGGCCAACGGTGAAAGCAACAGGAAATCGAGAGAAGGGGATTCACCATCACACTTCGATGCCTGGAGCAAATACTTTCTGGGATGGGTAACACCGATACAGGTTACCTCACCGATTACAAACGTAACCATCCCTGCCGTGGAAGAGTCGGCCACAATCTATCAGCTTCTTCCCGGGACCTGGAACTCGGGAGAATACTTCCTTGTCGAGAACAGACAGTACCGGGGATTTGACTGGGGGCTGGCAGGGACGGGACTCCTCATCTGGCGTATTGATGGGAATACGGTCAAGAACCGTTACGAGGCCAATACGGTAAATAATTATCCCTGTAATAACGGGACTTCCTGCAGTGTACAGCGTTATGGGGTGGCCCTCCAGCAGGCTGACGGACGATGGCACC
>CAYOYU010000087.1:17412-18059 GCA_964408265.1 uncultured Syntrophorhabdaceae bacterium
CCTGGAGCAGAGGAAAGCATCGGGGAATTATGGAGACGGTGGAGATCCTTTTCCCGGTACCACAGGCAACACCTCCTTCACAGACACATCGAACCCGGGCAGCAAACTCTACAACGGGATGAACAGCAACGTGAAGGTAACGGCCATTACCGTCTCGGAGGAGGGCCTCAAAGCAAGCCTGGAGGTCACCGTCATGGACGCCTCGGCTCCGCCCCCTTCCGAAGAACCCTCCATAGCGGCCCCTGACATAACGGGACCTGCCGGAAGCGGCAGCGGCGGTGGGGGAGGCAACGGCTGTTTTATAGCAACAGCGGCCTTCGGTTCATACTTTGACCCGTACGTGGCAATCCTCAGGGCCTTCAGGGACCGGTTCCTCATGAAGAACTCCCAGGGAGTAGCCTTCGTCAACTGGTACTACCGGGTATCGCCTCCAGCGGCAAAGATCATCAGGGAAAGGGACATGCTGAGAGGGATTGTTCGGTTCATTCTTCTGCCTGTTGTAGGAATGAGCTACCTCTGTCTTGCTATCGGACCGACCTTAACGCTCTTTCTCGTTTTCGTTGTTGTCGCCACCATGTGGGTGGGCATAAGGAGATACTGCCCGGGGTCACGGGCTTCCTGCCGATAGAGGGTATCTCAGTCAAGGC
>CAYOYU010000088.1:0-1920 GCA_964408265.1 uncultured Syntrophorhabdaceae bacterium
CAGTGTCGAAGACTGGCGCCGGGAAGAACAGGGTGACCAGCTCTCCTGCCGGAATCGACTGCGGCTCAGTCTGCTCGACCCCCAACGTGCAAGCGAACTCCATGATAAGCCTTGAGGCAATACCTGACGAGAACTCCGAATTTGCGGGCTGGTCGGGAGACATACCTGACGAGAACTCCACATTTGGTGACTGGTCAGGGGACTGCAGGAGCACGTCCGGCCGGTGTACGATATTTATGGGTGCAGACAAGAGCGTTACTGCCACGTTCGTCGAAAAGTCGGTCTTCATGATCTCCGGAGGCAGCATAACCACCGTTGTGAACACATCGGGCAGTCTCGGCATCGAATTTACCTCGAAGGCCGGATTCAACTCGCCTGTGACCATCACCTGGGAGTACGTGGGAACGCTCCCTCTGGATGCCTCGGTGAACCTCTCCTCCACAAGCGTGACACCCACCGCCGAGGGCGCAAAGGTATTCGTCAATTTTGCTGCCGGAAGGAACACCACCGACGGTTCCTACACGGTCAGGCTGAATGCTGTGGGCGGGGGCGTATCGAGGAGCGTGGACATAACCGTAAAAGTCCTCCCTGTCCAGGGATATGCCATTCTTGCGCAGGGCAACAAGACGGGTGCTTCGGGAACAACCTATACAGCAAGCCTGGACGATATTTACCAGAGGCTGCTGCGGAGGTATTTCAGGCCTGAAGACATCCGGTACCTCACTGCCGAAGGCCCAGGCCACACAGGCTTCGGTGGCCTGCCTACCAGGCAGAATCTCCAGTCCGCCATAACGGAGTGGGCCGCAGGCCGAATAAGTGATTCCGGTGAAAAGCCCCTGTACCTCATACTGGTGGGACCCGGGGCCGAACAGAAATTCTACATTGACCATGAAGGCAACGAGGAGTACGTCTCTCCCGCGGATCTCAACGGGTGGCTGACCTCCTTTGAGGGCGACGACCCTGCCAGAAAGATCATCCTCGTGATGGGGTCGAACTATTCGGGAAGTTTCCTGCCGGGCCTGTCGAAATCGGGACGGACTATCATAACGAGCACCGCCGGCAACGAACGGTCTATCCAGGGGCCCTCCGAAAGGCTCTCAGACAACGCCACCGGCACTGTCTACGGGGATTTCTTCGTCTATGGCCTTTTCCGGTATCTCGAAGAAGGAGCGAACCTGAGGGATGCCTTCGCAAAATCCTCTCAGGACACGACCCTCATCATGGAACGTTTTCCATATGTATTTGACAGTGCATCGGGCAAGCTCGTCATGTCGTATCAGAGACCGCTCCTCGACGACAACGGGGACCACGTAGGCGTCTGGGAAAAGGCAATGGTCAAAGTCGTGGATGACGCCATTGCCGAAAAAGTGAACACCGGCGCCGACGGTGAACGGGCGGCGAAGGTGGCCCTGGGATACGGTGCCGATCCGACCACAGCGCGGATCACCGGGGTTACGGAGGCTTATACACTGGAGCCGGGAACTGGCTCCAGCAAGACAGTCTCGGCGACCACGACCTTGAACGCCCGCATCGCGAGGTCCTGGGTCGAGGTGATGGACCCTTCATTTTCCATGTCCGCAGGACAGGGGACAGGGCAGATGGAGCTCGGTTTGGGCTATTCCACGGGCACTCTGAATGAGTCAGGAGAGTGGCAGTATACGATCAGAGGTCTCACCGTGCCCGGTACTTATCGACTCTTCTACTATGCTGAGGATGAGGATGGGCGCATCACTCCACCCCATTCAGGGACAATCTATGTAAATACCGAATCAAATCGGCGACCAAACGAGTTTAACCCGATCTGGCCTGGTGTCTGCGCAACGTGCTCTCCCAGTGAGTCCGAACAAGTGCCCTACCAGATACACCAGGGCACCATGATCTTCAGGTGGGACAGGGCGATTGATCAGGATGGGGACCCTG
>CAYOYU010000088.1:1930-8807 GCA_964408265.1 uncultured Syntrophorhabdaceae bacterium
CTGTTACCTATACCGTGAGGATTTACCGGGGCAATGTCGATAACCCGGACACGACGGCACCCATAAAAGTCGTTGATATGGTCCGGGAGGAAATGCTTTTTGTCTACGGCTACGAAGGTGGCAGCACACACCCGCTTTTCGACTCGGGGTATACGTACTGGTGGAACGTAGAGGCAATCGACAGCAAAGGCGGAAGAAGGGTCTCGCCTTATCTCAAATGGTACCGGCATTTCACGTCTCCCGAGCATACCGGGGGGGCCGTACTTCAATTGGCGATTTACTCCAACCTCGATTCCTCCTTGCTCACCAGCGCCAATATCGCCTTCGGGGATACCGTCCAGGCTCTATCCAGTTCGACCGGGCTCTACCAGGTTCCAATTCCCAACCCGGAAAACCTGACTGTTGACACCTGTGCATCACAGGGCGCATCACAGGGCGGCATCGCAACTACATTGAAGGTATCCTCGGCCAACTTCAATGAATCCACATTACCGATCAATCCCTCATGCACGGAAGTCAGACCGCTCAGTATATCCCTCACGCCTTCTTCAAGCCTTTCCCTGGGGCCCGTCACAAGCCCGACCAACCAGCCCAACCAGACCCTGTCAGGTACGAGAGCGGCCGGTACCACTATAACAATCAACTTTTCGTCTGCGGCAACGGTAGGCGCTGCAACCTATCCCACGGACACCACCTGGAGCGTCCAGGCGACCCTCGCTCCAGGGAACAATGCCTTCACCGTCACCGCCCGTACCGCGGCCGGCAGCGAATCGAGGCTTGACGGGCTCATCATCTACGATGCAACGTTACCCACCGCAACGGTCACCGCCCCCGATCCCACGCACCTCGAGGTCACCTTCAGTGAACCGGTGAACGATGCAGCAGCAACCAATCCCTCCAACTACACCATCACCGGCGGGGTCAGCGGGATACAGGTAACCGCCGTGGAGTTCCTTGCCGGTTCTGCGTATATCTACCGTCTCACCACCTCGCATCAATCCACGGGGACACAGTATTCTCTTACCATAGGGAACATCACCGATACAGCGGGCAACAGCATAAGTACATCTCCCATTGCTTTTAGGAGAACCGCAAATACCGCTCCCACCGCCCCAACCCTCTCCCGGCCGGCCACAAACACTGACGTCACGAGCCGCACCCCGACCCTCGAGGTCAATACCTCATCCGACGCCGAGGGAGACAACCTCACCTATCTCTTCGAGGTAAGCCTGGATTCGGGCTTCGGGACTCTTGCCGCCTCAGGCACCGGCACAGTATCGGGTAACATAGCTTCCTGGGCTGTGAACGTTGCGCTGGCAGACAATACGCGTTACTACTGGCGAAGCCAGGCTTCGGACGGAAGCGCGAACAGTCCCTACATGACGACAGCCTCCTTCTTCGTGAATACGGCAAACGACTTTCCCTCTGCTCCGGGGATAAGCTCACCTGCGGTTGGAACCCAGGTGCCAAGCCGCACCCCGACGCTCACGGTGACCAATGCCTCTGACCCTGACGGGGATACCCTTACGTATCAATTCCAGATTGCCTCCGATGCCAACTTTACTGCCATTGTGGCGCAGCGCTCCGGCATTGCTCAGGGACCAGGGGGGACCACCTCATGGACCTCAGAGGTGACCCTGAACGAGAACGCCACTTACTACTGGAGATGCAGGGCAACGGATGAAGAGGCATATTCCGGGAACTGGGCCTCTGCCTCCTTTGTCGTGAATACCGCCAACGATGCACCCAGCGCGCCCTCGGTCTCCTCACCTGTACAAGGTGCGGAAGTGGCGAGCCTTGCGCCCCCCATCACCGTGCTCCCGGCAACTGATCCTGACAGCGTGAACCTTACCTACATCTTCGAGATCGATACGGTGAACACCTTCAACAGCTCCAATAAGCAGACTTCCGCTGCCATCTCGTCTACCTCCTGGACGCCTTCCACCCTGAGAGACAACACGGTCTACTACTACAGGGTGAAGGCCTGCGATGACGGCAATGCCTGTGGTCCGTACATGGATACGGTTACGTTCTTCGTGAACACGGCCAATGACCCTCCGTCTGTGCCCACCATACAAAACCCGGCACCTGGGGGTGTGGTGCTGACGTTGAAGCCCACACTTTCTGTCAACCCTGCGATTGATCCGGACCGAGATGACGTGACTTATGAATTCGAGCTCTACGGTGATTCTTCCTATCAGCCACCGAAGATAGGCGGAGCAACCGGGCAGGGAACCTCCTGGACCACGCCGCCGCTTAGTGACGGTGCCACTTACTATTTCAGGGTACGTGCCGTAGACAAATACGGACTGGCGAGCATTAGCTGGGCCGAGGGCTCCTTCTCTGTGTCCGAACAGAAGACCGTAAATATCCAACTCGTTCAGGGATGGAACCTCATCTCGATCCCCCGCATCACCTCCTCCCCGGATATCACCTCGGTCCTGGCCGACATCTCCGGGGACTATCTCATTGTCTGGGCATACGACCATGGGGGATGGAAGAAGCATCGGCCGGGTGAAGTCTCCGATCTTGCCACCATGATGCCGGGCAAAGGGTACTGGATCTTTATGAGGGAGCAGAGGAATCTGGCCGTGACGGGCCAGGAGATGCGCACAGCCGTATCACTCAAGGCGGGATGGAACCTCGTAGGATGGAACAGGACAGGTTCGTCCCCCGTCCAGGCGGCCCTCGGTACCCTGGCGCCCCGTTTGATCTGGGGCTATGACCATAGTGCAGGCTGGAAGGGCTACATGCCCGGATGGCTCACGGGCCTGACCGATTTCGCCCCCGGGCAGGGATACTGGATAAAGGTGGCCGTTGATACGGAGTGGAGTCAGTGATGTCGATGAAGAGAGTTCTTCCACGCTCATGTGCAGGCGAAGGAGAACCTGAATGAGCGGGATGCTTAGAGGGTTTGCCGCTTTTCTTTCGGCGTTGTTACTGGTCTGCGGGTTTTCTGCGAACGCTGAAGCAGATTCCCGTCGAAACCCGATGGTTTTGACGGATGTGCTCTACGGACACGTTATCGACAGCGATTCAAACCTGGCTGTGACAATGGCCACAGTCACTTTGCGGACCCAAGGGGGTCTGAAAATACAGACCGTACTATCCGGAGCGGATGGGACTTTTCTGATGTCAATTCCTCCCGGATCTTATGTGATTGAAGCATCAGCGGAGGGATATCTGACGACTCTCCTTAGCGTGAACGCGGTGAGCGGGCAAGCTGTTTTACAAGATATCTCCTTGGTACCGTCCTACTCCCTTTCCGTCAATCTATCCGGGATCGGAACAGGAGCAGTTATTAGTAATCCCGCGGGTATTGAATGCGGCAATAAATGCTCAGAGAGATATGCTTCCGGTTCATTGGTAAGTCTCATGGCTGTCCCCGGCGCCGGTTCTGTCTTTGCTGGCTGGGACGGTGAAGCCTGCAACAATTCGATGCCGGTATGCACCATAATCATGGATTCGCAGAAGCGCGTATCGGCAACATTCATCGGCACAATTCTTCCGGCCACAAGACCGTCAATCCCAGGTGGCGTTTATATGGGAGCGCAAAACGTAACCCTCACTACTACAGGGACTGCGATCTGGTTTACCCTCGACAACTCCGATCCGGTAACCAGCGAGACAAGGCAGCTATACACTCGATCCATCCCCATTTCTTCGACGACCACACTCAAGTATTATGCAGTGGACAGCGAGGGGAACCCCGAGCTCGTGCATGAAGAGCGGTACATAATAGACCAGGCTTATTACAGATATGAGCGCACGTGGCCCACACTGTCACAACCGTGGTATTTTGTGCAGGCAAAGGGCATTTGTACTGACAAACAGGGCTACCTCTATGTGGGGGACATGTTTGACAATCGTATTCAAAAGTTGACCCTGGATGGTCAGTTTGTTGGGGCTTTGGGGGGACCCGGCGGTGCCAACGGGCAATTTTATGGTCCGTCAGGTATGGCTGTCGATGGGAGTGGGTACATTTATGTTTCCGACTATCTTAACCATCGTATCCAGAAGCTTACCGCTGACGGTCAGTTCCTCACGACCTGGGGGAGTTTCGGCAGTGAAAACGGACAGTTCTACTATCCGGAGGGTATAGCAATAGATAGCAGCGGCTCCGCGTATGTTGCCGATAGTGGCAACGATCGGATCCAGAAGCTTACCGCTGACGGTCAGTTCCTCACGACCTGGGGGAGTTTCGGCAGTGAAAACGGTCAGTTCTACTATCCGGAGGGTATAGCCATAGACCACGATGACTCCGTGTATGTAGTCGATAGGGGTAACGGCCGCGTTCAGAAATTTACCGCAGACGGCCAGTTCGTGACGAAGTGGGGAAGCCAGGGCATTGGTGATGGACAGTTCAACGAACCCTATGGTATAGCCACAAGCAGCGACGGTTCCGTATACGTTGCCGATACGTATAACCATCGCATCCAGAAATTTACCGCAGACGGCCAGTTCGTGACGAAGTGGGGAAGCCAGGGCATTGGTGATGGCCAATTCAACTACCCGCGGAATATAGCTATCGACGGTAATAACTATGTCTACGTCATTGACTACACAAACCATCGCATCCAGAAATTTACCGCAGACGGCCAGTTCGTGGTGAAGTGGGGTAGCCAGGGGACTGGTGACGGCCAGTTCAGAGAACCGACCGGGATCGGCATAAATGGCAGTGGCCATATCTATACCGCCGATACATCTAACCATCGCATCCAGAAGTTTACCGCAGACGGTCAGTTCCTGACGAAATGGGGAACGGAAGGAACCGCTGACGGGCAGTTCTATTATCCGGAAGGTATGGCCGTTGACGGCAGTGGCTCTGTTTATGTCGCCGACACCTTCAACCATCGCATCCAGAAATTTACCGCAGACGGTCAGTTCCTGACGAAATGGGGAACGGAAGGAACCGACGACGGGCAGTTTGAGGCACCGTACGGCATAGCCGTTGACGGCAGTGGCTCTGTTTATGTCGCCGACACCTTCAACCATCGCATCCAGAAATTTACCGCAGATGGCCAGTTCCTGATAAAATGGGGAAGTGAAGGGGCTTATGATTGGGAGCTTAAGGAACCACACGGTATAGCGATTGATAGTAGCGGCTCTGTGTACGTGGCCGATACCGGCAATAAGCGCATCCAAATATTTAGCCCCAACGGTGAATTAACGGCAAACCTGGTAGCAGGCAGTTCACCGGTCCAATTGGCGTCCCCGATGGGGCTGGGGGTAGACAATCGAAACAGGGTTTATGTCACCGATACGACCAAATCGAACATCCAGGTATTCAGTAAAGTAGTTGCGAATAACAATCCCAAGGCTATCATCGTTGCCGGGGGAGGCCCTTATGCAGGCAACAACCTCTGGGACGCTACTCAGATGTCGGCCAACTTCGTCTACCGCACCCTGACTCACCAAGGCTACACCAAAGGCAGAATCCGTTACCTGACCTCGGCCAATATCGATCTCGACAGTAACGGAGTTCTTGACGACGTCGCAGGGGATGCCACCAACGCGAACCTCGGGATTGCGATCACAGACTGGGCCATGGACGCAGATGACGTCATCATCTACCTCGTCGACCACGGAGGGGAAGGCTCTTTCAGGATGAGCGGGAACGACACCCTCTCGGTTGTCCGATTTGCATCCTGGCTCAATACGCTGCAAAACGCCATCTCCGGCAGGATCGTCATCGTCTACGATGCCTGCGAATCGGGGACCTTTGTCGACGCCTTGAAGCCCCCTGCGGGGAAACAAAGGATCGTCATCTCCAGCACCTCCCCCCACGAGGAGGCCTATTTTCTGACCCAGGGAACCATATCTTTTTCGAACTACTTCTGGACCCACATCTTCAACGGGATCAACATAAAAGACGCCTTCATCCTTGCCAGGGACGCCATGACCTACACGACCTCTCTCCAGCACCCCCTCCTCGATGCCAACGGGAACGGCACCGGCAACGAAGCCGAGGACTTTACCCTGGTGCAGGATCTCAACATCGGCAACGGAATGATTATCCAGGGGAGCGCCCCTTCTATCAACGATTACACTACTCCGAAGATCATTACGAATGCGAATTCGACTTTACTTTATGCCAATGCAACCGACACCGACGGCGTCTCCCGCGTCTGGGCTGTCATCAGACCGCCTGATTATAACCAAGGGACCGCAATAGGTGCTATTCAGGACTTGCCCTCCATAGAGTTGATGCCCGTAGGGAATGGTCGGTACGAAGGTATATTCAGCTCCTTCAATACAGTCGGAACATACCAGATAGCCATATACGCGAGAGACGTATCAGGCAACACCTCCATTCCCATCCTCACCAGCGTATCGGTGGATAATCCCTTACGGAGAAGGGCTGTCATCCTTGCAGGGGGTTCCCAGGCCGATCCCCTGTGGCCAGCCTTCGAGATGAACGCGAAGCTCGCATACGAAGCCCTCAGACACCAGGGCTACACGGACGATGACATCTACCTGATGAGCCCCGCCACACTGCCCGGTGTGGCCAAACTGAACGTCCTTCCCTCTCTCTCCAACCTCACCTACGCCGTTTCGAGTTGGGCGTCTGCCGATACCCAGGACCTCGCCGTCTATCTCATCGGGAATGGAGGCAACGGGAGCTTCCGGCTCACGTCTACAGAGTCGCTGCCCTTCTCCACCCTCAAGAACCTGCTTGACGATCTGCAGACTACCCTTCCCGGAGCGGTGACGGTCATCTATGATGCCTGTCAGTCGGGTAACATTATTTCCGAATTGCAGCCCCTTTTGGGAAAGGAGCGGATCCTCATATCCAGCGCAGGAAAAGACCAGTCCGCCATCTTTCAGTCCAATGGAGATATCTCCTTTTCTCGCTATTTTTGGAACCGTGTGCTCA
>CAYOYU010000088.1:8817-13026 GCA_964408265.1 uncultured Syntrophorhabdaceae bacterium
GGGCCATGTCCTTTCTCAACAATAAGGATGGTTATTCGCCCCTCCTCGATGACAACGGCAACGGGATCGGGAACGAGAAATCGGACGGCAAAATAGCCCTTGATTATACGCTCGGTTACGGCATCGTCGTGGGCGCAGACGATCCCCTCATCGGCTCTGTGTCTCCGGAACAGACCCTTGCGGGCCAAGCATCGGCGCCCCTCTGGGCCAAAGACGTAACCACGACGGGCACCATCAGCAGGGTTTGGGCAGTTATCACGCCGCCATCCTACCGGAGCGATCCTTTTACCCCCGTCACCGATCTCCCCACCATCGACCTCACCTATAATGGGGTATCCGGCCAGTACGAGGCAGTCTATGAGGGGTTCACCGCCTACGGCTCCTACGATATTGCCATCTACGCCAAAGACGGGAACGGCAACATGTCCCTCCCCATGGCAACAAAGGTTACCCAGACCCTTGGTCCCGACATTTACGAAGAGGATGATACCCTCGTGAAAGCCGCCATCGTTACATTGAATGACGCCTCACCCCAGGTGCACACCTTCCACAAGCAGGCAGACGCCGACTGGGTGAAGTTCTATGCCCTTGCGGGACGGGTCTATGAAATACGGACCTATGATGCAGGAAGCCGTGCCGATGTGGTCATCGAACTCTACGACAGTGACGGCGTCACGAGGATCAAAGGTCCCATCGATGACACCGGACCCGGCGCGGAGGAACTGACCGACTGGACCGCACCGAAGGACGGTGTTTACTACATAAAGATCAGACAATTCGACCCTTCCGTATTTGGGGAATCCACCCGGTACAGCCTGAAGGTGTACCGCCCCGTCTCCGAGCCTGTTGGCACCGTGCAGGGATTGATCCAGAGTGACCTCGACATGTCGAAAATAACGGGTGCCCTGATCCAGGCGGGTCTTGGGACCGCAATAAGCAAAGCAAATGGGACTTTCACACTCTGCGTGGAGCAGGGCACGGTGAACCTTACTGCCGTCGCAGGGAACTACACCGCTGCAAGCCTGCAGGATGTGACAGTCGTAGCCGATCAGGCGACGAAGGTAACGCTCGCTATGTCGCCTGCCGTTGTGTCCCAAACCTTCACCTTCAATCTGCCCGTGGGCTGGAGTCTGATCTCGCTCCCTGTAGAACCGGCAGACGGGAGCATCACCACGGTACTTCAGGGCATCGCCGGATCCTACGCTATTGTCTGGGCATACGACCATGGGGGATGGAAGAAGCATCGGCCGGGTGAAGTCTCCGATCTTGCCACCATGATGCCGGGCAAAGGGTACTGGATCTTTATGAGGGAGCAGAGGAATCTGGCCGTGACGGGCCAGGAGATGCGCACAGCCGTATCACTCAAGGCGGGATGGAACCTCGTAGGATGGAACAGGACAGGTTCGTCCCCCGTCCAGGCGGCCCTCGGTACCCTGGCGCCCCGTTTGATCTGGGGCTATGACCATAGTGCAGGCTGGAAGGGCTACATGCCCGGATGGCTCGCTGACCTCACGGAATTTGTCCCCGGGCAGGGGTACTGGATAAAGGTAGCCGTTGATACTGAGTGGAGCCAGTAATATCGATAAAGGAGGATTCCCCGATTAATCCGCTGACAGGCTGTAGAATCAGATGGGACAAGTTCTTGGTTGCCGCAGCACTGATTCTGCTCCTCACATTCTTCACCAATTCATTCCTGCTCGCCCAGGATGACAGCATGGTGGGTCGGTTCGTGAAAGCGAAAGGCAAGGTTGACGTTTTTCCAGCGAGGACGAACGTCTGGGAGGCGGCTTCTGCGGGCAGGATGGTCGAGCGGGCCGATATGGCCCGTACCGGCAGCGATGGAAGGGCATCTATCCTTATGGAGGATGAGACGCTCATCCAGATGCATCGAAACTCTAAACTCGTCCTTGAAAACGTCGTGGCCAAAGCAGGCTGGAATAGTATCCGGAAGGTCTCCACTGTAATGGACAAGTCGGCTAAGTCAGTTTACAAAGCCCTGGAAGGAGAACTCTGGTTTCGCAACAAGAATAAAGAGACGAACATGATCATCGATACACCTGCACTCTCCATGGGAGTGAGAGGCACAGACTTTACGGTGAAGATCGGACAGGATCAGACGACCACTGTTTCCCTCCTGGAAGGAAGTGCGGAGGCTTTCAACGAATTCGGTTCAGTCACGGTCAGCGCCGGCGAAGAGGCCTTCGCCCGTCCCGGTCAAGCCCCCCGAAAGCGGATTCTTCTGAAGCCGGTAGACGCGGTCCAATGGACGATCGCCATACCTCCATTCATCGATCCCAAGACCGTGAAGGACGCCAAGACTCTCGACGCCTACAAACTCCTCATGGACGGGCAAATCAGGGACGCCTATAACCTCCTCAAGGGGATCGTCCGGACGGAGCCTGGATATGCGCCTGCCTGGAGCATGCTGGCATTGGGCTCTCTTGCCCTCGGTGAGAAGACCGAGGCTCTTGCCGCAGCCCGAAAAGGGCTGGAACTTGATCCTGAATCAACATCTGCCTTGATCGTGCTCAGCTATGCCTATCAGGCCGGATTTGAATTCGACAGTGCCATGGAAGTGCTGGAGAGGGCTTACAGCGGAGGTGAGACGAATCCGCAGGTTCTCGCTAACCTGGCCCGTCTCAAATTTGGGGCAGGTTACACGGATGAAGCCGGGAGGCTCATTGACAAGGCGCAGTCTATCTCGCCGGAGGACGCGGAACTTTACAACCTGAAGGGTTTTATTGCTCTCGCCCGGCAGCAGACAAAGGAGTCCATTCCCATTTTCAGGAGGGCCATGGACCTTGACCCCTCTCTCGGGGAGCCTCACATGGGGTTAGGCATCGCATATATGCGGCTCGGCGACGTGGCCTCAGCCCTGGAAGAGATTACGACAGCGGTGCTTCTTGAACCGCAACGGGCTATCTTCCTAAGCTACTGGGCCAAGATGCTCTACCAGGTGAAGCGGTTCAGTCAGGCCCTGGATATCCTGAATTTTGCGCACAAGCTCGATCCCAACGATCCGACCCCGGAACTTTACAAGGCCATCGTCCTGCGGGATCAGTACAGGCCTACCGAGGCCATCTCCTCTCTCAACAATGCCATAGCCCTGAATGAAAACCGTGCAGTCTACCGCTCCAAGTTCCTCCTGGACCAGGATCTTGCGGTGAAGAATGCGGACCTCTCTCTGGTGTACGATCAACTGGGGCTTTCCGCGTGGGCGAGGAACAAAGCCATGGCCTCAATAAAGCAGGATTACAACAATTCCTCCGCCCATCTCTTTCTCGCCGGTTCGGTCCGCGACGATGGAGACCGGTCCTGGATCTATTTCAACGAGACTCTCCTGGCAAGGATGCTCATGCCTGCCAACCTGAACAGCTTCAGCAGTTTCAATGAGTATACTCCCTTCTTCGAACAGCCTTCCTTAAGCGGTACCGCCTCAGGAGCCATCGGCAGCTTCAAGAGTGGCACAGGAGAACTCTATCTCTATGGTGGGTTGCCGAAGGCCAACCTTGCCTTTGCAGGGGGCACCAAGTACTACGATACCGACGGCTGGCACCGCACAAACGACGAGAGAGAAGCCAGCTTTGCCGGCATAGTCAAATGGGATGCTACTCCTGCCGATAAGTTCATGTTCGCCGCATCCTATCTTAACAGCCAGAAAGGCGACAGATGGTACCCCCGGTACGATTACAGCCGCCTTCCCGACCCCTTCACCTACAGGACGAACAAGCTCACCAGGCTGGAACTCGGGTATAACCGCCAGATCACCCCCAATTCAAACCTTCTCGTTTACCTATCGAGCCTTACAAATGACGGGACGAACTATGACAATGTCTTCAGGTCACCCACGCTCATTATGTACCGGCCTTTTCTGCCCTTCGTCTTTCCCTTCAACAGGGGGGATGTGAGCACGGATTACGAAATTCCCTATAGGCAGGCCCAGGTCCAATATCTCGGCAAGATAGGCCGCCATCAGTTCATCGCCGGCACAAACCAGTACTGGGGGGACAATACCTTCGACCAACTGCCCTGGCTGAATGCCGGACCACAGTCCACCTTCGCGGGGTTCCGTCTGGATGCCCGGAACACGAACATCACCTACCAGCAGAGTTACTATGCCCAGGACATCTGGAAGATCAACAGGCAGGTGACGCGGGATGGCGCTCTCTATTACGATCGGATCAAAGACGGTGGGGGAGGGTACAGCTA
>CAYOYU010000088.1:13036-17691 GCA_964408265.1 uncultured Syntrophorhabdaceae bacterium
GAGCCGGCTTGATCCCACCGATATAGCGGGAGTCCCCGTTTATCGTAACGCCACTCCCGGATCGACGATCAGGGAGGCCGACATCGTCTGGGAGCATGAGTGGCCGACCGGTCTCTTATCGACGAACCTCTTCTATCTCGAAAAGGAGTACACCCTCTCGTTGACTCAGGGCGCCGTTGAGAGCACGGCCCGGCTGCAGGGTTACATGAGAGGATTCGAGGTGGTTCTCAACCAGCTCATCTGGAAAGGGATAGGGCTGAACATGGGCTACCGCTTCCGGAACGTGGACGACGAGGCCCTCCCGCAGGCGGACAGGGAAGAGCACGTGGTGAAGACGGGCCTCAGGTATGTTCACGGGAGCGGCTTCTTCTGCGGCGCTGCCGAAACCTACCGGTATGACCATATGAAGGCCTATGGGGTTTCGAACAATGATATCTGGATCACCGATGCCCACGTGGGGTATGAATTCCCCGGCAAGAGAGGCACGGTGAAATTGGAGGTGAGGAACATCTTCAACAGCCACTTCAACTGGGTCACCGATTACTACACTCTTACGGGGCGTGTTCCGGAGCGGGAGGTCGTGGCGATGGTGACGATGAATTTCTAGAGAGGCATCACTGCTATCCTTTGTAGCTTCTGTCGTAATTCTGACTCTTGTAGAAATCACAGGCCATGCAGTTCGCTATCTTCGATGCAAAAGTCCCTTGTACCTTGCCGCCGCAGAGCGTACCTGCAACGCGGGCGCAATGTGTTCCATGGCTTGGATATGCGGGACAGACACCCAGTTCCTTTGCCTTGACACCATTGATCTCCCGGCCGCATTTCTTGAATTCCCAGCATTTCATTTCCATTTCTCCTCTTGTTCAATTCTGGCGGATGATTGAACCTTCTGTTTATCGCAATGTTTGAGGAGAACTTAAAAGATTTGCCATCCACGGCATTGTATAGAGGCCCGCGGAAACCTATCGCACTGTCAGGCGAAAGATAAATGGGGTACATTGCGGATTGTCTCCCGTCGAAGGTTACCCCTTATGGAACTATCTTCAGAGAGACCGCTGAGCCCGCAGAAAGAAACCCTTCCACGTCCGCATTCAGTTTGAGAGCGTAGTCCGCAGTCCAGCCCTGGAAGAGTACGCTCGACGGCAATGTGATTGTGGCCGAGCCGGAATTGGGAGTCTGGATGATAAAACTGGGGATGAACAGGCCGCCTGCGCCTATCTCGAGGGTGGCCGTGGACGCTGTGGTCCCCTCCTTTTCCCAGGTCACCGTGTAGGTCTTGCCAACCTGCCAGGTGTCGCCGGGCTTGGGATTGGTGATCCTGATCTTGGGAGATGCCAGTATTATCGGTCTTTCCGCGGTGTATGTCCTCCCATCGGCAACAGCGGTGATTCGCACGGTTCCTTTGGTATCAAGAAAATTTGTGTGCTGCCCAAAGGCGCCTTGCTGGGTTTGCTGCGAGAGCGGGGCACTGGTAATCTTCCAGGCGTAGGACCCCGAATTGGACACGTTGTCGGCGAGCTTCACCTTCTTAGAATCGGCGGACCGGATATGCTCGATCGTCATCTTGGTGTTGTCAGGCAACATGCTCGGTTTCCAGGTAATGTTATGGGTTTCACCGACATACCAGGTTGTGCCCTGGCCGGGACTCACCACATCTACTGCGGCATTGACCACATCGAAGGCGCCGCCCTCCCCCTGGGAGGCTTTGTCTGCAGTAATGATCCGTATTGCGTACTTTCCGGGAGCAAGACCGAGAACTGTCCAGGAGTAAGAGCCGTCATTCAGCGTCTTGCCCACTATCCCGAATGTTACGTTCGTGCCGGCCTTTACCACATAGAGGTCGACCACGTTGTCCATCTGGCCGAGCTTGCTCCACTTGATCTCGCAGGGATGATTGACAAATACCGTATCCCCGCTGCCTGGACTGTTGATGATTATCGGCGGTACCGCCGGCATCTGGGCTTTGGGAAGCTTCTGGGTGGTCCCAGGCGCAGCTTTGGCAGGCCCCGCCGGAGCGGGCGGTGTTGAAGAGGGCGGCGTACTCACCCCGGGCCTTACTGTCTTCTGAACCTCCACTGCCAGACCATAGGAAGCAACAGTCCCGACGAAACATGCAACGGCCAAAGCCACCATCAAAACCTTAAGCGTTTTCACGACTCTCTCCTTTTTGGAAAACAGACTCTCCATATAACATAAGACAATTGTAGCACCATTGAGGGGCCTAGGATGTGACCAATGTCATCTGCCGGACCGGAGCGTGTGTATGCCGTAAGGAGTCGGAACATCTGCAAAGGGCATAGAGACATTGACTAACTGCGGGCTGATACTGTGTGCCATTTTTTGTTAGGCTAATCCGGTATCCGGTTTTTGCTTCAAGAATTTATCGGGAACACGTATAATTGACAACTATGCTGGAATGGAACTCCTGGACCCATGTACCCGGTGCGCAGAATGTGCAGGTGTACCCCATTTTGCGGAAACCGTCAATTGCCTGCTCCAGCACCTTCCTGCTGAAGGCTCCCGGGCAAATCATCGTCATAGACCCCGGAGCGGACCTTAACCAGGTGGAGCAGATTCTCCGGGTCATTTCCCCCATGATGAAGGAGGAGAATTCTACCCTTTCCATCCTTCTCACCCACTGTCACGTGGACCACTTTCTGGCAATACCGCCGCTGCTGAACGTTGATGCCGAGGTCCGGATCATGTGCCACGACATTGCAGCCCGGGCCTTGGAGGAGAGAGACACATCCCCGACTATGGCTAACATGATTGATATCGATCTGCCGGAATGCCGGGTGGGCTTTCTCCGGTTTTTCGCTCCTGCTCATGCCGGGGGCCAGGACAACAGGTTGAAGAACGCGGTCCTGCGAGTGGCTGAAAACCGGTTTGCCAGGTCCCAGATTTATCCCATAGGAGAGGAAGATGCCATAGAGGTCTTTCACACCCCGGGCCACAGCCCTGACAGCATTTCTTTCCGGCTGGGCCGGCTTCTCTTTACAGGCGACCTGCATCTGGCCACAACACCCGGTATAGCGGGCCTCACCGGCTGGAACAATACGGATCTCGCCTCCTCCCTTGAAGTTATGGTGGAAGCGGGCCGCTCGGGAAATGTGGAATTTGTCCTGCCCGGCCACGGAATCCCTTTTCCTTTTGCAAAGGCCGAGAAGATATTCGAATCCGTCCGGGCCGAAGCTTTCACCCTTTCCGGCCTTGCGACGCTGAATCGGAAGCGGGCAGACTATCTCTCCGATTACGCAAGCCTGCTTCTTGAGGAGACGAGCAGCATCTTTTCCATCATCGCAGCACGGCTCCTCAAGATATCCCATTACCTCGAACTCCTCGAGGAAGAAGGCGCTGCAGATGCCATCCGCCGGTCCATCGATTTTGAAACGATAGAGAAGATGATAGATGAATTCCACTATTTCACCGTAGACCTGCAGGGGCAGGGGGGCGTACCCCTCATCGCCAAAGCCGTACAGTTTGCCCGGAATGTAAACAAGGCTTTTGCTCCGGAGGGCTTAAGGCCGCTCTTCGACATTTTTCTCCTGCGCAGGCTCACGAGTCTTCTCCTCGATTTTGTCAATGAAGCTTTTGGAATCCGCTTCCGCGGCCAGGAGACGGTCTTCAACGTTCCCCTGGCCGTCAAGGAACTGCTTGCAGCCCTCCTGCGAGATGTTCATGGATCCCTCGACATCTTCGATGCCCTGGACGATGATGAGCAATACGTCAGGGAGCTGGTCCGCCGCATAGCATTTGAGCCGCTTTTCGCGGGAGTCTCCATAGACCTGAAAGTGGAAGAAAGTGATCTGGCTGCCCTGGCGGACAGACTGGCCTTTCAGGACTGTCTCAGTGCTCTTCTGGAACAATACGCCGTTTCAGGGGTCAAGAAGATAAGGGTTGCCGTGAAGAGAGGGCAGAATGTGGTCCTTGTGGTCGTCACAGAGACTCCCGAGACCGGAGGATTTGACCTGAGAGAGACGAAACTGGCCTATCTGAACAGGTCGATGAACATGGCCGGCGGGACCTGCGACAGGCATACCCATAGCGATGCCAATGCTGAGACCAGTCAGTTCATCCTCAGACTTCCCGCTCCAGCCGGTTAAGTGAACCAGCCCATGGTGGTTTTCGTACCACCTGCAAGACCGGTCCGCCCCAGAAGCGGTAACCTGTTCCCTCCTTCTGTTCTGCCTCTCAAAATGAAACATCATACAATTACAAGTAGTTGGCCGGCAACTTCGCCGCGGCGAAGTTCTTTCTGGACCGGTCCACGGCGCTTTTCTTAAACGGTTCCACCCGATCGTGCCCGAAGGCGCGACCCGGAAGAAGTGCAGTCCGGCGCTGAACAAAAAGGGTAATTCCGGACAGCAGCGCCTGGAGGGAAGGGCGAGATTTGCGTACATTGGGAAACAGTTTCCCAGTAACCGGTGGATCGATGTAGAATCAGTAACGGCAATGGTTCGTGTGTGATGGAGGTTGAAACTGAAAATTGGAAAAAGAAGCGAGAAGGGGGGCTGCCGCCGCGTCACGTAGGGGACTACTGACAGTGAGAGAGGAACGGTGAAGGAGCGCTGGGTGAATTCCATTTCAAAGTGCACCACGCAGAGCCTGACACAACACCTCATGGGGTGTCTGGTAGTTGAGGCACTTCCTGGGTC
>CAYOYU010000089.1:0-6627 GCA_964408265.1 uncultured Syntrophorhabdaceae bacterium
GAGAGATGACAGCGATAGACCCCTCACGCGGGAGGCTGAAGTGGTCAGGGTTTCGGATGTGATCGCCTATATCAACCACGACATAGACGACGCAACGAGGGGATCGGTGATCAAGGAAGAGGACATCCCGGGGGATTGCAGACGTTTTCTCGGGTACCAGCATTCAGACAGGATAGATACCATGGTCCGGGGCGTCATCATGGAGACACTCCGGACGGAAGACCTTCACCCGGTGATGACGGAAGAGTTGGAATACCATATCGTGAAGTTGCGGGAATTCCTCTACGAGCGGGTCTACGACAGCCTCATCGTCCATTCCGATTTCATCAAGTGCGCACGGATCGTCACTGATCTTTACGCCTATTTCACGGACCATCCCGAAGTCTTCCTCGAAGAGACCGGCAAGCATGTCCGACAGGGACGCCTTCACCCTCTTTGAGAAGATCTTCCTGCCCATGCCCTGGAGGATACAGATATAGGGGCGAACTCGGAGGGACGACAGACGAGAATCCGGGTGAGACCAGGAATTGAGAAGGTGGGAAGACGGATACAGGATGCATGACACCTGACACATGATAAGGACGACTCCTTTAGCGGCTTCTGCAGCGCGAGGGGTGGACGGGAGCACACGCAACGTGGCTCTCGTGGTTTAATGCCAGTTGAGGGGCTTCCCTTTACGAGGGCAGGCGAGAGACGCGGTATTTGTTTAGGCTCCTCACAGCGGCTTCTGCCGCGAGAGCGGGGAGGTCTCCGGCAGCTTTGCTGACGGAGGGGGCGACGAGAGCCCCATAAAATAGCACGGGAGATAGAGGAAGGAATATGGAAAAGGTATACAACCCGCACGAAATAGAGAAACGATGGTACAAAGAATGGATGGACAAGGGATATTTCACTGCCGAGAGCACTTCTGAGAAACCCTCCTTTTCCATGGTCATCCCACCGCCGAATGTGACAGGCTCGCTCCACATGGGGCACGCCCTCAACAATACGCTCCAGGATATGGTCACCCGATTTAAGAGAATGGCCGGTTTCAACGCCCTCTGGGTGCCCGGCACAGACCACGCGGGCATAGCCACCCAAAATGTGGTAGAGAGAGAGCTGGCAAAGGAAGGGATTTCCCGGGAGACTCTGGGTAGAGAGAAGTTCATTGAACGCGTCTGGCAGTGGAAGGAACAGTCCGGAAATACCATCATCGAACAGTTGAAGCGGCTCGGCTGCTCCTGCGACTGGACAAGACAGCGTTTTACCATGGATGAAGGTCTGTCCCGTGCAGTCCGGGAGGTCTTCGTGAGACTCTACGAGGCGGGGCTGATATACCGGGGAAATTATATCATCAACTGGTGCCCCAGATGCAAAACAGCCCTCTCTGACCTGGAGGCAGAACATGAAGATACCAAGGGCTCCCTCTACCACGTCCGCTATCCTTTAGCAGACGGCAGCGGATATCTTGTGGTCGCCACCACGAGACCGGAGACGATGCTCGGCGATACCGCCGTGGCGGTCAACCCCGATGACGAACGATACGCCGGGTACGTGGGCAAATCGGTCATCCTTCCCGTGGTGGAGAAACAGATTCCCATCATCGGCGACTCATATGTGGATACCTCCTTCGGTACCGGAGTCCTGAAGGTAACCCCCGCCCACGACGTAAACGACTTCGAAATAGGCAAGAGGCACAATCTCGACGTGGTCAGGGTTATGGACGATGACGGCAAGATGAACGAGAATGGCCTCCACTATAAAGGGATGGACAGGTTCGAGTGCAGGGAGAGGATCGTCGAAGAGCTTCGCGAGAAGGGCCTCCTGGAGAAGATCGAACCCTATGCCCTGGGAGTCGGCAAGTGTTACCGGTGCAAGACCGTTGTGGAGCCGGCCCTTTCAATGCAGTGGTTCCTCCGGATGAAACCCCTGGCCGAACCGGCAATAGAGCTTGTGAGAACACATCGGATACGGATCATCCCCGAGATGTGGGAAAAAGTCTATTTCGAGTGGATGGAAAATATAAAAGACTGGTGTATATCGCGGCAGATATGGTGGGGACACAGAATACCCGTATGGTACTGCGACAACTGCAAGAAGACCATCGTCGCTGTGGAGGCCCCCCAGTCCTGTCCCGAGTGCGGCGGCACAGTACACCAGGAATCCGATGTCCTGGATACCTGGTTCTCCTCGGGGCTGTGGCCTTTTACGACCCTGGGTTGGCCTGAAAATACGGACGACCTCAAGACGTTCTACCCCACTTCCCTCCTCATTACAGGCTTCGATATACTCTTCTTCTGGGTGGCACGGATGATCATGATGGGGTATCGGTTTATGGGAGACGTAGCCTTCAAGGAGGTTTACATCCATGCCCTTGTCCGCGATGCAGAGGGCAAGAAGATGAGTAAGTCCAAAGGCAATGTAATAGACCCCCTCACCATGATCGATCAGTACGGTACGGATGCCTTCAGGTTCTCACTTGCAATGCTCGCAGCCCAGGGGCGGGATATCCTCCTTTCCGAAGAGCGCATCGAGGGTACGAGAAATTTTGTCAACAAGATCTGGAATGCCTCAAAACTGGCCTTCAACTTCATAGGCGACGGGACAGCGAAGGCCACGAAAGAACCGTCCGCCTTCATCCCTGACCAATGGATCCGTTCCAGGGTCCAGGCCGTCATCAGCGAGGTTTCGGAGAGCATCGACACCTACCGGTTCAACGACGCAGCCAACACACTCTACAATTTCGTCTGGCATGAGTTCTGCGACTGGTACCTTGAACTCATCAAACCGAACCTCTACGGCAGGGTAGAAACATACGATACGGAAAAAACGCGCTCTGTCCTCCGGGCAACCCTTACGGATATTCTCAAACTCCTCCACCCCCTCATGCCCTTTGTAACCGAAGAGTTGTACCAGCGCATGCCCGGCCGCGATGCGGAGAGTATTATGATCTCCCCTTTCCCTATCCATAACCCTGAGGAAGTGGACGAGGAAAGTGAAGCAGCCATGGACCTTGTCATGGGCATCATCGACACCATAAGAAATATCAGGGGCGAAACAGGCATCGCTCCGAATATCAAAATCGATGCGGTAATCCGGGCCAACGGGAGAGCCCCGCTCCTGAAGGAGTATGAACCCTACATCAAAGAACTGGCCCGGGTGGAGCGCCTCTCCTTTACGGAAGGTGCCATACCGGAGAAGACTGCCATAGGCATTTACAAAGGGGTTGAAGTATCGGTTCCGATCGCCGATATCATCGATGTGGCCGCTGAGTTGACCAGGATCGTGAAAGAGTTGGCTAAGATAGAAGAGGACATTACCAAAATATTCAACAAACTGAACAACAGGGCCTTCAGGGAGAAAGCTCCCCGGGAGGTCATAGAAAAAAACGAAACCGCCTACGCTGAACTCCAGGAGAAAAAAGAGAAGCTCCTGGCCAGCAGGAAGGTCATGGAGACGCTCAGAGCGTAGATGGCCCTAAATATATCCATAGTCGAGAAGTTCATGTCGGAACACGAAGCCGCCTTACGGGACAAGGCTCTGCTCAGGCACGAGCGGTACCGGATGCTTGCCGAGCTTAGAGATCATCTCCAGGCTTCTCTTAATGACTACCTCGCCTTTGAATCCGAACTCCACTCACTCGTGATGGACAGGATAGAAAAAGCTAAGGATTACAAAGAACTCCTCGCCTGCCACAACCTCGCCGTGACAGGGATACAAAACTACTTCCATGATGAGGATACTGTCATAGACGTCCATGATCTGTTCAGGATAGTCAGGGACGGCCTTACAGTAAAAGTGCTCAGGCTTATCGAGGCAGCCATGGTACGCGACGGCTACGGAAAACCCCCGGTACCCTACGTCTGGGCAGGCCTTGGCAGCGA
Source organism: uncultured Syntrophorhabdaceae bacterium (assembly GCA_964408265.1). Taxonomy (GTDB): domain Bacteria; phylum Desulfobacterota; class Syntrophorhabdia; order Syntrophorhabdales; family Syntrophorhabdaceae; genus CAYOYU01. The sequence continues at coordinate 3,864 of CAYOYU010000089.1, forward strand.
GGGCCGGGACGAACAGACGATGATGACGGATCAGGACAACCTGATCATTTATGAGGATGGTACCGACTGGACCCCATCGGAAGAACTCCGGGAACGCTTCCGGGAAGACACAGGTCCCGGAGGAGGGGAAGAGCCTTCTTCACCCGTTGGTAAAGAGTTGATCGACCACTACTATAGAGTCTTCGCTCAGCGTGCAGTGGATGGGCTTCAGGAGGTAGGGTTCGAGAAATGCACGGGCAATGTTATGCCCTCCAATGATCGCTGGAGAGGCTCGATATCCGACTTCAAGGAACGCATCCGGGAGCGCCTGACCCATGGCCGGGGCATCATTGAGCCACTGGACATCATCATCCTCGCCGACGCACGGCCCATAGCCGGAAAACATCGGCTCCTCACCGAGTTTCTCAAATATTTCTTTGTCTCTCTCAAGGAGAACAGCCTGGTGATGAAGGATTTTTACACTTCAGCGGTACTTATGCCCACAGCCCTGAGTTTCTTTGGCAATTTCAAGACGGAGAAGAGCGGTGAAAATAAGGACAAATTCAATATAAAACTTCTCGGTTGGGCACCCCTCATACTTGCCGTCCGGATGGTGGCTATAACATACGGCATCTATGAGACAAACACCTTGAAGCGGATCCGTTTAATGAAAGACCGGAACGTCATAAAGAAGGAGATGGAGATCGATCTGGCTGACGCCTACCTCACCCTGGTGAGGTTCAGGATCATAAACCAGATAAACAATAGCGAAGGTGGTGCCGGCAATATGAGTTACCTGAAACCTGACATGCTGGGGAGCGAAGAACAGGGGAAGCTTCGCAAGGCCATGAGGACCGTCGAGGCCTTCCAGAAATACATTCAGGAAGTATTGCTGTTCGGGCAGCCTATATAAGGGGGAGGTACCTATGAAAGTGGTGGAACTCATGAATAAAAACGTGGTGACCTGTCACCCATCGGAAGCGCTTACCGTAATAGTTAACAAGTTCGAACTCTTTAATATTGCGGGAATGCCCGTCGTGGAAAAGGGCAAGCTCATCGGGATCATTTGCCAGAGTGACATCCTGAAAGGAATGAAGGATGGCAGCATCCAGAACCTGACGGTAAGGGACGTGATGGTGACGGAAGTGATCACCGTCTCACCTCTGGACTCAGCCGTATACACGGCCAGGATTATGGTAGAAAAGCACATCAACAGGATTCCTGTAATGGACAATGAGAGTCTCGTCGGGATAGTGACACGGGAAGACATCATACGGGCCGTGGCGGAGTGTGGGTAACAAAAAGGAGGGCAAATCCTAAGCACAAGTATTGAAATCCTAAATATTAGCAGTTTTAAGTTCAGGATTTAGAGCTCGAAATTCAGGGTTTGGCATTACGGTTTAGGATTTAGATATTCTGATTTGGGATTTATTTTTCGGGCATAGGAGATTGACATGAAGATCACAAAGGAACTGATAGAGTACGTGGCCCATCTGGGGAGACTCGATCTGGAACCGCAGGAAGTAGACATGTACACGACGCAGATTGACAGCATCCTGGAGTATATGGAAAAGCTGAACAGCCTCGATACCACAGGCATCGAACCCACAAGCCACCCCGTTCCCATTGAATGCATGATGAGGAGCGATGTGTCCAGGCCATCATTCACCGTGGATGAGTCGGTAGGTAACGCGCCCGAAAGAAGAGGCTCCTTCTTCAAGGTACCCCCGGTAATAGAAGTAGAGCCCTGAGATGTGAGTGAGCAAGAAAGTGTATAGCCTGCCCCCCTTCCGAATTCACAAAGAAGAGGCAGAAGGCAGGTAAAGGAGCTGAAAAGCATGCAAGAAATCCTTGATATGAACATGATGGAGATTCGCCACCTCCTCAAGAAGAAGGAAGTCTCTTCCACCGAACTGACGACCTTTTACCTTGAGAGGATAAAGCGGTTCGACGGGGACGTGCAGGCCTATCTGCGCGTGACTGAAGAGATGGCCCTCGCTATGGCGGCCGAAGCGGACAGAAAGATAGCAGCGGGAGAGGAGGGCGCCCTCCTGGGCATCCCCATGGGAATTAAGGATATATTCTGCACCAAGGGAGTGGAAACAACCTGTGCATCACAGATTCTCAAAGGTTTTCTGCCGCCCTACGATGCCACGATCATAGCAAAACTGAATGACGCCGGTTATGTCCACCTTGGCAGGCTGAATATGGACGAGTTCGCCATGGGTTCCTCAACGGAAAACTCATCGTACCAGGTAACGAAAAACCCCTGGGATCTCAGCAGAATTCCGGGAGGGTCCAGCGGCGGTTCGGCTGCCTCAGCTGCGGCCGGACTCTGTGCGGGTTCCCTCGGAACCGACACAGGAGGTTCCATCAGGCAGCCTGCCAGCCTCTGTGGCACAGTAGGCTTAAAACCCACCTACGGCAGGATTTCGAGATATGGTCTCATCGCATTCGCCTCGTCTCTCGACCAGATCGGTCCCATTACCAGGAATGTGACAGACTCTGCGCTCCTCCTTTCCGTTCTCGCAGGGCATGACCCTCTCGATTCCACGTCCATCCCCCAGCCCGTCCCGGACTACACCGCCTGTCTCGGCAAGGATATCAAGGGACTGAGGATCGGCATACCGAAGGAGTATTTCATTGAGGGTATGGAACCGGACGTAAGGAAAGCCATCGAGGGAGCCTTAGCCCTTTTTGTCAGGAACGGGGCAACCCTTGTCGATATCACCCTCCCCCACACAGAGTATGCCGTGGCAACCTACTACATCGTCTGTACTGCTGA
>CAYOYU010000089.1:6637-17540 GCA_964408265.1 uncultured Syntrophorhabdaceae bacterium
ACGGTACGACGGGGTAAAGTACGGGCTCAGGAAAGCAGGGAAGGATATCATTGACATGTACAAGAAGACGAGGCACGCCGGATTCGGCAAAGAGGTGAAGCGGCGGATCATCCTTGGAACCTACGTACTCTCCTCAGGATACTACGATGCCTACTACCGGAAGGCAGGCAAGGTGCGAACCTTGATCAGGCGCGACTTTGAGGAGGCATACAAGAAGTGCGACATAATCGTCACGGCAGTCTCTCCCACGACTGCATTCAAGGCAGGGGAAAAGACGGACGACCCCTTGACCATGTACCTTTCCGATATCTTCACGATCCCTGTGAATCTGGCCGGTCTGCCCGGCATGTCACTGCCCTGCGGATTCGACTCCAAAGGATTGCCCATTGGACTCCAGATCATCGGGCAGCCCCTCGATGAGGGGCGTATGCTCCAGGCTGCCTTTGTCTTTGAAAAAGAGGTGTCCATAAAGAAGATACCCGACCGGTTCAGAGGATAAAGCGGGAGAGGGAGGACTAAAGATAGTGGCCTATCTGGACGCAAGACGGTTCCTCCTGTCCCTGAAAAGCATGGGCGTGGACTCCTATTTTTTCAACAAAGCCGGGGGGGTTGACCTGCGGGTCCTGAAGAGGGAAGCCGACGTCTGCGTAAAGTGTTCCCTGGCTGCCACGAGGAAGCATGTGGTCTTCGGAGAGGGTGACCGACAGGCACGTCTTCTCTTCGTGGGGGAAGCCCCAGGCGAGGAGGAGGACATCCAGGGACGCCCTTTCGTGGGCAGGGCAGGAAAACTGCTGGATCAGATGATCGAACGCACCGGACTCGCGAGACAGGAGGTCTACATTTGCAACGTACTGAAATGCAGACCACCCGGCAATCGTGACCCCGAGCCTTCCGAGATTGCCGCCTGCAAAGATTATCTACTCGCCCAGATTGAGGCCATAGGGCCGAAGATCATCTGTACTTTGGGCCGCCATGCTTACAACACCCTCATGAATGTCGACGAGCGAATCACCCATGTCCGGGGCAATATGACCCGCTTCAAGGGGACAATGGTGCTGCCCACGTACCATCCGTCCTTTCTTCTGCGAAACGAGGGGCGTGTGAAGGAATCCTGGGAGGATATGGAGAGGCTGCGCCACCTGCTCAAGGGCGCCTGAACTCCCTCCACCGCTTCTCACCGCACCGTGCGGGCCAAAAGGCTCGGCCCTTCCTGAGGGCGCTGAGAAGTCTCTACAAGGCGAATCCATTCTATGAGGCTCTTGTTGATGGCGATAAAACCGACGGGAAGATCCCGCACTTTATTCTCCTCGATGGTGTTCATGAGGATGATGAAGTCTTTCCTGTCATTGAGCACGTCACTGACTCGTTGCATATAATCGGGAACAAAGAGGTCACCCGTGTAGACCTGTTCACCTGTCTTGATACGGACCCTCACATTCTTCCCCGTTTTCTCCTTCGCTGAACTTTGCAGGTCGGTACGGCAGTGTTTGCAGACAACCGCTTCGGAACGTATTTCCTCCGCACAAAAAGGACACCGTTTTCCGTCTTCCATTGACTCCCCCTCTTCTTTATGTTCCTGGGTTAGGAAAGGATTGTATAATCTCGTACCCATTTTGTCAATGAATTCCAATACGAAAGGGCAGAAGAAGGTTTCCTTCCCTGCCCTCATCCGAGGAAAATGCGGGGTCACCGCGGACTCATGGTCCAGCGAGCATCACGGATTCACGGGCACCCAGACGTTGTGGGCAGGGATCCATGTACCGTTCACCCATTGACCCCGTACCGTGACCCACTGGCCGGGAGGAGCACTGTTATATGCCTGGGGCTGCCCGTAGACAGGACTTCCGGAAGAAGGAGCAGCGTAGACAACCTCCTGCCTCACTGTCTCCCTCGGCTGCGACATGGAACTGACCAGGACGGCACCGAGCACGACGGCCCCGAGGGCAGCAGCCCCGATAAGGAGGCCACTGTTGTCATCGTGCGATCTCTCGTAGCGCACGGGCTGTCTGTCGTAGTGGCCGTAGCCCATGGCCGGTCCCCGCGGGTTGTAGCTGCGGTCATAATAGGAAGGTTGGCTGTACCCTATGGCGGGATTCATAATGAAAACGCCCATTGTCAGCATCAGCGCCAGTACCGTGATCTTTTTCATCCTGCACCTCCCGGTTTGCTCTATCTTTTCTCTGTACATACCAGGGGAATAAGCAAGAGCCATACCAGAGGCTGGAAAGCGTCTATGATGTTGAAACTGTTTGCTAAGTCAGATCCGGCGCGTGCCGGTAAGATCGGAATTCCGTCGGGAATTGTCGAACCGATGGAGATCGTTCGACAAAATTGTCGTTAAAGAAACAGGTCTCCCAGGACCAACACACCCCCTAACATCACCGCCGACATCGTTGGCGACCGATGTCGGGTAGACTGCATACAATACTATAACCCCTTCTTACCAGACATACTTGAAAGGAGCTGCCGAGGAGGCCTGGAGATTTGCCATCTCCGTTGCCACAGCCGAGAGGAGCCATTTGATTATGGAAATGGGTTTCCTTCCATAGACAAGCGTCGGTTTTCCCGGAATGTTCAGCATCTTCTTCATCTCGTCCACGGTGTCGTAGAAATTGCCGATGTTGTCCACAAGCCCTAAGTTCTTGGCCTGTGTTCCGGTGTAAATCCTCCCGTCCGAGAGCTTCCTGGCTGCATCGACGGGCATTTTCCTCCCGTCGGCCACAACCTTAATGAATTGTTCATGCATGCTGTCCAGAATCTCCTGGAAATATTCCCTTTCCGTGGGGGCCATCTTTCTGAAAGGCGATCCCACATCCTTGAAGGCCCCCGACTTTATAGTGTTCGACTGAAGGCCCACTTTCTTGAGGAGCTCCTCGACCACCATCTGTTCCATAATGACGCCGATGCTTCCGGTAATCGTAGCGGGGTTGGCAAAGACCTTGTCGCCCGCAGCAGCGATGTAGTAGCCCCCCGAGGCACAGACAGAACCCATGGAAACGTACACCTTCTTCTTCTCTTTCAGTTTTATCACTTCCCGATAGATCTCCTGTGTCGCTGCGACACCGCCACCTGGCGAGTTGACCCTTACGATGACGCCCCTGATGCTGCTGTCATCCTTAAAGCGCACCAGTTCTTCAGTTACGTCCTTCGAATCTGAGATCATCCCATCTATTTCGATGACACCTATCCTGTCGCCGAGAGACCCGCTCATGAGGCCCGATATAACCCCTACGCCTACGAAAAGTGCGATGATGATGGTTATTATGAGAAATATCTTCTTACCTCGCGAACTCGCCATGTCTTCCTCCCGGGTATGTCCTTTTCACTATATCGTACTATCGGGGCCGATAGCCGGAGTCGCTCCGGCCATTTCCCGCCTGCGTACAATTATCCTGCCAAAGTGCTTCCTCTGAGTCAAGGTGGCAACCTTGACCTTTGTCAGTTCCAGTAGCCCGAGGATCGTCGCTACCCTTTCGGACCTGTCGGGCTGGCCTTCCATGTCCCAGACATAAAGACCCGATGAGTCCAGCGTTTCACGGAGCATCGCGAGCTTTTCCTCGAGGGTGGGACGTATCTCCCGAACCGTGATGAACCTCTCCTGCCTGTTCTTCACCATTTCAAAGAAAATTCTGGAGAGGTAGAAGAGGTCGTAGTCCGCCTCCCTTTCAACAAATGGGGTGCCGCAGCAGAAAGTATCCCTGTCGAGCATGGGGAGCGCATCGAGCGCAGCCACCATGTTCTTCAACCGTTCAAAGTCTATGATCCGCTCCACCAGTTCTTCCCTGGGATCTTCTCCGTCCTCTCTTTCGGGTGCCGGCAGCAGCAGCTTGGACTTTATGAAAATGAGCAGCGAAGCCATCTCGATAAAGTCTTCCGCTATTCTCAACCGCATCCCTGCAGCCAGTTCCACGTACTCAAGAAACCTTTCCGTGATAAGAGCCAGGGGGATGTCCCAGATGGATACCTTGTTCTTCTTGATAAGCGTCACAAGGACCGCCAAGGGGCCCTCGTAACACTCCATCTGCACCTCAAGGGCGGGAACGAGGAGGTTCATTGAAGTATCCAGACCTCCTCGGGGACCACATCTTTCTCTTTCATATATGACGCCACAAACCCCATCTCCTCTTCCTTCGTCTTGAGGTTCAAATCGATCTTCGCATCCCTCAGTTTTTCCAGTATTTCGCGATATACAGGTCCTTCCTTCACGCCCATGCGCTTCAGATCGTTCCCCGTGAAGAGGGGCTTGTAGGAATCTATGTAGTTGATATGGTTCGACACAGCCTTCTTGATTTCAGGCACCCTCGTCTTGGCCATGATATAGAGCTTCGCCTCCTGGGAAAGAGGGTCTATGAGCCTGTAGACGTCGCTCTTCTTCATGGTCTGCATGCCGGACATGAGCCTGAACAGGGTCTCCCTGATCCTCTCCATGTTCTCCATGGTCCTTCTCCGGAGCCGCTCGGTCATCTCCATCTTCTTGCAGAACTCAAAGGCTTCATCATCCTTCAGATGGCCGATAAGCCCAAGCAGCAGGAAAGGAACCTTTTCACAGGGTTTGCCTTTATAGAGGAGTTCATACCATTTATAGACCGTATCCATCTGGCCGAAGAGCCTCTCTTTCTCCTTGTCAAAGGCCAGGGAAGGATAAATGAACTTCAGCAGGTCCAGTTCCTGAATTCTCCTCAGGACCTTTTCGGGGTTCTCCTCAAGCAGGATAAGAGAAAGTTCCGCCCAGAGCCTCTTCCCCCTCAACTTAGCGAGAAAATTCATCTCCACCGCATTCTTGATGAGGTTCATGGTATGTTTGCCTATTTGGAAAGCGAAGCGCTGCTCAAAGCGTATGGCCCTGAAGACGCGGGTGGGGTCCTCGACAAAACTGAGACTGTGAAGGACCCGGATTGTATTCTCCTTGATGTCCCTCTGGGCGCCGAAGAAGTCGATGAGCTGGCCGAAGGTGTTCTTGTTCAGGGAAATGGCGAGGGTATTGATGGTAAAATCCCTCCGATGGAGGTCAAGTTTCAGGGAGCTGTGTTCCACGATTGGCAGGGCTGCGGGCGCCTTGTAATATTCCAGGCGCGCCGTGGCAATGTCTATCTTAAAGCCGTCGGGGTAGGTAACCTTGGCAGTCCCAAACTCCTTGTGCTGTCTCACCTTTACTCCCAGTTCCTTTCCCATCTCCGTGGCGAAGGTGATACCGTCGCCCTCAATAACGATATCAATATCGTAGTTCTCAATCCTGAGCAGCAGGTCCCGCACAAAACCTCCCACGAGAAAGGCGTGATAACCGAGGCTATCGGCAAGCCGGCCGATCTCTTCAAGCCTGTCCATGGTCTCGTCTTCAAGACGTTCTTCCATGAGCTTCTTTACGTTTCTTCTCTTCTGGTACATGTCGTGAAACTCGAGCTTACCCTGGACCCTCTTGGTAATTTCATCCTCAAGGACCCTGAGAAGATCCGTTCTCGTAATGGCTCCCACAAGTTTGCCGTTCGTCGTCACCGGCAGGAAGCGTTGATTGTTGCCGATGATTATCTCTTTCACCTTTTCGATTGAATCCTCGGGCCTCACCGTCTGCGACTCGATGGACATATAGGATTTAACGGGGATGTTTTCGAGTCTGTGGAAAGATGCCTTCTCCACGATCTGCCTGGTAATGATCCCTGACACTTTCTCACCGGATATGACGGGAATGGCATTGATATCGTACTTGACCATGATGCCTCGGGCTTCGTGGATCGTACTCTCCGCATCCACCGACTTCACCGGAAAGAACATGATGTCCCTCGCCTTCCAGAGAGGTTTCACGTTGTACTTGAGATGGCCCAGCAGGCTATCTTTGGCTTCGATGATGGTCATATCCTTTACCGTGGAAGAGGCTGCCTCTTTGTGACCGCCGCCGCCCATGAGGGAAAGAATGTAGCCCGCATCAACCTCGGGAATCCTGCTGCGGCCTATGATGTAGACCCTGTCTTCCATGCGGAACAGAGCAAAGACAACATTTACGTTTTCCATGTCCCGGAACTTCTGGACCACCACCGCCAGATCGCCCACATAGTGCTCCGTACTGCCCTCGGTGACGATTATATCGATGCCGTTCACATTGCAGACCGATGCGTTATTGATGAGCTCATTGAGCAGGAAGACCTGCTCAGGCGTCAACTCCTTCACGAGCATATCTGCAACAAGGGTCACCTTGGCACCTTTCGACAGAAGATAGGATGCTGCTTCGAAATCCTCGGTAGTCGTCGACGGGAACATGAAACTCCCTGTCTCCTCATAGATGCCGAGCATCATCACCGTAGCTTCCTCAGGGGTGATTTCAATGCCTTTTTCACGGATAATCCCTATAAGGATGGTTACCGTTGCCCCTGTATTCCTCACAATCTCCGGGTCCCCGCGTATGTCGTCCATCGAGTCGGGGTGATGATCGTAGACGTGGACCTGTATTCCCGGATTCTCCAGGATTTTCGCCAGCTCCCCTATGCGCTCCCGCTGCCTGGTATCCACCAGGATGAGGGTATCAACGGCCCGGTAGTCGATGCCTTTCGCCTTAGCTATGTCAAAGATATAGAGTGTGGAGCGGATCAGGAACTCTCTGAGCGTCTTTTCCTGGGACCCGGGAAAAACGAGCACCGCGTCGGGGTAGAGCTTCTTGGCGGCAGCCATTGAGGAGAGGGAATCAAAGTCTGCATTCTTGTGAGAGGTAATGACTTTCATAGATAAACCCTAACTTGATTCCGAATTGGTTTCAAATCCCAATGTCTAATCTCCAAATCCCAAAGGAGACTCTACCGAAATAGAAGTATAACAGATATGCTCTCTGGAACGTTTAGAATTTAGGATTTGGAAATAGGGATTTGGTCCCGCTCATCCCCTTGGATGATGTTTTCTGTGTACCTCTCTCAGTCTCTTACTGTCCACATGGGTATAGATCTGTGTTGTGGAGATATCCTCGTGGCCCAGCAAAATCTGGACAGCCCGCAGGTCTGCTCCGCCTTCGAGCAGGTGGGTGGCAAAGGTATGACGGAGCGTATGGGGCGACACATGGCTCTTCTCGAGAAAAGCTGCGTATTTCCGTATGATTTTCCAGACAGCCTGGCGTGTCAGCACTCCGCCCTGTCGGTTGGGGAAAAGATAGACCCCTTTCGGTTTCTCCGTGTCCAAATAACGTTTGAGTGCCTCCCGCGAATAGCTGCCCAAGGGCACGACCCGCTCCTTCGACCTTTTCCCTGAAGCCACTATGAAACCGCCTTCCAGGTTCACATCACCCTTCTTCAGTTTGATAAGCTCCGAGACGCGAAGTCCCGTCGCATAGAGGAGTTCAAGCATGGTACGGTCCCTGAGGGATGTCTTTGTCCCGTCGGGAAGCTGGATGAGCCTTATAATCTCCTCTTCCGTCAACACCTTAGGGATGGGTGATTTGTACCGCGGTATCTCTACGTTGTCCAGCGGACTCCCCAGGACCTTTCCTTCGGCGATGAGGAAGTTGAAGAAGCTCCGCAGTGCTGATATGGCGCGGACTACGCTCCGGACCTTCTTGCCTCTCTCCCTCGATACACCGATGTAGGCCTCCACGGTCTTCCTGTCCTCGGTAGACGATGAGGTCTCCTCTGAGAACCGTATGAATTCAAGGATGTCGCGGCTGTATGATTCTATGGTGTGAGGTGAGACTCCCCGTTCCGCGGTGAGATAACTTATGTATTCGTCGAGACAGTCATAGTAATTCAACATAGGTGCCTTCCGTCAAACTCCGGTGGACCCGAAGCCTCCTTGGCCTCTTTCCGTATCAGCCAGGTTTTCCACGGGCTTCCACGTCACCCGTGCAATACGCTTAAAGACCATCTGGGCCATCCGGTCACCCCTGCGGACAGTGAAGGCTTCGGTGCCGAGATTGATAAGAAGCACCTTTATTTCACCTCTGTAGTCGCTGTCGATGGTGCCGGGACTGTTGAGGACGGTGATGCCGAACTTATGGGCAAGGCCGCTCCGCGGACGGATTTCCGCCTCATACCCTTCAGGGATGCCGATTCGTATGCCGGTGGGGATTAAAGCCCTTTGGTGGGGATGCAACACAACGGGTTCATCCACGAGGGCCATGAGGTCCATGCCCGATGACGTCTCTGTAGCATACCGCGGGAGTTCCACTCCGTCGCTGCTGGTGACAAAGACCTCTAATTCTTCCATATCTTCTCTATCTTCTTCGCATCCACGCTTCCCAGCACGGTGAGAGAGATTTCAGCGGGATTGCTGAAAATCAGACGGGACATCTCGTTGACCGAACTTCTTTTGATGGCATCGATCTCCCGCAGGGTCTCCTTGAGGGGCACATAGTCTCCAAAATAGACTTCATTCTTCGCGAGCCGACCCATCCTCGACTCCGAACCTTCCAGGGAGATGAGGAGATTACCCTTGATATGTTCCTTTGAGAATATCAGCTCACTCTCCGTTATGCCCTTGTCATAGATTCTCTCTATCTCCTTCCGGATGAGCACAAGCACCTCTTCAACCGATTCAGGCGATGTGGACGTGGAGATTCCGAAGGTGCCCATATCATGATAACAGTTCACGTAGGAATAAATATTGTACACAAGTCCACGGTTTTCTCTTATCTCCTGGAAGAGATGGGAGCTCATGGACCCACCCAGGAGGGCATTGATGACATAAAGGTCATAGCGTCTTCTGTCGATCTGGCTCACACCGCCCGTACCGATGCAGAGGTACACGTGTTCCAGGTCCCGTTCCTCCACTGTTACCGCAGAGTGCGGCTCCGGGGTTATCAAAGGTTGGGCGACTCCCCCGTTCCTGCCAACCGGGAAAAGCCCTTCTATTCTGCTGACCACCGCATCATGGTCAATCCTTCCCGTCGTGGTGACGACCAGTTTGTCGAGGCTGTAATGCTTTTCGAAATAATCTGTAAGGAGTGCCCTGTCAAATCGTTCTATATTTGCCACGCTCCCGAGAATGGGCATGCCGAGGGGGTCGTTCTTGAAATAAGAAGCGTTGAAGAGGTCGTAGATATAATCTTCGGGGTTGTCCTCGGCCATCTTGATCTCCTGACCAATGACATCTTTCTCCTTTTCCAACTCTTCGTTGTCAAAAAGGGAATATCCATACATATCTGCCAGGACATCGAGGGCGAGGTCCAAATCCTTTCTTAGTACCCTCGCATAGAAGCAGGTGTACTCCTTTCCGGTGAAGGCATTGAGTGTACCTCCCACGGCATCGATCTCCCTGGCGATCTCATAGGCGCTGCGCCTTTCAGTCCCCTTAAAGAGCATATGTTCAATGAAGTGGGAGATCCCGTTATTCGACTCGTTCTCGAACCTGCCTCCCGTCTTCCACCAGAATCCGATGGAGACTGCCGGGAAATACGGGATTGATTCGGTTACGACGGTAATGCCGTTAGCAAGAACTGATTTCTTGTACATGCCGATCCACGCGGGCCGTCATACCATCACTCTTGCTCCGGTTCTTTCTGATCCTTAAGAACCGCCTTTCTCGACAGTTTGATCCTGCCGTTGTTTTCGATGTCGATAACCTTTACGGTAATCTCATCGCCTTCCTTTACCACATCGGAGACTTTCTTCACGTATCCGTCCGATATCTGGCTTATGTGGACAAACCCGTCAGCACCCGGCAGAATCTCAACGATGGCCCCCGCGTCGAGGACCTTTCGCACCTTGCCCGTATACACCGCACCCAGTTCCGCTTCCTTGGTCAGCCCCTTGATGATGTCAATGGCCATGTTCAGCGCAGTCCCGTCCGGCGAGGCAATGTTGATGTTGCCTGAATCCTCTATATCGATCTTCACCCCTGTCTGCTCGATGATACCTTTGATCACCTTGCCTCCGGGGCCTATGACGTCTCTGATCTTGTCGGGGTTTATCCTGATGGTCACTATCCGGGGCGCATAGGGCGACATGGACTCTCTGGGCCCGTTCAAGGTTTCACGCATGATGCCCAGTATATGTTCGATACCCTTCTGCCCCTGCACAACAGCCTTCGACATGGTCGACTTGGTAATACCTTTGACCTTTATGTCCATCTGGATTGCCGTAATTCCTTTAGCCGAACCGGCAAGCTTGAAATCCATATCGCCGAGATGATCCTCATCGCCGAGAATATCGGAGAGAACTATCTCTGTCTCACCCTCTTTGACGAGTCCCATGGCAATACCTGCCACGACATCCTTCACGGGAACCCCGGCATCCATGAGCGAAAGGCATCCGCTGCATACGGTGGCCATGGAAGAAGATCCGTTGGATTCGAGAATCTCGGAGACAATCCGAACGGTATAGGGAAAATCTTCCTTTGAGGGAAGAATGGGCGTAAGAGCCCTTTCAGCGAGGTTGCCGTGACCTATTTCACGCCTCGACGGCCCCCTGAGCATTGCCACTTCCCCCACGGAGAAGGGCGGGAAATTGTAGTGAAGCATAAAGGTCTTGAAGGACTCTCCTTCCATGAGCGATTCGATCTTCTGTTCATCTTCAGAGGTGCCGAAAGTGGTAATAGCAAGGGCTTGCGTTTCGCCCCTGGTGAAGAGTGCCGACCCGTGAGTCCTTGGCAGCAACCCTGTCTTGCAGCTGATGGCGCGTATCTGATCGTGCGCCCTGCCGTCTATGCGCTTGCCTGTTGCCAGAAGCTGCCCTCTCAGAATGTCCCGCGTCACCGACTCAAAGGCTTTGTTAACGAGTTCTGCCTCAAGGTGACTGCAGTGTTCTGTCCGCAGTTCCTTCAGAATCTCATCGATCTTTTGTCCCCGTTCCAGTTTCGCCCGGATCGAGAATGCATCGATGAGCCTTGTGCCAACAAGCCCTTTGATCTCATCCTTCACCGATGACGTCTTCTCGTCAACGGGTACGACCCACTTCGGTTTCCCTACGCGCTGCCGCAATTCTTCCTGTATCTC
>CAYOYU010000090.1:0-10594 GCA_964408265.1 uncultured Syntrophorhabdaceae bacterium
AGATAAGAAAGACACCGGATCCGTCTCCGAACCGCAAGGCATGGTCGTCTATGACCCCGACAACCTTCCCTACCAGAAGCTCCATCTCTGTATCTATATGAGGGAACTGCCCGAATTGGACGCGGAAGGCAGGGAGATCCCCAAGGATAGGAAGGGGTGAGGTTTTAGCCCGTCGTCGGACCTGTTCACGGGGGGGGCATCTGCGAGTCCCCCATGACGGCACGGATACTATGGTTTGACGCTGCTGACCGGACAAGGAGGCGACGATTCAGGATGAATGGGATTGTAAGGTACCTTAATCTCACAAACGCCCTCGTTGCCGTGGAAACGAAAGGGGGGTTTACGGTCCTGGAGATTCGTGAACGCTGCGCGCTTGACCTGGGAGACGAAATTTCAGGGCCCCTCGACTCCTCTGGAGAAGAGATATTGCGCAATGTAACGAAGAGAGAAGATTTCGGAGTTTTTATCGAGCGTGCTGGCTGCAAGCGGTCGGAAGCCCGGAGGGTGCTCGGCGTCTGACTGCCGTCGAGAAATTTCTGACGCTGAGAATGGCTGCGATCATCGTCGCACCGCCGTATTCCCGCTTTTCCTTATTCGAGATTACCGGTTAAGCCACAAGAAGAGTCCTTACAGGATAAGATCAGCCGTCACCGCGGCGGTTCCGCCCCTGCAGCCGGACGGGTTGCCCTGAAAGAGGGATTCGTCGTGGCTTCACCCACTCCCGTGGCAGGACAAGGGGTTAAGCTTTCTTTCTTTCCTGCGATAAGAAGAGAAGCAGGCTCTGTCTTCTGCTTAAGGGGTAGCGCTATGAGCAGTGTGAAAGAAAGAGTTGAAAGAGTCATTGATTACCTTCCCCCTATCCCCATAGTCCTCCATGAACTTCTCGCGGGCCTTGAGGATGACACCCTCGACCTGAGGTCCCTGGCCAATATCATATCGAAGGATCCCTCCATGAGCATGAATCTGCTCAAATTGGCCAACTCCGCCTTTTACGGTCTGCCCAACAGAGTATCAACCATAGCGGATGCAGTGAGGATGCTCGGCACGAGAGAGATCACTCTTCTCTGCGTCAGTCTGGGTACCAGCGCGGCGCTGAATCCCAAGAAGGGAGAGGCGACCCTGGATCTGGATCTCTTTTGGCAGCATTCAGTGGCAACGGGAGTGATAGCGAAGGCCCTGTGCAGGAAGTTCGATTTCCATGGCCAGACGGACCTTTATATGGGTGGACTCGTCCACGACGTGGGTGTGGTCATTCTGGACCGCGTAATTCACGAAACCTACAAGGAGGTGCTGGCCCTTACCGCCACGGAGAACATAGCTCTCGTTGATGCAGAGACCCGTCTACTCGGAGAGAACCACGGGAAAGTCGGTTCCTGGCTAATGGAGAAATGGAGACTGCCGCCCCTCTATGGAGCGATTGCGGAGTACCATCATGCTCTTTCGGGTGCCCGCGAAGGGTATCGCGTCCCCGTCTCGGTCATCTCCCTTGCCGATGAGCTTACCCGGGGACAGAGCCTCGGGTTTGGAGGCGACATGAGCGGTGTGGTAATTTCGGATACGGATGCCTTCAAGAATCTGGAAAGGGTTGATCCCAAACTTGCCGATGCCGACCTGGTCAAATTCATATGGGATCTTGATGAGAGCATCGACGAGATTACAGAGATCAAGGATATTATGATCGGCCAGGCCTCCCGGAAATAGGGGGCGGTAGACCGGTTATCCGAGCCTTTCCACTGCCTCTTCCACCGTCTCAACCAGTTCGACCCCTTTCAGTTCCATCTCCTCAAATGCGCGAGCTGAGCCATCGGGTGTTATTCCTCTGCAAAGATCCTTTACTGCCAGCACCTGAAATCCGGCTTCCACGGCGTCCAAGGCCGTGGCTTTGACACAGTACTCTGTGGCTATGCCATAGATCACCAAGCCTTCTATGCCGTTTCTGCGGAGGATAGAGTCCATTTCCGTCTTTAGTCCGCCCTCGTCCTGAAAGCCCGAGTAGCTTTCGAAGGCGGCGCCCTGTCCTTTCCGTGCAATTGCGAGAAAAAGGTTGTTATCTATGAGGACGCGCGCATTTTCGGTACCCTGGACGCAATGGGGCGGCCATAGAGCCTGGATCCTACCGCTGATGGTGATCACGTCGAAAGGTTTGGTGCCCGGGTGGTTCACCGCAAACGAGACGTGGTCTGCCGGATGCCAGTCCTGGGTACCGAATACAATGAACCCTGCCTCTTTCAACTGACGGGTTGCATCCTCCGCTTTCATTACAAAGGATTCTCCCGAATCCGGAACGGCAAGGGAACCATTCTTCCACTCTGTGAAGTCACCCTGGATGTCTATGACGCAGACTCCCCATCTGTTTTTCATCTTCTTCTCCTAATCTCGGTGTAGTAGAGGCTGACATAATGATCCTGACCTTATCCATAACCCTTCAGAAATATACACAGGGCCAAGACCGTCCTGATCCCTTCCGGGACATCTTTCGGAGAGGATCCGGGATGGTGTGGACAATCCCCGGACGGCTTCCGGCCTGGTAATGTGTGTAAGGGGATCTTTGGTGGAGGTGAGTATCGAGGCGGTCATTCCCCGAAAACCTGGGCGGTGAAGGACTGGATCCTGGTCTCCTTTTCCTTCCATGCGCCTGGCGGCAGGCCTGCTTTCCGGCAGGTCTGCTGGAGAAATTCCTCCCTGTTCCATTTGTAGTCGCTTGCCACCTGAGGCAGAAGAAGACCTGACCGGTCCCCGCGAATGATGACGAGGCCGTGTTTGCCCACCTCGATCTCCTCTATCTTCCCTACTGGTTTCAATGGGCTAAGGACCGATATCTCGATATGAATATCCTTCAACTCATCTTTCTTGACAGGGGCGAATCGGCCGTCCCTGGTGGATGCTGCTACTGCCATCTCCGTAACAACCCGATGAAGAGGGAAGACAGGAGAGGTGTAGCCGACGCAACCGCGGAGACTGCCTTTCTTGGTAAGGGTGACGAAGGCACCCCTCTTTTCAAGAAGTTTCTTCTCTTTTACTTCGAACTGTGGTACCGAGCCTTTTTGGACATACTCATCCACCGTCTTTCGGGCCATGGCGAGGAGGGCCTTCTTTTCCGTGTCGTTGAGGGAGAAATCCTCAGACGGCAAGGAAAAGAGGACGGCACCATAGCCCACCACCCTGTTTCTGTCGGATGTAACGTCCCCCGAATTGGCATACCCTAAAACCGTAGCATCTGCCCCCATGCGCCTTGCAGCGAGCATGAGTGCAATGACGCCATGGGCTCCGCAGAGTTCGCCATCGCCTTTCTGGAGCCCCGTAATGAGCTTATCCAGGTCTTGAGCCTCCATTGCTTTGAGGGTTGCCGCATCCATCCGCTTCGCAGTCTCATAGGGGTGGTAGTGGGACATGTCGGAAGAGGCTACGATGAGCGTTCCCCCCGGATTCTGGTCATAAAGCCCCAGGAAGGCGTTGGCCAGGTTGTGGTAATCGTCCGGTTCCATGCTGCCGATAAGGAGAGGAACGATCCGGAAACCTTTGAGGGTTTTCTGGAGGAAGGGCACTTCAACCTCCAGGGAATGTTCCTGTTCGAAGGCCTGGGGGGATGGACGGATTGCCTTGCAACGCTCCATGAGGATGCGGCCTGCCTGCTCGTCAATCTCCACCTTGCCGAGTGGTGTTTCCCATGAGCCGGAAGGATAGATGGAGATGCCCTTAAAAGGAACCCGGTGGCTCGAGCCAACAATCACCACCGTCGCGTAAGCCCTCCCTTTAAGCTGGTTGAACGCGAGTCCTGCCACGCCCCCGGAATACTCATAGCCTGCATGTGGTGCCATGAGACCGAAGATCTGGGACCGGACCTTCGGTGCTTTGGCATCGGCATTCTTCAGATAGCCGTCAATCGTCTTTTCCAGGACAGCTCTGTCAGAGGAATAGAAAGAGCCTGCCACGGCCGGTTTACGGACCGCCGGAGAAGCCGTCTTGTCGGTGGCGGCAGGCGAGGAACCGGGGAGGAGCAGGATAGAGAGCAGAAGAAGGGGCGCAATCCACCATGACTTCCGTCCCGATGATCCCCTGCTGTCCCATCCCTGCTGTTTTGCGTCTCCCATCCCCTCTCTTTTGCTCAGCATCCTCTTTCTCCTGTCCCCCTGTTTTCTGTCTCGCTTTCTTTGTTCCAAATCCTATACGCTATGCGCTATTTTATGCTCCCCACAGCCCGCTGATGACCTCTCCACAGAATCTGCACTTTCCGCCTTTCACGTTTATCTCCATGATGTTATATCCGGCCCGTTTTATAATCATCTTCTTACAGGCAGGGCAATAGGTGTTTTCCGAAGGGTGGCCCGGCACGTTGCCTATATAGGGGTAGTGGAGGCCCGTCTTCACTGCTATCTCCCTCACCTTTTCGAGGGTCGCCACAGGGGTTGGTTGGATGGAGGTCATCTTGTAGAGGGGGAAGAAACGGGAGAAGTGGACGGGCACATCGGGCCCGAGGGTTGTCTTGATCCATTCACACATTTTCGTCACCATTTCAGTACTGTCGTTGTAGCCGGGGATAACCAGATTGGTGATTTCCACCCATACCTTTGCCTTTCTGAGCGTCCTGAGGGTTTCAAGGACGGGCTCCAGGTCCGCCTCGCACACGTCCCTGTAGAAGGCCTGTGTGAAACCCTTGAGATCGATATTGGCGGCGTCAAGGTATCCGCAGAGTTCTTTGAGGGGCTGAGGGTTGATATACCCGTTGGAATGGTAGACATTGAGGACCCCATTCTTCCGGGCCGCCTTGGCGACATCGAGCATATATTCGAAGAAGTTCGTCGGCTCCGTGTAGGTATAGGCAATGGTCTTGCAGTTGTTCGACCTGCTCAAAGCCACGATCCTGTCGGGAGGCCCGTACTGGTTGTTCGTCTCCAGGGGAGAAACCTGAGAGATCTGCCAGTTTTGACAGAACTTGCACCTGAGGTTGCATCCCGCGCTCGCTATTGAGAAGCTCAGCGTTTTGGGGAGCGCATTGTAAAAGGGTTTCTTTTCGATAGGGTCTATGTGGACTGCGCAGGGCTGGGCGTATCCGAGGGTGTACAGGGTACCCTTCATATTCTTTCTGGCCCGGCAGAAACCGAGCTGGCCGTCGGCAATAGTGCATCCTCTCGGGCAGAGCTGGCAGGAGACGCTTTTCTTCTTGTCGTCGAGCTTCTGGTAATAGAGCGCTTCTTTCATGGGAGGCATCTCGACGCCGAAGAGGTGAGACGGATCGAGGTGGAGCGCCAGGGGCGCCAGGACGGCACTTTTGAGGAAGTTTCTTCTGCTGATCATAAGAAGTCCTGCGGTGATTATACTATTTTTTGGGAAGGGTGAACAAGAAGAGCAGGCTCCCCAGCTTGAGGAAGAGGAGGATGACGCAGCTCATGGAGAGTCCGAGTACAGGAAAGAGGATAAGACCGCCTGCGAAACCTCCCACCCAGCCGCCGAGGAGATCGACACCATAGAGAAGACCGACGGTGTTGCCCAACGATGTGGCACCCTTGTCCTCCTCTGGTTTTCCCATCCTCAGATAGATTTCATTTGCCAGAGGGAATTCGAGGCCCGTCAAGAAGCCCGTTACGAAGAGGAGGATGAAGAAGAGGAGGCGGACGGTCCCTGCGGAGATCTCTGCCCCGTCTATGAACCGAACAACAGCAAGGATGACGAGGGGGAGAGCGGCCATGGCTATCTCCGCTGTTTTGAAGACCTTCAAATAGGCGCGTGCTTTCCCTGGCTCGGCGATCCCGATGGAGACAACAAGGCTGCCCGCTGTTATACCGCACATGAAAAGAGTCAGGAGCAAACCGATCTCTTGGAAGACGTACCCATAGAAGACCTGAAAACTGAAGAGCAGGCTCATCTCAAGTACCATGGAAACGAGACCCGTTGTGCCGATGGCGAAGGGAATGCTTACGCGGATGTAACGCTTTCTGATAAGAAAGAAAAGCAGAATGAACAGTGAAAGAACCAGAGCAGCGTGAAAAACGTTGATTTTTGTGACCATGGTGAAGAGGGGCTTCAGGAAGGGAGAAAAGAGAACATTCTGGTAGATGACGCTGTAGAGCATGGCGGCAGGTGAAAAATCCCTGTTAGGAGCGGCTTCGGAACCTTTCATGGATTCGGAGAACCAATCCTGCCATCTTTTCTGAAGACGGTCCTCAAGGTAGGGGAGGGTGACCAGGTTGGTTTGAACCTTGTATTGGTCAAGTCTGCTCGTGAGAACCGCCGGAGTTGGCATGATGAAATCCTGTGCTGGAGAGGCCAGGAAAAGGTTCGTATCGCCGGGAAGGATAAAGCGGAAAGGAAAGACTTTTCCTATGGTAAGGAGCATGGACATGTTGAATTCACGGAGTTCCCGGCTATAGTATGTGAGGGAGCCGGGGAGGGCAAATACCACTATTCCCCCGGGCTTCAGGACACCTTTCAGATTCCTGAAGAACTCGACGGTGAAAAACCTGTTGGCCTGCAGGGTGGAAGGCGCATGGAGGCCGAGGATGACCACATCATAACGTGAGCCCCTCTCTTTTATGAACTTCCTCCCGTCAGCGTAATGGAGCCGTACCCGGGGATCATTCAATTCCGACAGAGTGAGAGGTGTGGCAAAATTGCCCATTATTCTCAGGAGAGCGGGATCAATTTCCACGTAATCGACGGTTTTCACTGTGGGGTATTTGAGGACTTCGTTGATGACGCCTCCCGCCCCTCCTGCCAGAATGAGGATCCCTTCAGGCCTGCCGTGGGCAAGGAAGGGGATGTGCACCAGGTCTTCTACAAAGGCGATATCCGGGACGGGTGTGGTGATGATGGGGGTGCCGTCGGAGAAGAAGGTGTACTGGTTCTCGCTTTTCACCACAACGATGTTCTGGTAGAGGGAATTCTCATAGTGGACAACCTCTTTTCCCTGCCACTGGCGTGCTACGGAGTAATCGTGAAGGCGCGAAACACCCCCGCTGATGAGAAGGAGAAGTGAGGCGGCAAAGAGGCCTGTGAAGACGATGAGCGCAACCCTGGCCCGGGGCGTCTGAAGAGCAAAGATAAAGGGAAGGGAAGTGAAGAGGCTGGTTGCCGCGAAGAGGGCCGCTATCTCAAGGGAGTGGTAATGAGGGATGAGAAGGTAGGTAAGGCTTAGCCCCCCCAGAATGGTACCGGCCATCTCAAAAGAATAGACCTTGCCTGCCGATGAAGAGTCCCTGCCGCCGACGCTGTTATGCAGCATGCAGAGGAGGCTGAAGAGAAAGCCGTGAATCAGCCCTGACGGGAGAAGCACCAGGAAGGAGGCAAGAAGAACGTGGAGTATACCTACGCCCATATCTGGAGGGATGCCGATTGCGATCTTGAAGACCCTGATTGCGTAAATGGCCGCAGGGAAGAAGAGAGCGAAGAGCAAAGTGGCCAGAAGGATAGCTTCAGTCATGGCAGCGTTACTGCTTCGCCATCTGCCGCCGACGTAAGCGCCCAGGGCCTCCCAGATCACCCAGGTCCCGATGATGACGCCGATGGAAAATTCGTTTCCCGAGAAGAGGATGAGAAGCTCCCTGAGCAGAACCGTCTGGGCCAGGATACCTCCAAATCCGGTGGCGAGAATGAGGAGAAGGAGGGGGAAGGAAGGAACCATAAATTATCTTATCAATTCTTCCACAATCCTGTATACTCATTACATGGCCGACGACACCAAAAAGACGGATGAAACACAGCCCGACCAGGAGTGGCTCCAGGTGGGACTCGACAGACAGTACGCAGGAAGGTACAGGGAGGCCGTGACGGCCTATACCCGCGCCATCAGACTCAACCCGGAATTCCCCGGTTTCTATAGCATGAGGGGGTTTGCTTTCAGCAAACTAGGCCTGGATAAGAAAGCCCTGCAGGATTACAACAAGGCCATAAAGCTGAACCCTGCCGGGACTGAGGCGTACAATATGAGAGGGGCTCTGTTCGCGAAGCGTGCCGATTTCAAGCATGCTATACGGGATTTCAGTAAATCCCTCAAGCTCGATCCCAACCAGGCCGAGATTTACGGCATGAGAGGTTCGGTGTATGTACTCATGAAGGAACCTCTCAAAGGGATAACCGACTTCAAGACAGCGGCAAAGATGGGTCATTCAGGGGCTCGTGCCTACCTGAAACGGAACGGAATCGACTGGTCGGAAAAATAGAAAGAGAAAACTCCCGGGACCCCTGTAAGCCCATGGAAAATATCATTCAACGGCCTGCAAAACAGTCGATCCTTTAGGCTGACTTGGTTAGTCGAACTTCAGCCGCACTTTCTGCTCATCCGGTAATCCCCCCTTCAGACTTGGCGAATATAGCATTTGTAAGCTTCCGGAATGGTGTGCAATAATGAGGGAAAGGCGGAGTACATCTGAAATGGATGGGGCCTGACGCAGGAGGACCCGGTGGCCACTGACTGGATGAACAGGGGGAACGCTGCTGTCGCGGCCGGTAGGCTGGAGGAGGCACGGTACGCCTTCACCAGGGCCATAAAGATCCATCCCGAACTTGCAGAGGCATACCATCGACGTGCTGTAGTATCTTCTCTCTCAGGCGACAACGATCCCGCCCTCCTTGACCTTGAAAGAGCGATCCAACTGAGGCCGGAATTTGCCGAGGCTTTTTACACCAGGGCAATAATACTGACCATGCAGGGCAGGTATACGGAAGCCGTCGACGACTACGGCAAGGCGCTCGGTCTTGTTTCTGACTCGGCTGCCGCCTATTCGGGGCGGGCTTTTGCGTACAACATTCTCGGCAATCGCGATGATGCCTTGAGAGACTACGCGCAGGCCCTAGAACTTGACCCTGAACTGGCCGAAGCATATCACGGGCGGGGTACCATCCGGGACGCTTCAGGGAACCACAGGGAGGCAATCGAGGATCTGAGCAAGGCCATAGATCTCGATCCCGAAAATGGGATCATCTACCATGACCGCGGGATCGCTTACATGAACTCCGGGGACTACCAGCGGGCCATCAGGGATTACACGAGGGCCCTGGAACTGGACCCGACCAACGTGAGTGCCTGCTGCCGCAGAGGGATCATCAACCAGAGCCTTGGCAACTGTGATGAGGCGCTGCGGGATTTCACGAGGGCGCTGGAGATCGTGCCGGGCAGTTCATCGGTACACTGCAGCAGGGGCGATGCGTGTAAGAAACTGGGTAACCACGGTGAGGCAATCAGGGATTTTACAAAGGCCATAGAGTTGGATCCCTGCAACCTGGACGCATATCTGGGGCGTGGGACATCGTCGGCCGCTTTGGGTAGATACGATGAGGCTTTGAAGGATTTTGACAGAACTCTCGAGCTTGACCCCGGGGAGGTGAGGGCCCGCTACTATCGGGGCCTGGTCTACTCCGATCTCGGCAACTACGGGAAGGCAGTAAAAGAGCTGACAGAAGCCCTGGAAGTGGAGTCGGGGTCCGGCTGTGCCTGTGCACATATGGAGCGTGGACTCAGCAGGTATAGGTTGGGCGATTGTGAGGGGGCGGTGAAAGACTGCACCACGGCCATAAAGCTGAAACCGGACTATGCGGAAGCTTACAGCAACAGGGGCCATGTCTATGACGACATGGGAATGCACGACCGGGCCCTCAGGGATTACGGAAGGGCCCTCAAACTGAATCCAGGGGTGGCGAAGACCCATGCGAACAGGGGGGACACATACTTTCGAATCGGCAGGTACGACAGGGCGGTAAGGGACTTTACGAAAGCCATCAGGCTCAAACCTGACTTTGCCGAGGCCTACCGGGGGCGGGGGAATTCATACTACGGTCTTGCCGATTATATCAGGGCAATCAGAGACTATACGGTGGTTATACAGTTTCGACCGGAGGACGGGGAGGCATATCAGCGCCGGGGGAATGCCTATGATAATGCAGGCGACCAGACGAAAGCCGTTGATGATCTGGACAGGGCGGTGGAGCTTATGCCTCGAAATGGCGCAGTCTATTATGACAGGGGTATCATCTGGGTGAAACTCGGAGAAGACGGACAGGCCGTTGAGGACTTCACGCTGGCCATAGAGAATGCCTACGTGGATGTGGGCGTGTACCAGAACAGGGGTCTCGCCTACGGCAGGCTGGGACGGTACGCAGAGGCAAGCAAGGATTTTTCCAGGGTCATTGAACTTGAACCGGACAATCCTAAAGGATACCTTTACCGGGGATTCAGCCGTGAGGATTCCGGAGATCTTCGCGGGGCCCTGGACGATTGCACGAAGGCTATCAAGTTGGACCCCCATCTCTCCGTTGCCTATTACCCGCGGGGACGAATCGCTGAAAAACTTGGGGTTCCCGGGGAGGCCCGAAAGGAATACAAAGCTGCCGCAAGGCTGGGTCACGAACCGGCCCGGGAAGCCCTGCAAAGGTTGAAAAGGGGTTGAATTGCCTTGTATCGTCCGAGCGGAGTATGGTATAAAAATGCTATGGGAGAGATGTCCGAGCGGCTGAAGGAGCACGATTGGAAATCGTGTGTACGTGCTAAAACGCGTACCGTGGGTTCAAATCCCACTCTCTCCGCCAGATACACCTAACAATTTCAATAAGTTAGGTAACAAAAATCACCCCCAAAACAGTCAGTAAACAGTCAGTGACCCCC
>CAYOYU010000090.1:10604-15143 GCA_964408265.1 uncultured Syntrophorhabdaceae bacterium
TAACTGAGACATTTTTCTTTGGTCAGATTTTAGTACAAACCTTAAGGACGACTTCACGGCCCTGAAGTCTACCCAATGACCAGGACAAAGCAAACTAGTGGCGTTTCGGCTTAATCCAAGGGCAAAAAACTTGCGGTAGCTTGAGGCAGTGGCAAGCACAATATAGCAAGCAAGCAAAGGAGGCAGAAGTCATCGAGACATTATGATGCTGCCTTCAGACGCGGAGCGGTCGTTTCCCCATCTCTCGATCTTCTTTGCAGGGATCTACAACAAAGAATAAGCCCCGGTGCTATCCGAGGCTTATGTTGTGGAAGGAAAACCGAGAATCGCGGTCGAGGGCGCTCTCGGTGGGGGCTCAGGTTATTCGGAGCTTTATGATTATAATAATGCACCAAAATCATATTGTCTGTGAGGGCAGTCACTTCTGATCAGTCTTAAGGAACCGTTCTGTTCTGCCGGTGATTCTTTCTCTGAAGTTGGCAATCCCGCAAAAGAGTCCCGTGATTGCCAAAGGGATGATAACAGTCTTTGCACTACCGGATGTTTAACCGGCTGGTGTGCCTGTCGCTTACCGGAGCAACGCAACGGCTGGCATCGTGTAGTAGTATGGACACTGTAGTAACCTCCCTTTCTTTCCAGCTCCCCCTTCTGTCCCCTCCTTCTTTTTCTCCGGTAGTAATACACTGAAAATAGTTCAGTAGGGTCTCCGAAACATTTCTGGGTACACGTCATCAGTCAAATACTGGTGTCCTGCCCGCACTCTGTCCAAAAATGAAAAAGGAGGGAACCATGGTGAGAATCGTGTGGAACACGGGGAAGTATGATTACATATTGAGCCGCTACCTCCCCTACTATATCAAGAAGGGGCTGGTGGCATATGTGTTGAGCATCCCGGCACCAAAGGAGGAGGACAAATGAGTGGCTATGCGACAATGCAGGCGGTACGTTTCGCGTCAGAGTCCTCCATGAAGGAGATGAAGGCCACGGCGGAAAAGGCCGCCACTGGACGCCTTGGCGAACCGGACAGGTTCGTTTCTCGGGACTAAGACGCACCAGAACACTAACTGGGTCGGCATCTGCCGTGTTGTACGGTGGGCGCCGACCCTTTTTTGCTCTCCTGTAATATCATGGCATGCACAAAACGGAGGAAGAATGGTGTGGGAGAAGAGAGATGTTCTGTCCTGGGCGCAACTGTATGTGAGGCAGGGGTTCTCGGTGGTTCCTGTCAAAGGCAGTTCTTACTCGAGAGGACAGGACTTCGAGGAACGGATGAAGGATTCCAAAGCGCCGATGGTGCGCTGGACAGACTACCAGACTAGGGTTCCGAGGGAGGGGGAAGTCGCGGGATGGTTCACGAAGTGGCCGAAAGCGAACGTCGCCATCATCACGGGACAGATCTCGGGGCTTGTCGTCGTCGATTTCGATTCACCGGAGGCGGTGAAGTGGGCTGCGCGACAAGGAATCCTCGACACCGCTTTGGTACGCACATCCAGGGGAAGTCACGCCTACTATCGTTACCCGGAGACAGGGCGCGTGGCCAACTCAGTGAACGCGAAGGTGAAAATCGACATACGGGCAGAGGGCGGCTACGTGATCGCCCCTCCGAGCGTCCACTTGAGCGGGGTCGAGTACACCTGGCAACGAACGCCCGACCACGGGGGGCTCGCTCCCCTTCCTGCCGTCTTCATGAACCTCGTGGCCGACGAGAAGCCCGCCCTGAAAGAATCCTACAGGGGCGTGGCGAAGGGCAGCAGGAACCAGACGCTGGCCAGGCTCTGCGGCAGCTGGGCGAGCGATGACCTGACGGTAGAGGAATGCCTGGAGATGGCCCACACGTGGAATGGAACCAACGATCCCCCGATGTCCCGGGAGGAGGTGGAACGGACCGTCAGGAGCATCTGCCGGAAGCACCGCATGGCGTCAACGAGGACACAGGTTTTCTACCACGAGAAGAACCTCCTGCGCTTTCCCATAAGTACCCACAGCCGGAACCTCGTGCACAAGCCCGAGGAAATATCGGTGGTCTACGCGTCGGACCAGGGCGAGCGGAAATGGTCGGTCATCCCATCGGTGAAGTGGGGGCTGCCGGGGCCGTTCGATGAGGCGATCTTCATGGCAATCAACCGCATCCTATCCGACAAGCCAAAACCGCTCGGCAATCCCGTAGAGATCGGCTCGCTGAGGGAACTCGCGGGGATGCTGAACTACGGCGTGTCCGGACGTAACATCAAGTTGATCAAGGATTCGCTCTTACGGCTCAAGTCTCTCACTCTTGTCACGGAAAAGACCTTCTATGACGCATCATCGAAGAAATTCCTCATGGACGCCTTCGGTCTCTTCGACCGGGTCCTCTTCACCGGAGAGATCACCGATGACGGCGAAAAGGTCAAGACGACCCTCCTGTGGCTCAACACGGTCTACCTCAAGAACATCAATGCCAGCTACCTGAGTGCTGTCGACTTTGACACGTACATGTCGCTGGATAACCACCTGGCACGGGGGATCTACCGGTCGCTGTCGCCCATACTTGGCACTGCGGGCGGGCTTCCGGTCAGGATATCCTATGAGAAGCTGGTGCAGAAGCTGCAGGTTATAAAGGAGCGGTACGTCTCCAAGATCAAGGAGCAGTTGAAGGATGCCCATGGGGAGCTGCTGGCGAGGGGCGTGTTCGCACGGATAGAGTACGTGACGAAAGATTCGGAGAGGGTTATCGTCGTCTACCATCCCGCACGGCCGCTTCCACGGTCATCGGCCCACGGGTGAAGCGGCTCACTGGGAGTGTGATTCCAGGGAAGAAAACAGGATTTAACCCCTTGAATATAGTAAGGATTCTGAAAAGCACCAGAGCTATCATTGCATCACTGAACCAACTCATACCGGTATCCCGTAACTTACTGTCATAACAGCAGAAGCGGTAGCGGCGGCCAGTTCCGGCAGATCGCCGGGACTGTTTCGGTGCGTCCCATGGGGGAGTGTGATTCCAGGGAAGAAACCGGGATTTAACCCCTTGAATATAGTAAGGATTCTGGAAAGCACCGGAGTGTGATTCCAGGGAAGAGAAGTGCCGTTTTCCCGAAGTATGTCAAGGAGTTGGACGGCACACATGTAGTTTATCAGTAGAATGATGGCGAAATGCACCCCCGACCCCACCCAACGGAGACCAGGTCTAATACTCACGTGAGATCGAACACCCGGAGGACACAGACCATGGCACAGCAGACAAGAACGAATACGGCCGAGACGAGGTACGTGCGCCCGGCCCGTTGCCCCTTCATCGGGGACCTGCGCCGCTCCTGCGACCAATGTCCCCACTACCGGCCAGGATCGGTAAGCCGTTGCCCCTTCGGGCTCGCCGCCGGGAACGAGGATGGTAATACGAAGGCACGGACGTCAGCATGAAATGGCATAACCACATCGGGATCACCGCCGCCCTCATATATGCGGCCACGCACGACGGGTGGGCCGCCGCCCTCTCCGCCGCGGGCACCGTCTTCCCTGACGTTATCGAGGGAAAAGACTTCGACCGGAGGATACACCGCACCATCTCTCACTGGTTCCCGCCCTACGCGCTGGTCGCGGTATTGTCCTCGGTCTACCTCGTGCTTAGGGCGGGACGTGGCGACGTCTTCTCGCTCATCTTCGTGCAGCACGGTGTCGGAGTGAGCATCATGGCGGCGTTCCTCTACAAGTACATGGCCATCGGCGCGATCCTGCATATCTGCCAGGACGCGCTCTGCGGCAAGGTCCCCCTCTTCATTCCGACCCGGCGCGAGTTCGGGATAACCCTGTTCCGCGTGGGGTCTGTTAGAGAGTACGCACTATCCTTTGCCGCGGCAGGGGGCCTCACCCTCGTCGCGGCGATTTTCTGAAGGAGACGCATTGAGGAAACGATTCGCATTCGTTATTGCCTGCATCGCGCTTATGGCCTCCGCGGCAAGCGGCAGCGATTACTGCTTCGAGGAGGCGGGCCGTGAGTATGGCATCAGCCCGGAGATCCTCTACGCCATCGCCTCCGTCGAAAGCGGGTTCAACGCGAGGGCGTTCAACCGCAACGCCAACGGTTCCTTCGACGTCGGGGTCATGCAGATCAACTCCGGCTGGTACCGGACCCTCGGGCATGAGGCCTGGATGGGCCTCGGCGACCCCTGCCAGAACATCAGGACCGGCGCGTGGATACTCAGGCGGTGCATGGACCGCCACGGCTACACATGGGACGCGGTGGGCTGCTACAATGCGGCGGGCAGGGACAAGAGGCGAGCCTACTCACGGAAGGTGTATGCCGCGCTTGAGAAGATCAGGAACGGGGGCAGGACCGCGTCGTACCGACAGCCACGGAACGAGAAAGGAGAGGGAGACTATGGGCGCTGAGGCGGTTACCACCCATCTGAAACACGGCCGGGTCGGAACATGCTGAGCCCGCTGAAGGTGGGCTACCTGACAGGGTTCATCCTGATCAAGGCACTGCCCGACTACGACTCGTACCTTACCAAACTCACCAACTCGGAACTGCTCGCGCTGCTACCCCGCAGGTGGGCGCTG
>CAYOYU010000090.1:15153-17491 GCA_964408265.1 uncultured Syntrophorhabdaceae bacterium
ACAAGATCGGCGACACGGGATGGGCGGCCATCTTTGCCATTGAGGGCGCGCGGGTGACCCTCTCCCAGAAGTGTCCCCATTACTTCCGCAAGGTGCTGGAGTACCTGCTCTGCGACGCCTGCGCGGACCACGGGGTAAGGTTCAAGAAGGTGGCGTCCGCTCGGGGAGCCAAGCACATCAAGGTGGCCGCCGACACGCCGAACGGCCACGTGAAAACGAACCGGGAACTCTTCGGCGTGCTGGAGCCTTACATGGAGAACGCCAGAGTCCACGACTACATCGCCGAGAAAGTTACCTTTGTGAAGTATTCCCGCGATCTCAAGGAATACGTGACCAACGCGCTGTGCCCGCCCGGCCATGACGAGTCGGTGCAACGGGTAATACTGTACGAGGAACAGAAGAGGATCGACGTGCTCGTGGACAAGAACGAAGTGGGGCTCTTCATCGGGGGCAAGGGGGCGAACATCATCCTCGCCTCGAAGCTCTGCGATCGCGCCATAACGATCCTCGGCATCAGCGGCGAGACCATTGAACGGTACACCACTATCCATAAGAAGGAGGTATAGAATGACGGACCAGCCAGTGCAGGCGGAGAACCGCACGGATCAGGACAAGGCGCAGCGGCGCATGGAACGGAAGCTCCAGATGGCCCACGACCCCGACAGCATCTTCATTATGCCGGTGGGTGGCAGGATGGGCATAGGACTGGTGATCAACATCACTAGCCTCGACCGGTCGCTCAACACGCTGAAGCGACAGATGGTCTTCAGGGTGAAGGAGGAGGACGGCATCAGGGTCTTCGACGGGCTCCAGAGGATCATTGAAGACCTCTGGGACACGGTGAGGGAGCACGTGCCGAGCCTCCACTCCTTCCGGCAGGAGAAGTGGCGGGAGCTGAACGACTCAAAGGAAAAGAAGCTGGTCCTCGCCAACAGGAAGGCGTCAATGGCGATCCTGCCGCGGGACGAGAAGATCGCCCAGATCGCGGCCGGTGTGAAGGTCCTCGACGAGAAGATTTTTGAGCTGCAGGCCCTCTCCCGGTTCGAGGAGTTGGGCAGGCTCGTCCAGAAATACCGGGACATGGACGCGGCCGTAGGCGATGCGGTCAGAGAGATCGAGAAGCTCACCGGCATGGACGGCAACGGGAAGAAGTAATACAATAGCAGCACGAACTAAGTAGGTCCCGAACACAAGGGTGCCCGGCAACAGGGTGCCCTTCAACCCTCCCCTCTCCACAATCCCACTCTCACACCTGCGGCCTCACCCAAGGGGCCGCAGGCCCATCCACGCTTCTTAAACGGACCGTTGCGGAACTATGGCGAACGTCCGTATCCATACCGCGCAAAGAACACACCACATAGATATTCACACCCACACAAGAAGGAGGCACCATGAAACTCTTGGAATTCGTGGAGAAATACCACGACAGGATCGTGGCCCGCATCGAGGAGGATCTGCGCCCGGTCTACCATCCGGGTAGGGAGCAGAGCGCCTTCGACGGGAAGATCCTCTCCTTGGCGAGAAGGCCGTTCCCCGTGCAGGCGGAGGTTATCAAGGGCATGGCCAAGGCCATGTTCGAACGGGGACGGAAGAAGCTCTTCCTCTGCGGGGAGATGGGGACCGGCAAAACGACCGTCGCAAACTCGGTGGTTCACCTGTCGCCCCTACCGCTGCGGGTGCTCGTCGTCTGCCCCACCCACCTCGTGGAGAAGTGGAAGCGGGAGATCGCGCAGACCGTGCCGGGGGCTCGCATCATCGACCTGTCGGTGAAGGAGGCGATCACGAAGCTGGAACGGCTATGCACGGCGGGACCCCCGGAGACCCATGAATTCTGGGTTATCTCCAAGGAGCGGGCGAAACTGTCCCACGGGTGGCAGGCAGCGCTCAACGCGAAGCGCCGCCCCTGCTGGACCGACCTGGGGATACAGGTCGTCCGGATTCCCGTGTGCCCCTCGTGCGGGGTTCAGCCGGTGGATGAAGAGGGCGAACCCATCCCGATCGAGAAGCTCAAGAAGAAGAAACACATCTGCCGCTCCTGCGGGAGCCCGCTGTGGCAGGCGACGCCCAACCCGAGACGGTACGCACCCGCGGAGTTTATCAAGCGGCGGCTGAAGAACCGGTTCGACATGGCGATTCTCGACGAGATCCACGAGTACAAGGCCGGGGACTCGCTCCAGGGACACGCCATGGGGATGCTACTCTCCTGTTCGAAGTTTTTCCTCGGTCTTACGGGGACGCTCTCCGGGGGCTACGCAGACGACGTCTTTTTTCTCCTCTACCGCACGAACCCCCTGGCGCTCAATGCTTTCGGGTACGCGGGAGTGGAGAGCTGGCAGAA
>CAYOYU010000091.1:0-17224 GCA_964408265.1 uncultured Syntrophorhabdaceae bacterium
CCTCCAACGGCAGGCTGGTCTCGTCTACCCTGAGTACATGAGTGCCGGGCCGGACCCCTGCAATGGAGAACTTGCCGTTGCTGTCCGTGATGACTCTGGTGCCGTCTTCGAGGTAGAGAACCACGCCTGCGAGGCCCAATTCTCTGTCGTTTTGTGAGTGATCCTGAGGCGCCGGGCTGCGGCTGAGAATGACTTTCCCAATGATTGTGCCTTTGGAGGTAAAGACACCCTCCTTTATTCTGACAAGGAATGATGCGCGGTTTGACACAACCTGTTTGCCTGCGCTCGTTCCCTGTGCATAGACCAGGTTTCTCGCATCACCCGTTGCCGTCTCGGGCCCAACGATCATCCTGTACGTAAGGATGCTTGAACTTGTGGCAGGGAGCGTCGCAATCTGCCAGGCCAGCATTCTGGTTCCCGCCGGGACAGGATCGGCAACCGGTACCCTGTCAAGCCTTGTGGAGCCCTTGACGTACTGGAATCCCCGGGGGAGTGTATCCGTCAATGTCAGGTTCGTGACCGGTGAGGGTCCCGTGTTGCTGACCTGCACGGAGTATTCCACCATCTCGCCAATGGATGCACCGGTCTTATTGCCTGTTTTCGACACAGTCAAGGCCCCCGCAGGCGGATCAAGGGGTACATCGAAATTGACTGGTGGGTCACCCGCATTGAGCGGGAATGTTTCGCCCCGCGAACCCGTGGTGATGATAAACCCTTTGGGCAGGCTTGCTGCAGGCATCTGAGACGGAAAGGTATAGCCTGCAGGGGGCAGGACCATGAGCCGGTAGGAACCCGCGGGAACCTTTTCCCACTGGAAATAACCGGAGACCCCGTCCCGTGCGCCAGTGATACAGGGGCTGGCGAGGCTATTGGTCTTGCAGAAACTTGTGTCCGGTTGGGCCGGGACTGCTGCCGGTGCGTTTGTCGCAGTATCCCAGAGAATCACGGGCACGCCGTTCAGAGACTGCCCTGTGACGGAGTCGAAGAGCAGGCCGAAGGGGTCAACCAGGAGAACCTCCTGGAGTTCTGCGCCACTCCCTCAGCCGGGTTTCAGTGAAACGAGTACCCTGTCGCGGGAGGAGACACGCAAGGAACCGACCGTTACCGTGGCCGAGGCCATTCCTGTCGGATTCCTGAGATCAGGCACCAGGTTTGTTACCGTCGATCCTGTCTGCGTGCCATCAGCTCTGAGGGTTGCCACTGTTACCGTCTTCGTCGTCTTGATTACCTCGGAGGATGCCGAAACCTGTATTATGAAGCTCTCTGTTGTCTTGAAGACTCTTTGTTCCTGAAGGGACGTGTTCAGGATGCGTAGAGTGGTCGCCGGTCCCTGGAGTGTGTACGGGAGGACGTGGGTGATGGTTTCGTTTGAGATGACGTGTGCTGCATCGCTGCTCACTATGGTCGAGACGTTCCTCACATTCCGTGTGTTGCCTGCCACCGGCGATACGGTCGCCTGGAAAGAGAGGGTCCCCTGCGCCCCGGGGAGCAGCCTGCCGAGATCCCAGACGATTGTGCGTCCATCGACCCTTCCTCCTGCCGACACGGAACCGGGCAGGAGGGCAGTGCCATCAGGCAACGCGTGTCTTACCTGAGCGCCCGTTGCCGGAATGTTGCCTGTGTTGCCGTACGTGATGGTGTAATGGATCGTTTCACAGGGATAGATCTGTTCTTCGGCAGATCCTGTTACTCGCAGGTTCGGCGATGCGCCGACTATGGTGGTAGTCTCCGCGTCACGGGGCGGGCCGTCTGAGGAACGTACCTGCGCTTTGTTGGTGATGACGGTGCCCGGTAGAAGCTGGTTGTTCACGAGAGCAGTCATTGTCACCATGCCCTCCTCTCCCGCTTTCACCGTTCCTATGTTCCAGGTGACGGTGCCGCCTTCCGGCGGGCCTGCGGCAAAGGTACCACCCTGGGAGGAGGAGACATAGGTGGTCACTTGAGGCATAGTGTCGACGATTGTGACGCCAAGGGCATCACCGTTGCCCTCATTGCGGTATACGATGGTATAGAGTATCTGAGAGCCCGCTGCCACAGTGGCAGAGCTTGCGCGTTTCTCCAGGGTGAGTGATGACCGGGCCGAGACTGCGGTTTGTACTGCGTTACTTACGGAGCGGCCCGAAGAGGCTCCGCTCGCGCTGCTCCAGGTCACCTCTGCCTGGTTGGTGACAAGGGTGCCTGCGGCAGGACTCTGCGCCCCTGCCATTGTCCAGCCCAGGAGGGCGACAAAGAGCATGGCGGTGATGATCCCGCCGAGTGAGGATCCTCTGGTCTTCTTTTTGAGGGGCCCCTTATTCAAAATCCCTGTGGACCCCTTGAGACTCTTCTCTATGCATCACGCCTCTTCATGCGCCGTCAGTTGATTCTTGCCTTGAACTCGAGTATGAGAACGCCGTTCTTGCCGAGAGTCTGATCCACAGAGCCTCCAATCACCGCCTTTGCTCCCGCATCATATTCAGCACCATCGCCGTCTGCGGCATCGGTCCGTGCAGTAAGGGTGGCAAGGGTTGAACCTGTCCTGATGGACCCTGTTACGTAGGTCGTATAGTTGGGAATAAGATCGGAAATGATCACGCTCTTTGCATCCCCGTCGCCCACGTTCGTAACGGTGACGGTATAGGTGAGAACTGTCTGCGGCGGTTGTGCACCTGTTGGCGATACCGCCTTGGCTATGGTGAGTACCGGTGCCTTGATGGTTGTGGTAAATGCCTGGAGGTCAGATTTTGTGGTATCCAGGCTTGATATGGCAGTGATGGTGACCGTATCGGTGAGACCGTTGGTACTGCCCACGGGTACGGTGGCAACGGCAAGAAGGGTGAGGGTCCTGTTCGCAGCCAATGCACCCGTATCGATCTTACCATCCGCGTCCGTGTCGGTGAGGAGGTAATCCCCGTTCGTGCCGGGCAGACCGTCACCGTTTGCATCGACCCAGATTGCCCAGGTCCACCCCTGAGAAGAGGCATAGGTGAGATCGATTACGTCGGCATTATTGCCCAGGTTTGTCACCGTGAAGGGCAGGACGATTCTGGATCCCGGATTGCCCGATGCCACCGTGACGGTTGCTGCAATGTCGACCGATGCCGCTGTGGCAACAAAGAGTGTGTCGCCGTTACTCTGGGTACTCAGGTTGTTGCCTCCCGACTGGTAGGTTATGGTGGCCTGGTTGGTGATGGCTGTGCCCGCTGTTACCTGGCCGTTGAGAGTCACCTGAAAAGTGATGACCGCAGAGGCAGCTGCGGCGAGATTGCCCACGTTGACTGTGACCGTGTTTGCCGCGGTGACCCCGAAATTGGCCTCATCAGCGTCGTTTGCATCGGTTTTTGCAGTCCCCCGCAACGTGATGGAACCCGGCTTATACGTGAAGTTCGCCGGGATGAGATCGGTGAGGAGAACGTTTGAACCTGCCGCGCTTCCGGTGTTGTTGAGGGTAATCGTGTAGGTGACCGTCTCGCCAGGCTTTGGTGACGTAGGCGTGTGGGTCTTGGCAGCAGTAATAACTGCCGAGTTCACCGTGGTCGTGTAGACTCCCGTGGCCATCTTGCTGTTGTCGAAATTTGATTTTGTGCTCACCGTGACTACCGAGTTGGTATTATTCGGGGCCTGTGCCACGGCGGGGACCGTAACGACCATGTAGAGGTCATAGTCGTCATCCGGGGATATGGCCTTTGTAGTCACATAGGTACGGGAACCGGGTGATGTCTCGGTGAGGAGTGGGTCAACCCCCGGCTCGTAGGTATGGTTATTGTTCATGTCATAGAAGAATCTGACTGCCGTGGGCGTCCACGCACCCGAGGTCGTGTAAGTGAAGGTCTGCGCGTCGGCGGCATTACCATTATTGAAGAGCTGGATCAGGTAATAGACGTCGGTGCCGTTCTGGGCAGTCTGAGACCCCGTGGGAGGGTCAATGCTTACTGCCGCAACCTGACTTACCACTGTGGTCACGGTGTTGGAATAGATCCTGGTCATTGCGTTGCCGTTGGCGTCCTTGTAGTCCGCGTAGGCCTGGTTCGAGATGACCGTACCGGCAGTGGTGCCCACTGCCATTGCCTCTGCCGACATACCCATGACGAGGGCCGCGGCACATAGAACAGAAAGTAGAAATGTCTTCATCGTCTGCCTCCTCCTTGCTCTTTTGATATTTCCTGGACTTTTCTTCGGTTTCATTAGGATGCCTCCTTTTACCGTTCCTATCTCACTCTGACTTTGAACCCCACGGTTCCTTTGACTCCGGGGGGAACCGATTGCTGAAGGACCCACCTTATATGGGTATACAAATCGGCCGGAACCGTCCGCTCTACCTGTCTGCCGTCGGACAGTTTTTCCATGTATGTGATCGGGGGCTTACGGAATGTTTTCCCCCCGTCTGTACTGTAGGTGATCTCTGCCCCTTCCCGTATGCGCTGTCCGCGATATATGCAGTTCCCGGGGGCACGGGGTCGATGATGGAAGGGTCTACCGCGTGCGTCTTCCCGCCGTTGAAGTAGGTAATCTCGTAAAGAAGGATGTCACTACGCACCGCCTTGTCGAGGGGGACCAGCGCGGTTATTGTGCGTCCCTCTTTTGATTGCTTCACCTCTTTCTTCGCCGATACCGTGAGATTCAGTGCGGGACCTGTCTGGGCTGCGGCAGAGCCGAAGCCTGAGAGAAAGAAGAGGAGTATACCGAGGACTACGAGTCCTGTCTGTAAATCGGGTTTGGCCATCTTGTTTGCCATACTGAACCTCCTTGAATTGTAGGGAAGAGAAGGGCTATATCTCATTTCACCTTGACTTTGAAGTAGACGATACCCTCGTCGGGGCCGGAACCCTGAACGCCGTCGTCGGCTGCTACCACTGGTATCCGGAAGAGCACGTTGACGCCGTCGGTCTCTGCTTCATCATCCCCTGCCGCATCTGTTTTGGGCGCAGAGGCGGCGTAGGATGCGCCGGCAGACCCGATGCGCAGACTTCCTGCCACATATGACGTGTCAGGGGGTATGGTATCCACGATGAGAAGAAACCGGGCTTGAAAGTTTCCGCTGTTTTTGTAAACGACCGCGTAGGTAATATCCTGACCCGGCAGGGCAGAGGCTCTGTCTGTTGTCTTCACAAGTGCCATCAGGGGGGCTGCCACGACAACGGGGGCTGTGTCCCCACTGGTGATGCTTCCGAAATTTGCGCCCGAGGCGGTGGCATTGTTGAAGAAGGTACCCATCACGGAGCCGGCCAGGGCGGTGAAGGAGAGTGTGATCGACCCGTTCACCCCGCCTGTGCGATGGGGCACGATCCAACTGCCGGTCCAGAGAAGGCTCTGGCCGTTGACGAGGGGATCGAATGCGGCAAAACCTGTGGTGGACCCCTTTACATAGCTGAATCCCCGAGGAAGCACGTCGGAGAGGGAGGTGAGCCAACCATCGCCATCTCCGCTGTTCGTAATGGTCACGGTGTAGATCACGGTGCCCCCGGAGCCTGCGGTTCCGGGGTTTACTGTCTTCGTCACGGCGAGCACTGGCGGAAAGGCCTGGACGCTGTCTGTGCGGGCCTGGTTGAAGGCGAGGTTCGCGTCTACCGTATCGATATATGTCACCGTCACAGTTTCGCCGGGCATTATCTGGAGAACATTGTCACCGGTTACAGGTTTGGCGG
The DNA here is from genome assembly GCA_964408265.1 of uncultured Syntrophorhabdaceae bacterium. Taxonomy (GTDB): domain Bacteria; phylum Desulfobacterota; class Syntrophorhabdia; order Syntrophorhabdales; family Syntrophorhabdaceae; genus CAYOYU01. Next base: position 5,625 of record CAYOYU010000091.1, read on the forward strand.
AGGCCGTAGATACCGATCCCGTGAAGATGCCCGTATTGGGTCCTGTCTCCTGGAGGGTCAAGGTGAGGCTGTCCCCGTTTTGCGTGGTCAATACAACCTGTAATGTTTGGATCGACGAGCTGATGGTGTTCCGGTCCGCATCGGTGACGCGTATGTAGAGGGGATCTCCTGCTGCCATCTGGGTGACGTGGCCGTTGCCCGCAGAGTCTGCAGCGAAGATGACCGCACCTGTTGTCGGTTTCAGGCCGAAGGGGGTTATATAATCGGAAAAGCCTGAATAGAGGTCGGAACCGCCCACGAGGTCTGCACCCCTGTCGGTGAGGTTGTTCGTGCTGGGGGAGGATCCGAAGAAGAGGCGGAGAGGCGTGCTGTCTGTGAAGTTGCCTGCCTGCTTCAGGGCCGAGTAGGGAAAGCGCCAGTCGAGAAAGTAATCCTGATCCCCGTTGATCGCCGTGTCAGCCGGAGAAATGAGGTAATTCCCCAGAATGGGAAGCGACTGAAGAAGGACCTCGGCCTTGTCGGAAGGGTCCCCCAGTGTTTCCTGGACGGTATTCTGAAAGAAGGAAATATTCTCAGTCTGTGAGATGCCGTCGAGCATCACGAGAAACTCGTAGTTGGCGGCGTTCAGGTTGCTGTCGATCTCCACTCCCCAGCCGTAAGGTTGCAGAAGACCCTGCCCTCCCTGTCCTGTGGGGTCTTTATCGAGTCTCAGCCGGAAATAGACGTAGACGCCGTCGTTAAAGATGTATGCAGCGCTGTGGGTGGAGTCGGAGACGATGTTTCTGGAGCCCTGGGCATCTCCCTGAGGGTCCTGCAGAAAGGCGCTGTTCTTGTAAACGGGTATCCATTCACCGGGCAGGGGCCAGGCATGGAGCAGTAGCGGTACAAGGAGAAGAAAAAAGACGAAAAGAGGGTATGTTATGGGCCAACCTGTCTTCTTGCGGCAGCTAGTTCGCTCCGCATGCGGCGTGGTTGCTGGTGTCAAGCATACCCCTTCTGTGGTTAGGTTTTCATTTGTGCACCATTATACTATGGAATGTTTGCGAGATACTATGGAATATTTGCGGGTGAGAAAGAAATGAAGAGGTGTCGAAGCGGTTTCCCGGTGGGGAGAGGGTGGAGAACAAAGGGCAGGGCCTTCATGAGCAGGGCTCCCGGCGGGTTACTCGCTTGAGGTGGACAAGATTGGCCGGGGGGCAGACAGGAGCGAAGCCCCCTGCACGATATAGGGGTTCCCGGAGTGGTCTGATCGATGAGTTTTTAGAAAAATGATGGACCCCTCGTGTCTAGCCGTTGCTATCGGTTGACCGTGGTGAGTTGAAGTTCCAGAGGTATTCCACTACCCTGGGAAGAGCCATCCGGAACCAGGGGGTATAGGCTTCAGGCCGTTTCTCTACGTCGGCGAGCAGGTCCGGGATCGGGATGAAAGCCCATTCGTCCACCTCTGCGGGGTCGGGGCTTACTTTCCCGTCATAGGTGCCCAGGAAGACATGGTCCACCTCGTTCTCGCCGTAGGTGCTGTCATACTTGGCGTGGTAACTGAAGCTGAAGAGACGGACTACCGGGCAGGTGAACCCGAGTTCCTGGGAAAGGCGTCGCTGAGCGGCTTCTTCCAGGGTCTCGCCTTTTCTGGGGTGAGAGCAGCAGGCATTTGTCCAGTAGCAGGGCCAGGTCTTCTTCGCGGCCGCCCGTCTGTGGATGAGCATCTCCCCCTTTCCGTTGACGATGAAAACGGAAAAAGCCCGGTGAAGCCGGCAGGGCAGGAGATGGCATCTATCTTTTTCCTCGTGCCCGATCTCGCGGTCATGGTCATCGACGAGTATGAGTGTCTCCATAGTGATTCAGTATTCCACGCAGGGGGAGGTGCTGTCAACACGGGTTTTTTGGCAGCGCCTTGTGTTATATTATTTTCTTATGCAGTCAGATGAAAAAGATGTTCAGGGAGCGTGGGGTCCGCTCCGAAGCGGTCTTTTCCGTGCGCTCTGGCTTACCAATGTGGTCTCCCTCGTCGGCTCCTGGATGCACGATGTGGGTGCATCGTGGCTCATGACCTCGCTTGCCCCTTCTCCCTTCATGGTTGCCATGGTGCAGACGGCGACAACGCTCCCCTTCTGTCTTCTGGCCCTTCCGGCCGGAGCGCTCGCCGATATGATCGACAGGCGCCGCCTGCTGATCGTGACGCAGATATGGATGCTTGTGGCTTCCGTGTTGCTCGGGGTCCTGACGATTCTCGGGTTGACAAGTCCGGTGGTGCTCCTTCTCTTCACCTTTCTTCTGAGCCTGGGTGCGTCAATCAACCTTCCGGCGTGGCAGGCCGTGATTCCCGAGATGGTGCCGCGCGAACAGCTGCCGGCTGCCGTGACGCTCAACTCGGTGGCCTTCAACATAGCCCGGTGCCTCGGACCGGCGCTGGGGGGATTCGTGGTGGGTATGGTGGGTCCGGGCTTCACCTTTCTCCTCAATGGGGTCTCCTACACGGGAGTCGTAGCGGTACTCAAGCGCTGGAAGCGTGAGGTGAAGGACCATACGCTGCCCGAGGAGCGCCTTATCGGGGCCATGCGTATAGGCGTCCGCTACGTGAGGAATGCGCCCGAGGTGCGTTCGGTATTGGTCCATGCGGGCCTCTTCTCGGTGTTCGGGGTCAGTCTCTGGGCATTCCTACCCATCGTGGCGAGGCAGTACCTGGGTTTGAGCTCACTGGGATACGGGATGCTTTTCGGCCTTTTCGGAACGGGCGGAATCCTTGGTGCCACACTCCTTCAGCGGCTGAGAGATACCTTCTCGCTCAACACGCTGGTGGCGGCAAGCACCATACTCTTCGCGGCCACGATCCTTTCCCTCGGCTATGCCCATTCCGTTCCTGTTCTGGCCTTCGCAATGGTCGTGGGCGGAGCCGCCTGGCTCATTCTCCTCTCCATACTCAACACGGTGGTGCAGGCGGTGATACCTGCCTGGGTGAGGGGCCGGGTCCTGTCGGTCTATATGCTCGTGTTTTTTGGGGGAATGGCAGGGGGAAGCGCCTTCTGGGGTAGTCTGGCCCATGCAGTCGGAATTCCCGGTGCTCTCGCAATATCGGCAGCCTGCCTGGTGCTGCAGATTCCCGTCACCTTCGTCTACAAACTTTCTACGGGCAAGGGGCTTGACCTGAGACCGTCGCTTCATTGGCCCAGCCCTCTCGCCGAAGGCGTGCCTGAGCCTGAGGAAGGACCGGTACTGGTTGTGGTGGAGTACCGTATCGATCCGGCCCGGGCAAAGGAATTCACCGAGGCCATGGGCGGGTTGAAGGCCATCCGCCTGAGAGACGGCGCCATTCGGTGGAACCTCTTCAGGAACCTGCCGGGGCAGGGAACCTACATAGAATCCTTTATCACTGAATCCTGGGCGGAGCATATGCGCCAGCATGACCGTTTCACCGTGTCCGACAGGGAGATCGAGAAGAAGGCCTTCTCATTTCACATCGGAAGCCGCCCGCCCAAGGTGATGCACTTTATCGCCGAGCCGGTGCGGAGACGGTAGCATGGCCCGCAGACCTGTAGCCACCATCCTTGAAGAGATAGGGACCCTGCTCGAGATCAAGGGAGAGAATCCCTTCAAATCGAGAGCTTACTATAATGCGGCCCGGGTCCTTGCGGCCACGGAGAACCTTGATGAGTTGATACGGGATAGACGGCTTACGGAGATCAAGGGGATCGGTGAGGCGCTTTCCCGGAAGATCGAGGAATACAGCGAGACAGGACAGATGGCCTACTACGAGGAGCTGGCAAGAGAGGTTCCTCCATCGCTTCTCGAACTCACGGAGATACCAAATCTCGGGCCCAAGAAGATCAAAGTCCTGTACGACCGGCTGGGCATTACCAATATGGGGGAACTGGAATACGCGTGCAAGGAGAACAGGCTTGTCAGCCTTCCCGGTTTCGGGCTGAAGACTCAGGAGAAGATCCAGAAGGGGATTGAATTCTTGAAGCGGCATAAAGGAGAGTTCCTCCTTGGAGATGTCTATGGGGAAGCCATGGAAATCAAAGATCTCCTGCAAAAGGCTTCGCCTCAGGATACGATAATGGTCTGCGGTAGCATCCGGCGCCACAAAGAGATCATCAGGGACATGGATTTCCTTTCTGCAGGAGAGGACCCCAAGAGGGTGACCGATGCCTTTGTTTCACTCCATCAGGTCGAGGAGGTGCTCCTGACCGGCGAAACGAAGACCTCCTGCCGGCTGGTGTCGGGCATAGAGGCCGATCTCAGGGTGGTGAGGGAAAAGGAATTCCCCTATGCGCTCATGTATTTTACGGGGAGCAAGGAACATAACGTAAAGCTGCGGGGTATTGCCAAGCGGAAAGGCTGGAAACTGAACGAATACGGGCTCTTCGACGGAGAGAGATTGATCGGGCTCCAAAGCGAGGAGGAGATTTACCGGACACTCGGGCTTCTTTATGTTCCGCCGGAATTGAGGGAGGATACGGGTGAAGTGGAAGCCGCAGAAGAAGGAAGACTGCCCGACCTCATTACCATGGACGATATCCGGGGGACTTTTCACGTTCACACTGACTTCAGCGACGGCATGGACGAGATCGAAAGAATGGTAAGGGCGGCCATGCAATTGGGCTTTACCTACCTTGGGATATCAGATCACAGCAAGACTGCCGCATATGCGGGCGGGCTCAAACCGGAAGATCTGAGGCGGCAGTGGGAGATTATCGACGACCTTAACGAAAAGCTGAAGCCTTTTCGCATCTTTAAGGGCACAGAGAGTGACATTCTGCCTGATGGAAGCCTTGACTTCGATGAAGAGATTCTTAAAGGCCTCGATTTTGTGGTGGCATCGATCCATTCCAGCTTTGGTTTGAGGCGGGACGAACAGGAGCGGAGGATCATCCGCGCCCTGGAGAACCCTTACACCACCATGCTCGGCCATCCTACCGGGCGGCTCCTCCTGTCGAGAGACGGGTATGATGTGGATATGCGGACGCTTATCGATGCCGCAGCAGCCAACAATGTCATCATGGAACTGAACGCGAGCCCTTACCGGCTCGACATTGATTGGCGGTACATGAAGTATGCCAAGGAAAAAGGCGTCATGATTTCCATCAACCCCGACGCCCATGCTGCGGCAGGGCTTGCCGAGATCTCCTATGGCGTGGGCATCGCCCGTAAAGGATGGCAGGAGAAGGGTGATGTAGTGAATACGAGAACGGCGGATGAGGTGGAGGAACTTTTCCGGAAAATGCGGTCCTCCCGTCTGTAGGGGGTTTGGAAACCTCAGGTTGAGCTAAGTGAGGGGTACCAATTGAGAAGACTGCCACAAAGAGGTTGCCACCCTGCCCGAATCGCGGCTATATTGTTGTGGGCTGAAAAAATGGCCGGGAAGGGGAAGGGATATGGCAGATGAGGAAGGTCGCTCGTTGATGGAGATTTCTTTGCCCGTTGATGTCATGGATGGACTGGCGAGGGTGGCGGAACGGACTGGCTCAACAACCGCAGACCTTGTGGAAAGTGCGGTGAGGAGGTTCATTTCGGGCTCGCAAGAAGGGAACGCTGTCTACCTTTCGGCGCCCATCAACGCCCTTGTGGAGGGGCTCCTGGTGGAGAACACCACCATGGGAGAAATAAAGGAGCACGGTGACTTCGGCCTCGGTACCTTCAACTTTCTCGACGGCGAGATGCTCCTTCTGGACGGGCAGGTATACCAGGTCCGCTCCGATGGAGAGGTATACCGCGTAGCCGACGATGAGAAGTCGCCCTTCGCCTGTGTCACTTTTTTCAGGGCCGACACCTTAGAGGATGTAGGCGGGGCGGTAAAGCAAGAGGATTTCTTTGCCTTTCTCGACAGGCTGATCCCGTCCCCCAACATGCTCTACGCCATCCGCATTGACGGCCTCTTCAGCCACGTTAAGACCAGGGCGGTGCCCCGGTCCGAAAACTACCGCCCCCTCGTCGAAGCGACGAAGGAACAGCCGGTCTTTGATTTTTACGCGAGCAGAGGCTCAATAGGCGGTTTTTATACACCCCGCTTCATGGAGTCCTTTCATGCGCCGGGGTATCACCTCCATTTCCTCACTGAAGACCGTCGCCACGGCGGGCACCTGATTGCCTGCGGAATGACCCATGCCCGGATAGGCATTCAGCACGTTCCGAGGCTTGACGTAGGGCTTCCCGTCACGTTCGACTACCTTACCGCCGACCTGGCCCGGGACGTGGGCAAGGATCTGGACAAGGCGGAACATTAAAGGACAAATTAAGCTACAGAGAGGGTTTCTTATGAGTCAGGGTAAAACGGCGAAGCCGCGGAACGGCGCTGAACTTCTGGTGCAGTGCCTGGAAGAGCAGGGCGTGGAATTCCCTGACTGCTGACGGTGCTGTGGAAGGAGCCGGACCCGGGCTAGTCGCCGAAGGGCTATTTTCCCGTTGAAGGGATAATGACGGAAGTGTTATAAAGGTTAAGTCAAGTGGCTGCAACCATGGGAAAAGACATGCCTTCAATAATTGGAAAACTAAAGGAAATGCACGGAAATCCGAGGGCTGAACTTGACTTTTCAAATCCCATGGAACTCACCGTGGCAACGGTCCTTTCCGCCCAGTGCACCGATGAGCGGGTCAATATAGTGACCAAAACCCTCTTCAAGAAATACCGTTCCTGGCAATCATACATCGATGTGCCCCAGGAACAGCTCGAGGAGGATGTGAGGCCCACCGGGTTCTTCAGGAACAAGGCGAAGAGCCTGAAGAACATCGCGAAGGAAGTGACGGAGCGTTTCGGCGGTGCCGTTCCCGCCGATGTGGATCTGTTTGCAACGGTGAAGGGTGTGGGGCGTAAATCGGCGAATATGATTGTCGGGCTCGCCTACAATAAACCCGCGGTTATCGTTGATACCCATGTTGCACGGGTATCCCGGCGTATCGGGCTGACCGGAAACGATGACCCGGAGAAGATAGAAATTGATTTGAAACGACAGGTCCCCGAGGCGCTGTGGATGGACTATTCCCTGCTCATCATCCTCCACGGCCGGTACGTATGCAAGGCGAAAAGACCGGAATGCGAACGGTGTCTCCTCAGAGATGACTGCGATTACTGGCTTGGAGGGATGCGTAATGTTTGAAAAAGAAAGACTGACGGATGAAGAAATAGGGCGGCTCCAATCCCTGTCGAAGGCTGCAAAACTTGATATTCTCACCATGACGACTCTCGCCGGAACGGGTCATCCCGGAGGGTCCATCTCCTCCCTGGACCTCTACCTCGTGCTTTTTTCCTATGCAAACCTCTGCGAAGGGACGAGGGATTCAGTCGTCATAAGCCACGGCCACACCTCGCCGGGCGTATATTCCACGCTCGCCAGGCTCGGCTACCTGCCCGTCGATGACGTAATCGCCTTTTTCAGAAAGGCGGGGAGCCCTTTCGAGGGGCACGTAGTGAAGGGGCTGCCGTTTATCGATTGGTCTACGGGCAACCTGGGCCAGGGGCTCTCCACCGGCTGCGGTTTCGCCCTTGCCTCGAAAATCAGGAAAGAGGACAGCCACGTATACGTGGTAATGGGCGACGGGGAGCAGCAGAAGGGGCAGATCGGCGAGGCGAGGAGGTTCGCAAAGAAGTTCGGTCTCGCCAATATCACGGTGCTCATAGATTACAACAGACTCCAGATAAGCGGCTCCATTGATGATGTGATGCCGCAGAATATCGTTGAAAATTACCTGGCAGATGGATGGAAGGTTCTGGAGATCGACGGGCACGACCATGGGGAAATCTATCGGGCTATAAGAGAGGCGCGGACTGACGGGAGTCCTACCTGCATAGTGGCGAATACGGTTATGGGGAAGGGTATTCCCTTCATGGAAAACAAAGAGAAATACCATGGCAGCCCATTAAGCGAAAAAGAGTACCGAGAGGCCGTGGAGGTGCTCCAGGGGAAGGACAACTTTCAGTTCTACCAGGAAAAAAGAAAGCAGGCCTGCGGATGGAAGCCGTCGGCAAGTTCCACGGAAATATCAGTTGACGCGGGTACACCCTTCAACTATAGCGACGCTGATAAGGTCGACAACAGGACGGCCTTCGGCAAGGCCCTGAAGGACCTGGCTGACAGAAATATTCCCAATGGGTGTCCGGTCTGTGCGTTCGACTGCGACCTCGCAAGCTCGGTAAAGACTGCGGAATTTGCCAAAGCCTACCCCGATTATTTTTTTCAGGGTGGTATTCAGGAGCATAACACTGCCACCGTCGCCGGAGCGCTCTCGAACATGGGTTTTCTCACCTTCTTCGCCGATTTCGGCGTCTTCGGGGTGGACGAAACGTACAACCAGCAGAGGCTGAATGATATCAACCGGACCAATCTGAAGCTCATGGTTACCCACGTGGGTCTCGATGTGGGACCCGACGGCAAGACGCACCAGTGTACCGACTATATCGGGCTCATCAATAATCTCTTCCATTTCAAAGCCATCGTGCCCTGCGATCCCAACCAGACGGACCGGGCGGTACGATACGCGGCCAGGACAAAGGGGAATTTCCTTGTGGGGATGGGGAGGAACAGGTGGCCCGTTTTAAAGGACGAAGCAGGTAAACCTCTTTTTGGTGAAGACTACACCTTCATCTATGGAAAGATGGATATTATCAGGGGCGGCGGAAACGGAGCCATAATCACCTACGGCGGAATGGTTTCCAGGGCACTGGAGATAAGGGACCGTCTCATGAAGGTGGGCATAGAACTGACCGTGGTGAATATGCCCTGCGTGAAGGTGTTGGACGAGACCGTCATGTCAGGACTCCTCAGCGCGCCACTCATTCTTACCTATGAAGACCACAACGTGCACACGGGTATAGCACCTCTTATTGCCCGCTACCTTCTGGCGCACAAGTTCGTGGGGACGATGGAATCCTTCGGGGTAGGCAACTATGGCGTTTCCGGAGAAACCGAGGATGCCCTCCGGGCCGAAGGGCTTGACGTGGACTCCGTGGTAGAGGCTCTGTCGAAAATAATGTGTTAGGAAATCCCGAGCGAAGCAAAGCAAAACCTGACGACGAATATCGAAATCCTGAAGGCAGGTCCTTTTGGATCACATTTAGACTTTAGGATTCATCAGATATCAGGATTCTAAGTTTAAGATCAAGCGTTCAGAAACTTGAGTTCACAAAAAAAGGGGGTTTTATGGAAGACATTAAGGGGATGTACAAGAAAGTAGTGAAGGACAGCTTCCCGGAGACCATCAAGATCGATATGGGCGGCCAGGTGCTGGAGTACCGGAAGAAGGTCTGGAACATCTATGACGCCGACGAGAAATGCGATGTTGAACGGGGCTTAAGGTATGGCGAGAACCCTGACCAGCCTTCGGCTATGTATCAGCTGGTAAACGGCAACATAGTTCTCGGCGATGTGCGCTATTTCGACTTTGACGGCGGCCTTGCCAGCAGAGTGACAGAAAAGGATATGCTCCAGGTCGGCAAGCATCCCGGCAAGATCAACATGACCGATGTCGACAATGCCCTTAACATTCTCAGGTTCCTGGATAGAAAACCAGCCTGCACCATCATGAAACACAACAATCCCTGCGGTGCTGCGTACGGGTCCACCGCGGCAGAGGCTTTCGAAAAGGCCTTCTGGTGCGACAGGATAGCAGCCTTCGGGGGAGCAGTTGTGCTGACGAAGACGGTGGACGTGGAGACTGCCAAGGCCATGGTTCCCTACTACTTTGAAGTTGTCTGTGCGCCCGACTTTGAAGGGGAGGCTCTGGATATTCTTAAGAAGTGGAAGAATCTCCGCATTCTCCAGATCAAGGAGATTGAACGTCTCCAGGCGTACAAGACGAAACGGATCATCGATTTCAAGTCCCTCATGGACGGCGGGCTGATCATCCAGGAGTCCCAGCCCTTCAAGATAAAAGGCAGGGAGAATTTGAAACCCGCAGAGACGACCTATAAAGGTGACGTCTATAAAGTCAAGAGGACGCCTACGGACAGAGAGTATGATGATATGCTCTTTGGCTGGTACGTGGAATCAGGTGTCAGTTCCAATTCGGCGCTCTTTGTAAAGGATGAGGCTACCGTGGCTATAGGCACGGGAGAACAGGACCGGGTGGGCGTCGTGGAGATTGCCGTGTTCAAAGCCTACACAAAGTTTATGGACAAGATTGTCTTCAAGAAATTCGGCGTACCCTACGCCGTATTCAAACTGGAAGCCGAAAAGGGGCTCAGGAAGATAGAGGACCTTATTGAGGCTGAAAAAGAGACAAAAGAGCAGAAGGGCGGCCTCATCGGTTCCGTGGTGGTGTCCGACGGTTTCTTCCCTTTCAGGGATGGTGTCGACGCGGCCATCAAACAGGGGGCAACGGGTGTGATCCAACCCGGTGGATCGGAGCGGGATTTCGAGGTCATAGAAGCATGCAACGAGTCCGACGTGACAATGGTCTTTGCGGGCCAGAGGCTTTTCAAACACTAGCAGTGGAAATTTATCCGGTTTCGTTGAATCGGGAGGTCCCTTGGGGCTTCCCGATTTTTCTGTCTCCTTCTCTTTTCGAGTCAGATCCGATGGATTCTCCAGCGGGAAAAGCCAGCGTCAATGTTGATTTGTTGTGTATGCCGGCCTCATCGTTTTCTCAGTAAAATCAGATATCTTTTGTCTATTTTTGTTGACAAAACGCTGCCGTTCCAACTATAATTGTGAAAATAATTACAAATTTTTAATGCCAGCGGAGGGAAAGAATGAGACCTTATTTTGAAAAGATGACGGAGTGGGGCAAGCCGGCAAAGGTGAATGCTGCCAATGCCGAAGAGATCAAGAAAGTCGAAGCGGACATTGCAGAACGGGTAGAAAAGGCCAAGAATGCAGGCATATCCAAAGAAACCCTGAACAAAAGAGGTGAATGGACGGTTCACCAGAGACTGGAATATATTCTTGATCCTGGCACATGGGCTCCCCTTCATACCTTATATGATCCGCTGGATGAAGAGTCCGGAACGACCGGTGTTGTGGACGGACTTGGAAGAATCAACGGCAGATGGTGTGTCATCATCGGTTTCGATAACAAGGTCATGGCGGGTGCCTGGATTGCAGGCCAGCCGCATAACATCCTCCGCGTCACGGACATTGCCAAAAGGCTTCACTGCCCACTGGTATGGCTCGTCAACTGCAGCGGCGTGAAGCTCCCCGAGCAGGAGAGAATGTATGCAGACAGAAGGGGAAGCGGAACCACCTTCTTCAGGCATGCTGAACTGAACAAACTGGGTATTCCCGTACTTGCTGCAATATACGGCACCAACCCGGCAGGCGGAGGCTATCAGGGCATTTCCCCGACGCTGCTTTTGGCCCACAAGGACTGCAACATCGCAGTGGGCGGAGCCGGAATCGTAAGCGGCATGTCACCCAAGGGCTATTTCGATGAGGAGACAGCGGAGCAGCTTATTGACGCTACGAGAAAGTTTAAGTCAGTACCTCCCGGCAGAGTGGAAATCCATTATGATCATATGGGATTCTTCAAACAGGTGTGTCAGTCAGAAGAATCAATCGTCGATGCAGTGAAGGAGTGGGTTACCTACCTTCCCGCCTATAATCACTACAAATTCTTCAGAGTAGCAGAACCGGCAGAACCCAAATTCCCCGCCGATGAACATAAAAACC
>CAYOYU010000092.1:0-993 GCA_964408265.1 uncultured Syntrophorhabdaceae bacterium
GGCCCTCCTGTAATCCCGCTGTTCGATTCCGAGGAAGACGTTTTTGAACTGTACCATACCCGCATTCACGAAAAGGAGCGATGGGTCCTTCTCGGGTATCAAAGAGGAACTGGGAACTATGGTGTGCCCCTTGTTGGAAAAATACGTGAGGAATCTGTTTCTGATTTCTTGCGTTGTCACTGTTCACCCTTCTTTAATTCGAAATTGGCGAGGATCTTTTCCTCAATCTCCTTTGTAATCCCAGGGTGGAGCTTCAGGAACTCCTTTGAAGTCTCTTTTCCCGGTCCCATTCTCGTATCGCCGTAAGAATACCACGTGCCGGTCTTTTCGACAACGCCATGGTCCACTCCGAGGTCGAGGATATCGCCCTCTCTTGAAATGCCGTGGCCGAAGATGATGTCAAACTCTACCTCTCTGAAAGGAGGTGCAACCTTATTCTTTACCACCTTCACCCTGGTCCTGCTTCCTATGACCTCCTGGCCGTCTTTGATGGATGCGATCCGTCTGATGTCAAGCCGAACGGAAGCATAGAACTTGAGTGCATTCCCCCCCGTTGTGGTCTCCGGATTGCCGAACATGACCCCTATCTTCTGCCGTATCTGGTTTATGAATATGACGGTTGTCATTGACTTGCTGATGGTTGCCGTCAGTTTTCTGAGGGCTTGCGACATGAGGCGTGCCTGGAGACCCATGTGGGCATCACCCATCTCCCCCTCGATCTCCGCCCTCGGTACAAGAGCAGCAACGGAATCTACCACCACGATGTCCACTCCGCCGCTTCTCACAAGAATCTCGCAAATTTCAAGGGCCTGTTCCCCTGTATCGGGTTGGGAAATTAGGAGCTCGTCAGTACTCACACCTATTCGCTTTGCGTACGCAACATCAAGGGCATGTTCTGCGTCTATAAATGCCGCCACGCCGCCTGTCTTCTGGATATTGGCTACCACCTGGAGGGCCAGGGTGGTCTTGCCCGAAGCTTCGGGCCCGAAGATT
>CAYOYU010000092.1:1003-17026 GCA_964408265.1 uncultured Syntrophorhabdaceae bacterium
AGGACCTCCGCCATCGTCGGCATGTCTCGGGAGAGAAAGTTGAAGGTCCCCCCCGCCCCGTGGCCTGATTGATATTTCCTTTTTTTTTTAATGATACGGCGACCACCGAGACCTACACTGCTTGCTACACTCCTTCCCTACACGACGCTCTTCCGATCTTGGCCGAAGCTTCAGGCCCGAAGATTTCTACGACCCTGCCGCGGGGCAGCCCGCCCACACCGAGCGCCAGATCGAGCGCCAGGGACCCTGTTGATACCACGGGAACGGCCTCTATCGGTTTTTCGCCCAGCTTCATGATTGCTCCTTTCCCAAAGAGCTTTTCAATTTGAGATACAGCCATATCCACTGCTTTCGTCCTATTCTGCTCCTCTCTCACATTTCCTCCCCTTTGAGTTTTATCTCCCACACCTTGTCATACAGGGCACCTTCCCTGGTAAGAGTGCTCTTGTAAAGGACGAGCGAATCCAGGACAAAAGCCTTTTGCTCCACCGTGACGATGTCCCTTTCCAGGAGCGGTGCCGGCACTCGTCTCCGCCCAAGGGTAATATGTGGGGTAAATTCTCTAGTTTCCTTTTCGATGTCCAGCGTTGAAAGACTATTTTCTATATCATTGAATATCCTTTGTATCTTGTCAACGCCGTTTTGTAGGGTCACGACGATGACCCGGGCCCTTCTCGGCGTCGGAAAGGCCCCTAGGACCCCCAGATTTGTCGAGACAGGAGCGTATCTTTCTTCTATTCCGCCCAGAACCCCCTTAATGGTTTGGGCCTTAAGCTCTTCGATCTCGCCAAAGAACTTGAGGGTGATGTGTTGCCCGTTCTTGCCAACCCATTTCACTCCGTCCGTTTTCCTCGACATAGTTGTGACAACTTCCTGGAGATAACTCTTTATCCCGTCGGGGATGGATAATGCGAGGAATGCCCTCATTTCAAATCTCCTTCAAGATGGGCAAGGAGCAACTTCAATGCTTCCTCTGATGCGGCTGATTTAATGTCAAGGCGGTCACCAGGGAAGAGGAACTGCCGCACCACGGTCTTCCCTCCGGCAGAAATTCCTATATAGACTGTTCCCACGGGCTTATCCGGACTACCTCCGCCCGGCCCCGCTATTCCTGTCACCGAAAGCCCGATATTTGCGGGTGCGGCCTTTCTCACGCCTTCTGCCATAGCCATGGCCACTTCCCTGCTCACGGCACCATTCCTCTCCAGGATGTTTCGGGGGACGGAAAGGAGTCGTTCCTTTGATTCGTTGCTGTAGGTGACCAGACCAAGATCAAAATAGTCGGAAGATCCAGGAACATTGGTGACCCTGTCAGCGATCAGACCCCCCGTGCAGGATTCGGCAATGGCCACCTTAAACCCCTTTTCTCTAAGAATCAGGCCCACCTTTTCCTCAGTTGTCACCTGGCCCTCCCATTGCCCTGTAGACTGCGTAAGCAACCCACAAGGAGATGTTTGCAAAAATTCCGGCTGTCAGGTCATCCGCCATAACGCCGTACCCGCCGGGCAGACGCTCTGTCTGCCTAATGGGAAAGGGTTTCAGGATATCGAAAAACCTGAAAAGGACGAAACCTGCAGCCAGGAAAAGCAGGCTCGTTTTGTGCCCCACCATGGTAGTGCATATGCCGGCCAACTCGTCTATCACCACATAACCGGGGTCTTTGCTGCCGAAGATCAGCCCGTTAATACAGATAACGCCCGATACGAAGAGAACTGCCACAAAGAAAGGATTTCCGAAAACCTCGGGCAACAGATAGAGAAGAAAAGAACCTACCATGGTTGCCCACGTGCCTGGAGCTATGGGCAGGTATCCAACAAAACCGCAGGTCACCACGAAGAGGAATGCCCATCGCTTGATTTTACACAGAGGACTCCCTGTTTCGAAGCGTAGCCGTGTGCTAGCCGGCATCGAACCGCCCGGTCTTCCCCACCCGCTTACTACTTGTTCTTCTCGCCATAGACTTCCTTGTTATCGAATACTCTCTCGCCCACGACCTTCCAGCCTCCATCCCAGACTCTGTAAAAGCAGCTCCAGAATCCTGTGTGGCACGCAGCAACCTTTTGGTCAACGGTGATGAGGATCGTATCATTGTCGCAATCCACGTAGATGGATTTCACTTCCTGGGTGTGGCCGGAAGTCTCCCCTTTGAGCCAGAGTGTCTTCCGGGACCGCGAATAGTAATGCGCCTTTCCTGTCTTCAGGGTGAGATCGAAGGCTTCCTTGTTCATATAGGCAACCATGAGGACATCCTTAGATTTCCAGTCCTGGACCACAACAGGCACAAGGCCTTTCTCATCCCATTTTATCTCTTCCATAACCGCTCCTTAATTCTTTCTAGCTCAGAATCCAAAGGCCAGGGCCCCTCAGGCCGTGCCGGACCTAGTCGACCATGGGCCGCTATGACCTTCTTCAATCACAGGCGCACATTAACTCCCCGGTCTTTGAGGTACTTTTTTGCCTGCATAACCGTATACTCACGGTAGTGGAAGATCGAAGCGGCCAGGACTGCGTCAGCCCCGGCATCTACGAGTCCCTCGTACATGTGTTCCAAGGTACCCACGCCCCCTGATGCGATGACAGGTATGTTAACCGAATCAACGATGGCCCTGGTAAGCTCTATGTCATAGCCAATCTTCGTTCCATCCCTGTCCATGCTGGTGAGGAGAATCTCGCCTGCTCCCAGTTCTTCCGCCTTTTTTGCCCAACCTATGGCGTCGACGCCGGTAGGCCGACGGCCGCCGTATGTATAGACTTCGAAACCATTGCCACTTCTCCGCGCATCAATGGCGATGCAGATGCACTGACTCCCGAAAATGTCACTCGATTCCCTCACGAAATCGGGGTTTTCCACGGCCGTGGTGTTTATGGTCACCTTGTCTGCCCCGGCAAGGAGAATCTCGCGGATATCCTCAATGGTCTTTATACCACCCCCAACA
Organism: uncultured Syntrophorhabdaceae bacterium; assembly: GCA_964408265.1. GTDB lineage: Bacteria > Desulfobacterota > Syntrophorhabdia > Syntrophorhabdales > Syntrophorhabdaceae > CAYOYU01. Next base: position 3,940 of record CAYOYU010000092.1, read on the forward strand.
GTGAGGGGCATGAATACCTCATGCGCCACCCTCTCCACAACGTCGACGATGGTCTTCCTTTTTTCGTGGGAGGCGGTGATATCCAGAAAACAGAGCTCATCAGCCTTCTGCTGCTCGTACTCTTTTGCGTTTACCACTGGATCGCCGGCATCTATCAGTTTGACGAAGTTAATGCCTTTTACAACTCTGCCCTCCATTACGTCGAGACAGGGGATGATTCGCTTAGTCAGCATACCCGACAGCCTCCTCTATCCTTATGAGGCCCTCATACACGGCCTTGCCGAGAATTGCTGCCCACACGTCCATCTCCTTCAATTTCTTCACATCCTCTATACTAGTCACGCCGCCGCTCGCGATCACCGGTATTGACGTCATTTCCATTATTCTTTTTAAGCCCTCGTAATCTGGCCCCGTGAGCATCCCATCCCGCGCTATGCTGGTGCAGAGGACGGCCATGACTCCCACTCTCTCAGCGGTTTCGAGGATATCTTTTATATCCTTATTCACCGCCGTTTTCCAGCCCCTCACCATGGGGCGCCCCTCGTAGGTGTCGAGCCCGAGAATAACCTTCTTTTGCCCCCGGAGCCTTTCAAAGAACTTCTCATCCTCCAATACCTGGGTGCCAAGGATAATCCCGTCCACCCCGGACTCATCGTAAGATGTGAGATCTTCAATCGTCCTGACACCGCCTCCTACCTCCATGTATCCCTTCACCCTTTGGCGGATACCCTTTATCAGCTCTTTGTGGGCAGGCTGCCCTGTGCGGGCCCCGTCGAGGTCGATGATATGAAAGTCTCTTGCACCACGGCTTACCATTTCTTCAATCTTCAGGAGGGGATGGTCACTGTAAACCGTAACCTTTTGGAAATCGCCTTTCATCAGGCGTACCGTCTTTCCTCCCATGAGGTCCATGGCAAAAAGAGCTTTCATTCGAGCCCCTGGAGAAGAGAGTTGAGACCGGCTTCAATACCCTCCTGAGAAAGCTGCTCCACAGTGACCCATTTGCCGCCCCGTTTGAGAAATTTTCCCACTTTAAGCACATCCTGACTCAAGCCCTGCTGGTCTTCGTCAAATACAAAAATCTTTCCCACCGTGTTTCCCTCCATGAGGTGCATGTGAAAACCTACCCCCGCGGGTTTTTCCACGGCAAAGTTTCCTCCGCGCCTTTCCTGGAATCTGTAGATCAGAACATTTACGTAGCGTGGATTCTTCTTGTCCACGCTGATTCCTATGTCTCGTTCGGCTAGCTGATTCCTGAGTTGGCCGTCTATTATGGTCTGGGCGTCCTTGTGGATCTCGCCTGTCTTAATATACCGTCCGCAGTATTTACATTTGTCCACGTTCGGGTCCGCCACCTTTTCGACCACTACTGCAAGATCACCGATGGCAAAAGCTGCTCCTGCCGGTAATAGGAAAGCTGAACAAATAAAGAAACATATGTAGCGTAAAAGGGATCTTGGCACACGCCTTAAAGCCACCATATCGCACCTCCTTATCTATATAATTTTACAGGAAAATGAAGGCAAATGAAAGGGCAAAAACCTGCGCCCGGCAAAAGGACTGGGTCCTAACCGAAAATATCGGAGAGACTGTTGTAGAGGAGAACCACATTAAGGACTATAAGGAGCCCAGTCCCCAAACAGGTGACGCCGTTGACCCAGCGGGAATTTCGGTAATCCCCCATGAGTTCCTCTCTGTTCACCAACTCTATCATATAGATAAGTATAACGGGCAGGAGGAGGCAATTAAGTATCTGGGTAAACCACATTACCTTTATGAGCGGGAGACCGGGTATAAGGACAATGGCGGCACCCATCATAAGGATTATGGTGAAAAGCCACATGAACTGCGGTGCTTCCTTGAAGCCCTTTCCAATGCCCGATTCCCATCCCATAGCCTCACAGATGTAATAGGTCGTGGCGAGGGGGAGGATGCAGGCGGAGAAGAGTGAAGCATTGGCCAGTCCGATGGCGAAGAGGATGTATGCATACTTCCCGGCGAGTGGTTTCAGGGAAAGGGCCGCATCCTCTGCAGAATCGATCTGGATTCCTGCCGGGAAGAGGGTGGCGCCGCATGCCACAATAATGAAGAAGGCCACTATGCCCATCATTATCGAACCGAAAATCACATCCACCTTCGATGCCCACAAATCCTCTTCTGTGAGGCCCTTCTCAACAACTCCCGACTGCAGGTAGAACTGCTGCCAGGGGGTAATGGAAGTCCCGATGATGCTGACGATCATAATAAGGTAATCTTTCTTCCACTCGATGCTGGGAGTTACCGTCTTGGCCATTACCTCGCCCCAGTCCGGCTTGGCGAGGAAGGCCGAAACGATATAGGTAGCGTAAATACAGCAGATTACGAGAAAGATTTTCTCAAAGATACTGTAGTTCCATTTTGTTACCAGAAACCAGACAATAAAGACGCCGATAGGAATGGAGATATACTTGCTCACGTGAAAAAGTTCCATGCTCGCCGCCCAACCGGAGAACTCGGCCGTGGTATTGCCAAGGTTTGTGAGAAAGAGACAGACCATCACCCAGAAGGCTGTCCTGATTCCGTGATTCTCCCTGATCAGGTCGGCGAGTCCCTTACCTGTCACCATCCCCATCCTTGCCGACATTTCCTGCAATATGATAAGGAGGAATACGGTAGGTATGAGGGTCCAGAGCAGGTTGTACCCGTACCGTGCTCCGGCGATGGAGTAGATGGCTATGCCGCCCGCATCATTGTCGATGTTGGAGGTTATGATGGCTGGTCCGACGAGGGCGAGGAGCATCAGCGTTCGTCTGAGGAAGGGCATGCCCACTTATACCACAGAACGGATTACCCATCAATCGGTTTGCATTGGACCGGAGACACCGGAAGCCGATCCTTACGGGTCCCTTTTCGATGCTTCCCCAGGAGGACAGTTCCCTGTGAGCGGAAGGGGCGAAGAAGGGCCATTTGTCGCATTATCGACCGTGCTGTAACGCACCTCGTAGTATACAAAAAACCCTTGACAAACATGACCCGTTCAAGTATAGAAGTCTATAGTGGTAAAAAGTGTAAAAAGGTGGGAAAGTGGTGTTTGCCGGAAGGTTCGAGTACGCAATCGATGATAAGAGCAGGATGAGCATACCTGCAAAGTTCAGGGAGGTTCTCTCCGCTGAAAACGACCTGCGGCTTATCCTCACGAATCTTGACGGCTGCATTGTAGGCTATCCATACCGGGAGTGGCTGAACATACAGGAGAGGACCTCTAATCCCGGTTCTATCAAAAAGGAACACAGGACGTTCCTGCGGTATTTCTATTCCGGGGTTACGGAGTGTCCCATAGATAAGCTCGGGAGGATATTGATTCCGCAGTCCTTGAGGAACGATGCCGAGATCAAGAAGAATGTAGTGATTGTCGGTATGGGCAACAAGATAGAGATATGGGCGCAGGAACGTTGGGAAGAATTGGTGAGGAGAGCAAAATCCGACCCTGATCAGATAGCAGACATAGTGTCGGATCTCGGTCTCTGATGGGTATATTCCATACCCCCGTTCTCCTCCAGGAAGTAACGGACAGTCTGGTAAGGGCGGGAAGCGGGCTGTTCATTGATGCGACGGTCGGGGGCGGAGGCCATTCGTATAGCATTCTGGAAAAGTACCCCGGCCTAAACCTGGTGGGTATCGATGTAGACGAAGATACCCTGAGAATCGCTGAAGAGAGACTTCGCCCCTTCCACGAAAGGGTGACTCTGCTAAGGGGGAATTTTAGAGAACTTAGGAATCTACTGACGGAGGCGGGCATAACGTCATTCGACGCCATACTCTTCGACCTCGGCCTTTCTTCGTTCCAGATTGCCGCGAACAGAGGATTCAGCTTTCGGGACAGCGCTTCACTTGACATGAGGATGGACAACAGGACGGCTCTCATGGCTTACGACGTAGTGAACAGGTACAGCTATAAGGACCTCCTCGGAATTCTTCGCGAGTACGGCGAAGAAGAGCGCGCTGCGCGGATTGCCCGGGCCATCGTCGAGGAAAGGAAGAAGAAAGCAATTTCCACAGCAGACGAATTGAGCGGCATCGTAATCAGAGTGAAGCGGCGGACCGGGAGAATCAACCCGGCTACCAAGACCTTTCAGGCCGTACGCATTGAGGTGAACGACGAACTGAAAGGCATAGAGGCAGGCATCTCTCAGGCGGTCGACCTTCTTGCCATGGGGGGAAGAATCGGGGTGATCTCCTTTCATTCCCTTGAGGATAGGATAGTGAAGGAATTCTTCAGGAGCTCGCCTCACCTTTCGGTGATAACCCGGAAACCGGTGAGGCCCGGCCGTGAGGAGATATTGGCCAACGCAAGCGCCAGAAGTGCCAAATTGAGGATTGCCGAAAGAGTCTGACCGGGAGGGAATCGCATGGAAAGAGTCTATGTTTCGGTCAAGAAGGATGTAGGAAGCCATGGTTACCGGAGTGTGGTGCTGCTGGTTTTCCTTTTTGTCCTCTTTGTTGTTTTGTCCGTATTCATGAGCGGTCTCTACAACGATTCCAGGGAAGATCTCATCGAGAAATTGCGGAAGGAACGGGAAGTAGCAGAATTAAGCAACAGCCTCAAGCAGGAATATGCCGGCCTCACGGGGGGGCGCATGCTCGCCCTGAAGGCTCGGGAGAAACTGGGTCTGAAGAAACCGAAAGAAGAAGAGGTGCTCGTCCTGAGATGAAGAAACAGGCCAACAGGAGGGCCTTTTTTGTGTGCGGGGCCATATTTCTTCTTTATGCTTCGGTAGTCGGGAGGCTACCGGAGCGGTTGAGTATCGTGCGGGTTGCAGATGGCCCCTCAAATGCGACGGCGGCCGCGAGTATGGCGGTGACCGGGGCAACCCAGGAGACAACGAGTATACCTGAGCCGATAAGTGCCGCTCCTGTGCAGCCCCTCGGCCAGCCTCCCGTGGCGCAGCCGGCAGAATCGTTGCCTGAACATGCCGCGCAGAGGACACCTGTTTCGGTTCCTCAGTCGAAGTCCGAGCCTCCGAAGGTGGTCGAAACGGGGGGGGCTCCGGAACCGGCTATTTTCATCTCAGTGCCTATCGTGGTACACGCAATCAAGACTCGCCTTATCGATAAGGATGGTTTGATTTTCACGAAGAAAGAGGGTTACAATATCCCCAGTTGGAAAAAACCCCTCGAAATACTTAGAGATAAAGATGAAGAAGGACTAAAGTACATCTCCAGAAACATCGGCAAACGAGCGATTCTCGACTTCCTGAAAAAAGAGGGTATTACGATCAAGGACGGCCTCACCGTCGAGGAAATTATTCTCGGCAGAGGATACACATTGGAAAAGACCAAACTTACATCTCTGTTCGACAGCCAGGTCACCGAGGAGTATGCGGGGTTATTTCCCTACACCTTTCACGGGGTGGGTATGTTTAAGGGCAGGGATGGCTTCGAGCTGAAGAAGGCAAGGGATGAGACTCTGGCCCACCACGATAAAGAGGAGCAGGAGTGGCTCATGCCCAATCTCGTGGACTTGCCCGTCAAGGTCGCCCTGGATAAGCTCGTTGGTCGTACAGCCAAGGTCAGGATTTATGGGAGCGGAACAGTCACCGAACAGGTGCCGAAAGCCTTTGAAAGACTTCGCGGGGAGCAGGAGTGTGTCATCTACGGGAGGTCATACAGACCGTGAAACTCTCTGAATTGCTGAAAGATGCACCCGCGATCAATGTGACCGGTGACGAGAGGGTCGAGATTAAAGGCATAACCAAGGATTCCCGTGCTGTGCGGGACGGTTATGTTTATTTCGCCACGAAGAAGAGTGAAGCCTACATACCAGATGCAGTTAAACGAGGGGCCGCAGCAATCGTTGCCGAGCGAGACACGCGACCGCAGACCCCCTGCACGGTGACGACGGACAATGTTGACCGGCTTCTCGGGCTTGCAGCATCCAGATTCTACGGGCAGCCTTCATCACGACTCCACGTTACCGGCGTAACGGGAACAAACGGCAAGACCACCACAACATATCTTCTTGAGTCCATATACGGTGCAGCGGGCAAGAAAGCAGGCGTCATTGGAACAATATCGTACAGGTATAGTGGCAAAAGCCTCAAGGCTGACAATACCACCCCCGGTGCCGAGGTACTCCACCGGCTGCTCTCAGAGATGCTTCTGGCCGGTGTAGAGTCGGTAGTAATGGAGGTCTCCTCCCATGCTCTTGATCAGCGGCGGGTGGAAGGTGTCCAATTCGATACGGCCCTTTTCACCAACCTGACCCATGATCACCTCGATTACCATGGCAGTTTCGACAGGTACAGGGAAGCAAAGAAAAGCCTCTTTCACTATTATCTCAGGGAAAGCAGCAAAGCAAAACGGTACGCCATCCTGAACCTGGACGATCCTGCGGCAAGCGGGTTTGCAATAGAGAGTCCGGTGATACCGCTTTCTTACAGTCTGTCAAAGCAGGCCGATGCCTACGCCGTTGATTACATCTCTGAGATCAGCGGATTACGAATTGCCGCGTCCCTCATGGGAAACCGAATCGCCATCGCGTCGCCCCTGTTGGGAAGTTTCAACGTCCTCAACATACTCTCAGCATGCCTTGCGGCTCATGCGGAAGATATTCCTTTAGAGGCTATTGTCCGCGGCATAGAATCCCTTGAGGGTGTTCCCGGGCGGTTGGAAAGGGTGAAAAATGAGGCGGGGATCCCCGTCTTCATCGACTATGCCCATACTCCGGATGCATTGAGGAATGTCCTGGAACTCCTCGTTCGACTGAAGAAAGGGAAGCTTATCCTGGTCTTTGGCTGTGGCGGTGACAGAGACAAAGCGAAAAGACCGGTGATGGGAGAAATTGCCTCCCGCCTTTCCGATTTCACTATCATTACCTCCGACAATCCGAGGAGTGAAGACCCGGGAAAGATCATCGCCGACATAGGGAGCGGTTTTCGGGGAAATTCATGGAGAGTCGTAGAGAACAGAAAGGATGCGATTTTTGAGGGTGTACGGATGGCCGGAAAAGAAGACGTACTCCTCGTTGCCGGAAAAGGGCACGAGGATTACCAGATCATAGGCACCGAGGTACATCACTTTAGTGACAGGGAAGTGGTAGAGGAGTCTTTTCATGTGGTCCGTGGATGAGATTGTAGGGGCTGTGGACGGCACCGTGTTGAGAAGGGGAAAGGAAGCCTTTTCCGGAATCTCGACGGATTCCCGCACGATTGGCGAGGGAGAGCTGTTTATACCTCTGAAAGGCCCCAATTTTGACGGCCATCTCTATATCGGTTCGGCCCTTGAGCGGTCGCGGGGGGGGACGCTCTGCGAGGACGGGCGGTCGGACCTGACAGCCCTGCTGGCTAATTCCGAAGGCACTGTTATTCTGGTAAGGGATACTCTGGATGCGCTCCTTGACCTGGCGCGCTACAGGCGAAGGCAGACCGATGCAACCTTCATCGCCATTACGGGAAGTAACGGGAAGACAACGACAAAAGAGATCCTTGCGGGTATGATGGAAAGAAGCTTCGCGATCCACTTCAATGAGAAGAATTATAACAACCTCGTAGGGGTATCCAAGAGCATCCTTTCCATCAAAGGAAAGCCCGAATTCTGTATTTTCGAGTTGGGCACCAGCAGTAAAGGAGAAATACTCAGGCTCGCCGGCATAACAGAGCCCGAAATATCCCTCGTCACCAATGTGAATCCCTCCCATCTGGAGGGTCTTGGGGACATGGAAGGAATTGCAGAGGAGAAATTGAGCCTCTTTTCGTCCACGAAAGAAGGGGGCACGGTCCTCATTAATGCCGATGATCCATATATCAAAGGGCGCTATAAGGACCGCGGCCACCGCGTCGTCACCTTCGGCATGACGGCTACAGATGTTGATCTCGGTCTCTTGGTGGATCAGGATCTCGGATGGGGCGGCTTTCACATTACCTTCAATTTCCACGGTGCGCGGTTCGAGGCCAGAACCAAGCTCCTGGGCAGGCACAATCTCGGAAACATCCTAGCCTCAGCATCGATAGCCCACGTGGCAGGTCTCAGCGCACAACACATCGTGGAGGGCGTTGAAGCCTTCGATTCTTACAACATGAGATTCAAACCCATCAGAACGAAGGAGGGCTACATTGTTGTCGATGATTCCTACAATGCCAACCCTTCCTCTACGGAGTGGGCGGTAAGGACGCTCCTCGACCTGCCCTGCAGGGGCCGACGGATAGTTGTCCTTGGGGATATGAAGGAACTGGGCGACCGAACCCCTTTCTATCACAGGGAGCTGGGAAAGTTTCTTAAAGGCAGTGGTATCGACAGGGTCCTCCTCTTCGGTGAATATGTGAGGGAGACTTTTTTGGAGATTGGCGACGGCAAGGCCCTGATGTTCGACTCCAGGACCCACCTCATTGATTATCTCAGGGATGATGCCGAGGAAGGCGATGTGGTTCTCGTCAAGGGATCGAGGGCGGCACGGATGAATGAAGTCGTGGAGGCGTTGATCTCATAATGCTCTACCATATACTCTACCCTCTCCATCAAACCCTTTCAGTATTCAACGTATTCCGCTACATTACCTTTCGGACGGTCCTTGCCATTCTGTCTGCGCTGATCCTGAGTTTCATACTGACGCCCCGGCTCATCAAGAAATTCAACGAATGGAAGATCAAAAGCGATACCCGCGAGGATGTGCCTGAGCGCCACGCGGCAAAACAGGGAACGCCCACAATGGGCGGCTTTGTTATCCTCGTCTCCACACTGATTCCCACCCTGCTCTGGGCGGATCTGAGAAATTACTACATATGGATAGTCACCTTCGTGATGGTCTCTTTCGGATGGATTGGCTTCGTCGATGACTTCAAGAAACTGAGGAACCCAAAGGGCAAAGGCATCACGGGCAGAATGAAATTCCTGCTCCAGATCCTCTTCTCCCTCATCGCAGCCCTGCTCATCTACACCCAGTTCGGATTCAATACGTCCCTTACCATACCATTCTTCAAGAACTTCACACCCAATCTCGGTGCATTCTACATCGTGCTCTGCCTCTTCATCATAGTGGGGACGTCCAACGGCGTCAACCTCACCGACGGGCTTGACGGACTGGCGATCGGCCCGGTGCTCACCGTTACCTCAACGTTTATGCTCTTCGCCTATCTGGTGGGCAATATGATATTTGCTCAGTACCTTCAAATCTTCTACGTGAAAGGAGCGGGAGAGCTTTCTATTTTCTGCGGGGCCATGCTGGGGGCGGGCATAGGATTCCTCTGGTACAACGCATACCCTGCCGAGCTTTTCATGGGGGATACGGGTTCCCTTTCCCTCGGCGCTTCCCTTGCCACGGTAGCAGTCATCATCAAACAGGAGGTTTTGCTGGTCATCGCAGGAGGTATCTTCGTCATGGAGACAGCCTCCGTCATCATTCAGGTCCTCTCATTCAAGTGGCGAGGAAAAAGGGTTTTTAAGATGGCGCCCATCCACCATCACTTCGAACTGAAGGGCTGGAATGAGGAAAAGATCGTGGTCCGATTCTGGATCATCTCGGTCATACTGGGCCTCATCGCCCTGAGTACACTGAAACTGAGGTAAGACCGATGCACACTGCCCAACGCACGATCCGTGATAAAGCAAGGCCCGTGACCCTGAGTGTTTCCCGGGTTCTTTCTTGTATCATCTATCATGGATTATCGATCCGTACAGGGGGAGTGCCGGTATGAACCTGCCCGATGACATTCTCATAGTGGGACTGGGGCGTACCGGAATCGCCACTGCCCGGTTTCTCGCAGGTCTGGGTAAGAATATCGCCATCGCCGATGAAAAGGCGGAGAAGGACCTCGGTACATCCCTGGATGCTTTGAAAGATATAGAATTCACGGGGATCTTCGGCCCCCACAAAACTGAAGATTTTATGGCGCGTCCCCTCATCGTCCTCAGCCCCGGAGTGGACAACGAACTGCCCGTCCTGAAAGAGGCAAGGGCCGCCGGTGTCAGGGTTATAGGAGAGATGGAGCTTGCTTCTTCCTTCATTGATGAACCGATCATCGCCATTACCGGCACCAACGGGAAGACTACGGTGACTACCCTGCTGGGGGAGATATTCAACAAAGCCTTCGGCAACGTTTTTGTCGGCGGCAATATCGGCAACCCGCTCATCAACTATGTCCTTGAGAATCGAAAATCACCTTTCATCATTCTCGAAGTGAGCAGCTTTCAGCTCGAGACCATAGAGAGATTCAGGCCTCACACCGCGTTGCTTCTCAACATTACCGAGGATCACCTTGACAGATACCGAAGCTTCGAAGAATACAGGGCTGCCAAATACCGGATATTCGAGAACCAGGGGGAAGACAACTACGCAATCCTCAACCGGAATCTTGCCGTCCCGGAAGGACTGAAACCGCGAAGCCTCTTCTTCTCAACGGATGAGTCCCTAGATGAAGGGGCTTTCTACGAGAACGGGATGATCCGGGTAAGATTGAACGGGCATGAACATCTGTACCGGAGGGGCTTGTCACCCCTTGTGGGCATCCATAATACCGAAAACCTGCTGGCCATTCTCCTCACGTCACACCTTTACGGCATAGGCAGGCAAGTCGCCGAGGATGTGCTTAAGGGGTTCAAGGGTCTCCCGCACCGGGTGGAGTTTGTGAGGGAGATGAATGGGGTCAGGTACTATAACGACTCCAAGGCAACCAACGTGGATGCAACAAAGAGGGCATTGGAGAGCATGGATTCACCGGTAATCCTCATTGCCGGCGGAAAGGACAAGGGTGGAAGCTACGGGGCAGTCCGGGACCTGATGGGCCGGGCCAGAGCACTCATACTCTTCGGGGAAGGGAAAGGGCGCATCCAGAGGGAATTGGGAGATGCCGCAAGGACCGTGGTGGTTCAGAATCTGGAAGCAGCCGTTGCCGAGGCCGCCCGCATTGCACGGGAGGGCGACATTGTTCTCTTTTCGCCCATGTGCAGCAGTTTTGACATGTTCAGGGACTACAAGGAAAGAGGGAATACTTTCAAGGCCATTGTGGAGGCCATGTGAAAAAAGTCATCCTTATGATCCTTTCTGCCATTCTCTTCTATGGTCTCCTTCGTGATCAAGGGGTGGTAAAGCTCCTCCTCATCTGCGGCGGTCTCGCTTCCGCCTACGGTATATACAGGCTCCCGGCCCGATACGTGCTGGCCGCCAAGTATCCGGCCATCCTCCTCTCCTTTGTCGCAACGGCGAGTTTCTTTTTTTATCCTCACCTGGTAATACAGCCTTTCCTGCAGGTCATCATCCTTACACTCTCCTTCTACAGTCTCACGTTCTACCTTGTCACCATGGATGATAAGAAGAACAACAATCTGTTCAAGGAGACTGCAGCACTCTCCACGCTCTTCCTCACGTCCGCATTCAACCTCGCCATGGTCGGCCAGGCAACGTTTATACTTTCTCTGACACTAGCGGTGATCCTCTTCCTCTTTATCATCGACAGGATGCGCATCATACCCTTCATCGCAGGCTACACCGCCATCATCGCCATTCTCCTTTATAAGAAAGGTATTCCCGTTACGGGCAGTTTGAGGGGCGTTCAGGACATAGATCAGTACCTTCTCCTCGGTGCTGCCTTCGTTCTCCTCGCCATAAGCTTCATAGGGATACTGAAACAGGTGGGATTTGTCAAAATGCTGCCGTTCTTCGGATTTCTCTATGTAGCCATCGATGTCTTTCTTGTGGTTGGCCTGGGCCTCTCGGGCGGCCTGCTCCACCAGCCCGTTCTCGCCCTTCTCGTTGTCGGCCCTCTCGTCGGGCTCATGTTGAAGCCGGAAGGAGGTAGAGCGTGAAACTCCTCATCGCAGCCGGCGGTACAGGCGGCCATATCTTCCCGGGATTGGCAGTAGCCGAAGCATTTACGAAGATGAGTGCAGCGAACGAGGCAATATTCCTTGGCACCCCCCAGGGCCTCGAAGGCAGGATCATCCCCCGTGCCGGCTACAGGCTTCTCTACATCAATGCACGTCAGTTCATGGGAAGGAATGTGATCCGCAAGATTGCCACACTTATCCTTCTTGTGTCTGAGATTTGGAAGACCATGAACATCGTCCGCAGGGAGAAACCGGATGCCATTCTCGGAATGGGGGGTTTCACTTCGGTGCCTGCGGTGCTCGCCGGTGCTCTCCTGGCCGTGCCGACCTTTATCCATGAACAGAATACTGAACCGGGCATGGCCAACAAGTTCCTTGCCCGTTTTGCTGCTTCCACCTTCATCAGTTTCGAGGGGACCGACCTCAAGGCCAAGAGGGTCACCCATACGGGAAACCCTCTAAGGAAATCGCTGAAGGTAAGGGATGTGGATAAGCCGTCGGGTACCTTCGGTGTATTTGTCTTCGGCGGAAGCAGGGGGGCAAGAAGCATTAACGAGGCGGTGCTCGCACTCCTGCCTTACCTGGAGAAGTTTCCCCAGGTCATCATCTATCACCAGACGGGTACCGACGATTATGAACGGATAAAGGATGCCTATGGCCGGACTTCAGTCAGGCACGAGGTCTTTCCCTTTACCGATGAAATGGAAAAGTATTACAGCCTCTCCGATGTGGTCGTATCAAGAGCCGGAGCTACCACCATCTTCGAACTCGCCTTCTTCAGGAAGGCAGCCATACTGATCCCCTACCCCTATTCGGCAGGGAATCATCAGTGGAAGAACGCCTCATTTGTTGAGCGTATGGGCGGCGCCTACCTCATCGGAAACGATGAAGCCACCGGTGAACGTCTTTTCGAGGTTGTGGGCCACCTCATGAATGAGCCCGGACTTATAAAAGAGATGGGACAGAATATCGGAAGAATCTATATTGCTGACGCAGCGGAAAGAATCATTGAACATATAAGAGGGGCTATAGATGAAAGGAAATCCTGATATGGAAATCCTGAATACTAAAGGGGAAGGCCGAAGGACCCTTCCGGATCTTCTAACTCCCTTAGTATTCCGATATCGGTACTCAGGATTTGAATCCCCTGGGGTGACCATATGAATGACATGGTATTTCATAAGATAGAGCGAGTACACTTCGTCGGCATCGGCGGCGTGGGGATGAGCGGCATCGCCGAGGTTTTCCGGAACCTCGGCTTTACCGTCACAGGAGCTGGTCCGGGGAAGAG
>CAYOYU010000093.1:0-6288 GCA_964408265.1 uncultured Syntrophorhabdaceae bacterium
AGAGATTCCTCGCGCCTGCCCTGAGCGAAGTCGAAGGGTCGCTCGGAATGACACTCTTCAGCCTGTCCCATTCCCTTATAGCATGAGAGGCCTTCCATGGCGAGGTCAGCCTCTAGACCGTGTCCTATCGCCTCGTGAATCATGGTACCCCCTGCTTCCGATGCGAGGACGACGGTTCTTGTGCCCATGGGTGCTTCCCTGGCTGCCAGAAGTCCGGCGAGGCGGGCAACCGCTTTCCTGCCTAGTTCTTCCACAAGGGCATCGGTAAAATATTCGAAGCCGTATAACCCTCCTACCGCTTCGTAGGCAGTCTGCATCTCCCCTCCTTCTTCGCCGATAAGTAAGAGATTGAGGACTATCTGCTGCCGGGCTTCATTGATGGAAAACCCCTCGGTGTTGTGTATCTCCACCTTTTGCACAGAATCACGGTACGTGATCCGAACCTGGACAATCCGTTTTTCCATGGTTCGCACCATCTGGTCCAGACCCCGAACCAGCTTAAGTTTCTCCGAAATCGGCACTGTGCCTGGGTCTACGGCTATCACAAAAGGATACCGTGCTTCCAGGTGCTGTTCGTGAGCAACGGAAAGTCTGCCCTGCCCCGAGGAAAATTGTCTGAGGTCCTTTGCGAGGTCGTATATGTCCTGCTCCTCGAAGGAGTTTGTCGAAGCGTAAAAGGTCTTCCAGGGATTGATCACTCGAAGTCCTACTCCGCGGTCGCACCCTTTTTCAAGTCTCTCCATCCTGCCTGATTCAAGCTGGAGGAAGGTATATGTCTTCTCTTCCATAAACGTATCGGCATAGACCGTGTCGGCACCCGTCATTTTAGCAAGGATCTTCTGCGGATCAAACATCGCACACCTCCTCGAACGTTATGCCATAGCGTTCCATATCCTTGATTATGCGAATCAGGTGAGCCTCTGAATGGGACGGATATATGAGTTCTATGAGTCCTTTTCTCCCGTCCACCACCGAGAATATGGCCAGGTCCTCATAGGATTCGAGGATTTGTTTGAAGAAGCCTATTGCCTCGCTCTTCATGACATATCTTCTAATCCGTTCCATCAACGGCCCCCCTGAGCATCTCCACAAATGCCTCCAGCCTCAGTTTCGTTCTCGTGTCGAGCGTCCTCGGCATGTCGCCTTCTATGGTGATTACGGGAACTCCGATTAGTTCCCTGAAGATCACGTCTTCTATGGCTCTGAAGCAGAAGGATTGAACGTAGTGAATAATGCCCTGGATTCCCCGTCTTTCCAGCTCCGTCTTGATGTCCTTCATTCTCGCAAAGACGCCGTAAGGATACGTGTAAGCCAGGTATTTTTTGACAATGTTTCTGTCGTCAAAGGGAAGGGAGAACTGTCTCTGTGTCTCGTTGTAAACGACCCGTGCTCCGATACTCTCGATGAAGTCGTAGAGATTGAGAATGATAGGCGGTACCCCTATGTAACCGAGTCGAATTCCACTCATGGGCATTCTGGTTTCCAGTTCCTCGATGAAATCCTTTACCATGGACCCGTACGTCTCGTAGTTACCGAGCATATCCGAGGAACGGACAAGCCACAGGTGATTCTCCTGACCTGTCACCACGTTCTGGTCCCAGGTCATTCTGTCGATACGCTTAAGTCCGGACCGTAGGGAGGTTAATTCGACTTCAGCCTTCCTCACGCCCGATGCATTGACCCCAAGGGACTCTTCCAATTTCTTTATCTCCCGCTTCAGCAGCTTTTCGTCCCTGTCGAATGGATAGGAAAATGGTATGGTCCGGACCCCTCTATACCGCAAGATTTCGGCCAGGGCCTGGGTGTTGCTGCAATCGCCCTCCATCACCGTGATTACTGAGGGTATCTTCTTCTCCATAACCACGCCGTAAATGCCCTTCACCCAATTGCACATACCCCTGGGAAACCCATCCCTCTCAGCTCTGTCAATGTAATGAACTGGGTCTGGATCGGTGATGAAGATGTTGTTCAGATCGCAGGGCACATAACCGCCTGCAAAAACTACTTCCACCGGTACAGTTGTTGTAAGACCCATTATTTCCTTCATATTCAGTTACGCCCAGAGCCCGCGGAAGGCACCTGCCCGGCCTGCTCCTTTTCATTGGGGATAGTGGAATTCTCTATAAACCGATACATTGCGGGAAACCTTTCGGGCTTGATTTCTTCAGCCCTTATTGTTTGGGCAAACCCCATGATATGGTAGAGTTCCGCCGTCCGGGCCTGGCCAAAGTGTTTCACGAGGCTGTACCGCAAGTGTTTCCGTTTATGTTCAAAACACATATGGACAAAGTGAAGCATCTCGTCTGTGATATCACTATTCCCTTCCTTTGGGAGGAGAGCCACGAAGACGCTGTCCACTTTGGGTGGCGGCAGAAATACACCTGCCCTGAGTGTCAGGAGAAGCTTCACATCAGCTATAAGCTGGCAGATAACGGAGAGAGCTCCGTAAGCCTTCGTGAAGGGCTTAGCTGCCATACGTTGTCCTATCTCTTTTTGGACGGTGAGATGTATGCTTTCTATACCGGAGCGCTCGGCGACGAGTTTGGAGAGTATGCGCCCCGTAATCCCGTAGGGAATGTTACCTACCACTTTGATAGTTCCCTTACCCTTGAACGGCGCGAGAGGGGTCGAAAGAAAATCGCCGTAGATAATCTCAAGATTCTTGTACTGCTGTGCCAGAGGATCGAGATGTTCTTTAAAAGTTCTGTCCAGTTCCACGCTGCAGACGCGGCCGGCCGATTCTGCGAGGACTCGTGTCAAATCGCCGTGGCCGGCGCCAATCTCCACCACCATATCCTCTTTCGTGATAGACGCAAGCCTCACCAGCTTTGAAAGAAGGTTCCTATCTTTAATGAGATGTTGGGAGAGACCTTTCTTCAGCATAGCTCTTAGCGGAGGGACATCCTCGAAAACGCCCGGATATCCAGTTCAGAGGCACGACCCTCACTCATGCAGCAGTGGCCGACAAGGGCGACCATGGCAGCATTGTCAGTACAGAATCTTGGAGATGAGAAGAAGGTCTCTATTCCTTCCTTTGTGCCTCTTTCCTCAAATACCTCTCTCAATCTTCCGTTGGAAGCTACACCGCCCCCCACGACGATTCTCCCGGCCCCATGTGCTCTTGCCGCCTTCAGTGTCTTTGCTGCAAGAACATCGAATACCGCTTCCTGAAAAGAGGAAAGAACGCTGGGGAGGTCATCCTTTGGAATGGCATGTTTCTTCACATAGTTCACCATCGCTGTCTTGAGGCCGCTGAAGCTGAAGTCGTAGGTAGCATCGTCCATCATGGGCCTTGGGAAGTGTACAAAGTCCTTCCGGCCCTCTTTTGACAGTTCTTCAATGACCTTCCCCCCCGGGTAACCAATTCCCAGATACTTGGCTACCTTGTCGAAGGCTTCTCCTGCTGCATCATCCCTTGTACTCCCCACAACAGTGAAGTCGAACCTGTTCTTCATTGAGACGATCACTGTGTGGCCACCTGACACGACCAGGGCCACGAAGGGAAAATCGACCTTCCGTTCGAGGAATATGCTCATGATATGTGCATGGATATGATTGATAGCAATGAGTGGCTTCCCTAGGCGAACCGCGAGCCCCTTTGCAAAACAAAGACCCACAAGGATGGAACCGATAAGACCGGGGCCGGCAGTCACCGCAATTCCGTCAATGGCCGATCCTGTAGTATGAGCTTCCTCCAGGAGGGTCTTATAGATCAAATCGATGAGTTCTATATGTTTTCTCGATGCCAGTTCAGGCACCACACCGCCGAACAGGCGATGCACCTCTATCTGACTCGATACGATGTCGGCTATAATTTCTTGGCCGTCTCTGACCAGCGCGATTGACGTGTCGTCGCAGGATGTGTCAATGCCGAGAATAATCATCGGCGGATCATCAATTCCGGGCCGGATGGTGTGACGATGCGGCCCGGCCCGGTCTCTCCTGAACCCTGCCTTACCCGATTTCTTTCCAATCTACCTGTACCTTCTCTTTCTTGCGCAGGTCCTCAAGTAAAGCCTTCCATGCCTCATCCTGGCTTCTGGTGAGGAGAAATTTCTTGTATGCCTCTTTCTGCTGTTCCCACAGTTTCTTATCAGGAAGATCTTCTCCTTTATAGGCGAACACGTAATAGCTTCCGTTTATTTCAACCGGTTTGGCATACTCGCGATTCTGTTCAGAAAGGGACAGTACAGCCATGTGCTCGGCCGGAAGTCTCCCGACCTTTGGGATATCCGTAAGCCCTCTAGGAAAATACCCTGTTTCCTGTTTGAACTGGACTTTCTTGGTGGCGATTGCATCCTCCGCCTCAGCCTTTGCCATGGCCTTGGCTTTCTCAGAAGTAACCCGTTCCCGGATCTCTTTGAGCACGATGCTCTTGTCGATCGGTTTTCCCTCTTCCCTGTCCACTACCTGGAAGATGTATGATTTTGACATGCCTCTGACGGGGAGCGATATATCGCCTTTCTTCAGTTCCTTAAGCCATTGCTCACCCTTAAGATCCTTAAGTCTTTTCAAGACCTCACTCTCCGGCAAAAGCCCCAGATCAAGCACATCGAGCCCTTTCTGCTTGCCGTAGGCTTCGATATCCTTTGCTTTGAGCAGGTCCGTATAGGCCACATCGTCCTTCAGGTTGCCCTTGTCGTCAATGACTATGTATTTCAGTCGGTAGGTGGTTTCGCCCTTGTGGCTGTCTTTTTCCTTCTCATAGATGGACGCTAGCTCCTGGTCGCTTACTGAGACTGCTTTCTTGAACTGGCCGGGATCAAACTGAGCATACGCCAGGTCTACCTTTCCTTTCTCTTTGACGTATGCCTGCCAGGCATCACCGTCGTTCACGAATACGCCATTGTCTTTGACGATGTCGAAAAGCTTCTTGGACAGCATTGAGGCACGTTCAGACTCCTCGAATCGTTTTGGATCGAGCCCGTTCTTGTTCAGGACCTCGATGTACGCCTTTTCGTCGAATTTTCCGTTGCGTTTGAAGGCTTCTATCCTGGCGATGTGTTCCGCAAACTCCTTGTCCGTTACGGAAAGCCCCATCTCTTTCGCCTTGGCCAGTACAAGATACTTATCTATGATCTGGTTCATTGCCTGCTCTTTCAATTTCAGCTGCTTGAGCACCGCATCGTCCAGCTTATCACGATAGAGGTTTCTGTAGAGCTTCAGCAGTCTGTCGTAATTCTCTCTGTATTCCATCAGAGTTATCTTGTGTGACCCAACGCGACCAACCACTTCATCTCCCGGTCGAAGGGTCCCGTAGCCGAAAAATGCTACAAAGACCACTATTATGGCTCCGAAGATAATCTTGACGAACCATCCGCGTGCGTACTTTCTCATGAACCTTAGCATGGTTGCTCCTGGCGCTCTTGATTTTGACACCTTAAAATAGTATATTAGAACTCAATTTTCAATATCTTTAGTAATAAAGGACTATTAAGATGCTTGAGTCAGTATTTGGCTTTATATCCAAGGACCTCGCCATTGACCTCGGCACTGCAAATACACTCGTCTATGTGAAGGGCAAAGGTATTGTATCAAATGAGCCTTCTGTAGTCGCAGTACATAAGGATTCACGGGGAGCAAAGAAAGTCATAGCAGTGGGGGAAGAAGCCAAGAAGATGCTGGGCAAGACCCCCGGGAACATCGTTGCAATCAGGCCGCTCAAGGATGGTGTTATTGCGGATTTTGAAGTCACCGAGGCAATGCTCAAGTACTTCATTCAGAAGATTCACAATAAGAAGTCCTATGCACGTCCCAGGATAGTCATATCCATTCCATCGGGCATCACTCCCGTAGAAAAGAGAGCAGTAAAAGAGTCGGCAGAGTCGGCCGGAGCCCGCGAGGTCTATCTCATAGAGGAGCCCATGGCTGCAGCCATCGGAGTTGGCCTCCCCATTACCGAGCCCAATGGGAACATGATCGTTGACATCGGCGGAGGCACCACCGAGGTGGCGGTGATAAGTCTCGCAGGTATAGTCTATTGCAACTCCGTTCGAGTCGCGGGTGATAAGATCGATGAGGCGATCATTCAATACGTAAAGAGAAAATATAACCTCCTCATCGGTGAACGGACCGCCGAACTGATCAAGATCAATATCGGGTCGGCATATCCCAGTCCCAATGGTGAAGAGTTGAGCACAGAGATCAAAGGAAGGGACCTGGTCGGAGGTATACCGAAAACACTTGAGATCTCCTCCAAAGAAATCAGGGAAGCTATCGCAGAGCCTGTGAACGCCATAGTTGAGGCCGTGCGTATCGCTCTAGAACGGACGCCCCCGGAATTGGCAT
>CAYOYU010000093.1:6298-6699 GCA_964408265.1 uncultured Syntrophorhabdaceae bacterium
GCGGGGCGATGTTACGGAATCTCGATCTTCTCATCAAGGAAGTGACGCGGTTGCCTGTCATCATAGCAGACAACCCTCTCACTGCCGTTGTCGAAGGCACCGGCAAAGCGCTCGATGAGATGAGCCTTCTCAAAGAGATTGCGACGTATTTCTAACGTCAACATAGTGGTGAATTGAAGAATCCTATCGTTGTTATCATCGCCATTATTGTACTCGCAACCTCTTTCTTCATCTTCACAAATACATCTCTCTTTACAAAAGGCTATAACCGTGTCAAAGGCACGGTGGGTGCTCTTGCGGGACCAAGCCTGCAGGTTGTCGGCAAACCAACGGAACTGGTCCGTTACGTATTTAACACGTATATTGGCCTCGTAGGAGCGAGAAAAGAGAATGAGATGCTG
>CAYOYU010000093.1:6751-16490 GCA_964408265.1 uncultured Syntrophorhabdaceae bacterium
ACTCGTGGAACAGAACCCTGCCACTATGGTCGCAGCCCGAGTCGTGGGTGAAGATGTAAAGAACTGGTTCAGATGTATAATAGTTGACAAAGGCAGGGACCACGGCGTAAGGGAAAAGATGCCCGTTGTAACGTCGAAAGGGGTTGTAGGCCAAGCCGTGGAGGTCAACAGATGGCACTCCAAAGTGATGATAATAAACGATACCAACTCCAACGTGGACGTCTACGTGGAGGGGAAGAATACGAGAGGTATTCTGGAGGGAACGGGTGACCCCGTACTGAAACTCAAGTATATTGTTAAGAATGATGAAATCGAGATTGGCGACAAGCTTCTTACATCCGGCAAGGACGGTATCTACCCGAAAGGACTGCCCACGGGAATAGTAATCACAGTGAACCGGGCCAAGGCCGGGATATTTGCCGATATCGATGTTATGCCCTTTAATAATTTCAAAAGACTGGATGAGGTCCTGATCGTGAGGAAATAATGAAAGTCCTCGTCTATGTGATCATCGCGACTCTCTTGACCCTCCTCGAATCGTCACTGCTCTCCTTTTTCCCCTTCGAGTTTTTCAAGCCCGATTTCGGCATGCCCTTTGTCATCTACACAACGCTATTCCTCGGCCCTTATGGTGGACTCATAACAGCCGTTATAACAGGTGTAGTCCAGGAGATGTTTTCCGGTTCTCCTGCCGGCTCCATATTGTTCACAAACGTCTCCGTCTTCATCACCGTAACATTCCTTCGCAATAAGCTCTTTATAGATTCCAAATACAGCTTCGCCTATATCTGTGCGGGTTCCGTAGTCCTGGCTACCTTCCTTTACCTGGCCCTCTCCTTCATATCCAAGGGCGAAACGGGTAATGTTATAAACATCCTTTTCTACACGCTTCCCAACGCTATATTCACGGGCTTCTGCGCCATCTTTATCTTCTCCCTCATCGAGGCCCTGAACGCAAGATACCTGGATAGAGAATAGATGAGAGAAGAGACTCTTCCGAGCAAATATAAATGGTGCAAACTGGTTCTTATCATAACCATGATAGTGCTCTCCATACGCTTGTGGGATCTTCAAATCATGCGGGGCAGCGAGATGAGAAAAATGTCGGAGCAGAACCGCATACGTATTAAGAAGATCGTTGCCCCAAGAGGAGTCATGTACGACAGGAATGGAAAAATCCTAGCCGACACGAGGCCATCTTTCAACATCTACATAGTCCCTGAGGATATCAAGGATTTCGATCAGACCGTAGACGGCCTGGCAAACCTAATGGGAACCAACAGAGAAGAGGTCGTGGACAAGCTGAAAGCGGCGAGCGGTTTTCCGCCCTCCTTTCCGGTGAAGATAAAGCCTGATATTTCCAAAGACGAGGTGGCCAAAGTAGAGGCCCACCGGGTCTATCTGCCCGGTGTTACCATCCAGATAGAACCAAAGAGATACTACCCCTATGGCACTATGGCGGCCCATGCTCTTGGCTATGTTTCCGAAGTCAATGCTGATGAGTTGAAGACCAAGGAATACAAGGACTACTCCCCCGGGGACTACGTAGGGAAGTACGGCCTCGAGCGCATGTATGAGACCTATTTGAGAGGAACAGACGGGGAAAAGCGGGTGGAAGTGGACGCCATGGGACGGGAAATAAGAACCCTTGACATCAAAGAGCCCATACCGGGCCACACGCTCTATCTCAACCTCGATATGGATGTACAGGTTCCCGTTGAAAAGGCACTTGAGACCAAAAAGGGAGGCGTCATAGCCGTAGACCCCAAAACGGGAGGAGTTCTCGCCCTCACCAGCAGACCCGCCTTCGACCCGAACCGTTTTGCCTCGGGAATCAAAAGAGAGGAGTGGAACGCACTCATCACGGACAAGACCCATCCTTTGCAGAACCGGGTCACCCAGGGTCGCTTTCCTCCGGGATCCACATTCAAGATTGTCTCCGCCATGATGGCTCTCGAATTGGGTGTCATCAACGAGAAGACGCCTTTTAGCTGCCGGGGCGGGATGCCCTTTGGAAACAGGGTCTTCAAGTGCTGGAAAAAGGGCGGTCACGGAAGCGTGGCCGTTCACAGGGGAATAGTGGAATCCTGTGATGTCTTCTTCTACAATGTGGGGCTCAAACTCGGAGTTGATCGGATTCACGCCATGGCAGAAGCTGTGGGACTTGGGAAGGTGACAGGCATCGATCTACCCGGTGAAAAACATGGCGTCGTTCCTTCCTCTGAGTGGAAAAAGAAGACCTTCGGTCAACCATGGTACGAGGGTGAAACACTCTCCGTTGCCATAGGCCAGGGTGCCGTGTGGCTCACGCCCATCCAGCTTCAACAGCTGGCCTCTTTTGTAGCCAACGAGGGTGTGGCCTTCAAACCGCAACTTGTAAACCGTATCGTTTCCCCTGAAGGAAAGGTTATTAAGGTCTTTGAACCAGTAATGACGGCCCAATCAAAACTGAAGCCGGAGACTTTCAGAATTGTCAAAGAGGGTATGCGCGGGGTGGTAAACGAGGCGAGCGGGACTGCCTATGGGTCTCGGATTCAGAGCATTGCCATGAGCGGAAAAACGGGAACTGCACAGGCTTCCGGTCAGGGAGTGGGCGACCATGCCTGGTTTATTGCCTATGCTCCATCAGAAAGCCCCTCGGTAGCCATATCCGTCCTCATCGAGCACGGAGGGCATGGGTCATCAGCGTCGGCTCCTGTGGCAAAGATAATTACTGAGAATCTCCTCAAGCAGAAGACTGTTATCAAGGAGGCGCGATTACGTGAGGATAGATAAAAGGAGGCTCTACCACCTTGACTGGTATCTCGTGATCAATGGGCTCGTTCTTTTCGCAATAGGCATCATGAACCTTATCAGTGCCACCAGCTCCTTTTATAGCGGATCTTACGGGTTCATCCTGAAACAGCTCGTGGCCTTCGTGGCAGGCCTCATACTTATTGTCGTGATACTCTATTTTGACTATCGTGTGATTGCACGTTACTCGAAGTGGCTCTACGGGTCAGCACTGTTCTTCGTGGTGCTCGTTCTTGTGATCGGGATGATAGCGGGCGGTGCGAGGCGTTGGATAAGCCTCTATGGCATCAGCTTTCAGCCGTCAGAGTTCATAAAACCGATCCTGGTTATCTTCATTGCCTACCTGGTATACGTCAGGAAACGGGAGGGTAAACCCTTAGGCTTGAAGGACATCTCGATCCCCTTGATATGGACCTTCATACCCCTCATTCTGATCGTTATGCAACCGGACCTCGGAACCGGGGTGATCATCCTCCTCACCACTGTGGCCATCCTCTGGTTTGTGGGTATGAAGAAATCGACCTATGCGGTTTTGATATCCTTTGCCACCATTTCGCCGATTATTCTATGGAAATATATCCTGAAGCCCTATCAGAAGCTGCGAATTATCAGCTTTCTCAATGTAGACGCAGATCCCCAGGGAATAGGATATCACACGAAACAGGCCATGATAGCCGTGGGATCGGGAAAGTTTCTCGGCAAGGGCTACCTGTCGGGCACACAGCACAAACTGCAGTTCATTCCGGAACACCATACGGATTTTATTTTTACCGTCTTCGGTGAGGAGTGGGGGTTTGTGGGGTCCATCGTACTTTTCCTCCTCTTTATCTCCTTTATTCACAGAAGTCTGAAAATCTCACTCAACTCGAATGATGAACTCGGTGCCATCATGGCATTCGGTATTGCATCCATCATTTACCTTCAGTTTACGATTAATGTGCTCATGGCCATACATCTTGCGCCTGTCGTCGGGATTCCGCTACCATTTATCAGCTACGGGGGATCTTCGCTTATCTCCATGATGGCTTCCGTGGGGATACTGCTCAATATCAGCATGAGACGCTATATGTTCTGATCATCCTCCCACCGGCTCAGTAGCTTCTTTAGGACACCCTTGTCCGTGGCAAGAAAGTGTGCATTACATATTCTTCATCACGATGAATCCCTGACTACTCGTTTCGATGCCCTACTCTCCTTTTCGGTTTCAGCCTATTGCAATTTCCTTCGTGATAAAACGGGGGCTGCCGGCAACCGGACTCCAGGTGCAGAACAACCCGTGGGGACAGGGCTGAGAGGTAGAAAACAGTACGCATCACCACGTGAAATATGGTAATATTCTCTACCAGCGCGCCCATAGCTCAATGGATAGAGTGCCGGACTACGAATCCGTAGGTTGCAAGTTCGAATCTTGCTGGGCGCGTTTAAAATACCGGGGTTTAGCGGACATTGTCAACTCCACTTTTGTTATACTGCTAGTTGTTACCGTACATTTTACCCAACATTTTGAGCGGGCTAATTTATGCATATTAATCGTTACGATGATTTGATTATTTCTTCGAGGAGGTAGCGCGGATGTCATATCGGTGCTGGCACGGACGTATGATCATAGATGATTGGACAGAATGTTCGCAGTGTTGTGCAGAACATGATGCACTGGAAGCGTCTGATATTACCGGAAGCGTTCTTGCAGAAGAGAAGAAACAAACAGCCCTTCTTGAACGGATAGTTGAACAGGAGAATCGTTCCACTATGGCTGGAGAGGCTGTCGTTACCTGCCCGAACCAAGAGTGCGGTAAACTACTATCGTGGCACATTGAACGAGCGGGTCAAAAGGCTGAGTGCCCCTTCTGTGACTCGTCCTTTCTATTGCCGGCGCTCGTTGGAGAATAAGAGGAAATACGGGGTACGAGGTACAGCAAAGGTGGGTGAACCGGGGTGTAGTCGGTTACGCTTACGGGCCTGCACCCGACGACGGGGCCTTATAACCTGAGTACGGCAGCTTGCTGAGAATTCTCTCGGCCAACCCCATGTCTCCCTCGAACAAAAGCATCAGTTCTCCGGCAAGTCCGGTGCTCCTTCGATCTTCTAACCCCTTCAACTGGCTACGGAATAATGCAAGATTTCGTCCCAGTTCGCCTGTCATAAGGACCATATATTCCCTGTCGAGAGCAGCCCCCTGCTGTTGGCGGATGTGTTCAAGAGTATTTACATGAATCGTTTTTAGTTGCGACTGAAGACCGATTCGCTGTCTCTGGGCATCGATTCGCAGTCTTTTCAAGGCAAGGTCGTAGTGCCCGGTCATGTGGTGTGCAAAACTCTTTACAGCCTGACTTGCAGCCTGGTCTGCAGCAATGGTGGCTGCTTCCTTCTGCCACAACATCTCAACGAAAACAGTCTCGACAAACTCAGCTTCTGACGATAAATCCGTAAGGCTCCAGGCGGGAAGAGTAGATGCGCAGATAAGGCTCATGATGGAAAGAATAAGAAAGGACAGAGCGAAT
The DNA here is from genome assembly GCA_964408265.1 of uncultured Syntrophorhabdaceae bacterium. Taxonomy (GTDB): domain Bacteria; phylum Desulfobacterota; class Syntrophorhabdia; order Syntrophorhabdales; family Syntrophorhabdaceae; genus CAYOYU01. Next base: position 12,046 of record CAYOYU010000093.1, read on the forward strand.
ATTGCCGTGCTCCTCTGCGGTGCGGATTTGGATATCTCTCGCTTCTCAGCCGAACCTGAACTGGACGCCGAACTCACCGGGCGGATAGTTCCAGTCCAGGGCTCCAGCCGTGCAGGCGAGTTTGCAGGTCCCACATTCGAGGCAACCGGCGTACTCCACAACCATTTCGTCATTCTCCTCGTTATAGGAGTACAGATGTCCGGGACAGACGAACAGACAGTAACGAACGCGGCATTTGGAGCGGCATACAGACTGGTCTATCTTGATGTGGCTTTCCTTATCGGTCTTAAAGGCGTCAAGGGCAAGTTTTTCTTCAACTTTCATGGTTCCCTTCCTAAACCTTCCTTATGTCGTAGAGTTCTTTCAGCCTCTTCCAGCTTAACAGGCCCGCGCCTTTTAGTTCGCTCCAGACGGTTTTGCCGAGACGATCTTTACCTTCCGGACCAAACCACATAATCTTCTCCATAATTTCGGGAAAACATTTCGGATAGAAATTGAAAAACGCTTCGTTGTCAAGAAACTCAGGCATATTCGAACAGACTTCGAGATCTTTGAGAACGAAGCTCTCCTTCAGTCGTTTCTCATACTGTGAAAGGCTCCGAGCAGAGTAGTCGTCCGATTCCCGGACACCAAGGATCGTCTCAGCCGCGATCATACCCGACATGATGGCGAACTCCATACCCCGAACCGTAACGCCCATGTTGAGGGCAAAGCCCGCTGCGTCTCCGGCAAGAAGGATACCGTCTCCACAGAGTTTGGATACCCCCTTGAAGCCGGCCTCAGGAATGACGTGTGCAGAATACTCTCCGAGGGTACCCCCGTCAATGAGCCTCGATATCTCGTATCTCTTCTTGAACTCATCGAGCAGGCTATGGACTTCCATCGTCGGAGAGACTCCCATGAGTCCCTTGATGCCAGCCACGATGCCAAGGGAGATGCTATCCCTGTTTGTGTACAGGAATCCCCCTCCGAATATACCTTTCGTCACGTCTCCCAATAAGAGGTGCGCCGCGCCCTGGCCTGTCTCAACGTTGAACCTGTCGTTGATCTTCTCCTCAGGTAGCTGGATCACTTCCTTTATACCTACGGCGAAATCCCCGGGAATCCTTTTAGCCCTCAAACCAGCCTTCTCGGCCATGAAGGAGAGCACTCCATCGGCAGCGACCACCACTTTGGCATAGATCTCTTCCGGGCCCGCTTTAATGCCCGCCACGCTGCCATTTTCCCAGAGGAGGTCATCCACCCGGTACTTAGGAATGACGAAGACCCCTTTCTCCATGACCTTCTCTGAAAGCCAGCGGTCCAGGTTCGCGCGGAGTACAGTGTAACTGTGTCCTTCCGACCTGAACCTTTCGCTGAAGAGGTCTACCGTAATTGAATTGCTGTCGCCTAGAAGGCTCCATTTTTCACGGACAACCTTCCGTTCGAAGGGGGCGCCTTCCAACATTTCGGATGCAACCCGCTTTATGGGTTGGATGTAGAGCCTTCCTCCCGTAACGTTCTTGCTGCCCGGGAAATCCCCCCTTTCCACGACGATGACCTGCATGTCGTGGTCTGCCAGTGCGTATGCACAGGCAAGGCCTGCGAGCCCGCCGCCGACTATGACGACATCGATCTTATCCATGTCAGACTTCTTCCTTCGCTTTTTTCAACTCTTCTTTGAGAATGGGGAGAATGGCGAAAATATCGTCTACGATGCCGTAATCAGCGTACTGAAATATAGGTGCGTTGGGGTCCTTGTTCACTGCAACGATGACCTTCGAGGTATCCATTCCCATGGTGTGGTGGAGGGCCCCTGACACGCCGACGCCCACATACAGCTTAGGAGATACAGTCTTTCCGCTCTTCCCTACCTGGTCGTCGTAGTCTCTCCATTTGGCATCCACAACCGCTCTCGAAGCCCCTACACGGCCGCACATAACCTCAGCAATTTCCTCCAGAACCTGGAACTGCTCAGGTCCCTTCATGCCCCTACCACCACAGATAATAAAGTCCGCCTCCTGGAGGTCAACCTTTTTGGAGTCAGTCCGCTCTATGTTTACGACTCTAATCCTCGGGTCCTTGGCTATCTGGATCTTTTCTTCAATCACCTGGCCGTTAAGGAGGTTGTTCTGGACGCCGAATGAGTTCGGCCTGAAGGTGACAAGAAGAAGCTTTTCCTTGTTCGCAGCGACCCAGGATATGATCTTGCCACCGAACAATGCTTTCTTTACGTTCAGATCTGCGCCATCGATCTTAATGTCCAGTGCGTCTGAAACAATAGCAGCTCCTAGTCTGGCAGCGAGCCTGGGGAAGAAATCCTTTCCCGTTGCTGTAGAAGCCCCGAAGACAAGGGAAGGTGCATACTTGTTGATAATGTTTTCCATTACGGTCGTAAATGTGTCCCAACGGTAATCTTCCAGGTCTGCCTGGTCGACTACTATAACCTTGTCCGCGTAGCATCTGATTTCCTCGGCCACCGCCGCAACGCCACTGCCCGCGACCACCCCGATCAAAGAAGCCGACAAAGAGTCGGCAATTTCCTTACCTTTGGATAAAACCTCGAGGGCAGCCTTTCTTACCGCCCCTTTCTTACATTCTACAAAGACCAGGACATCTTTCGACATATCAATCTCCTTCACACTATTCTTTCTGAGACACCCGTTACCCGGACCCTACAGGACCTTCGCATCCTCTTTCAGAGAGCGAACCAGGCTTCTCACCTTCTCTTCCGGCGTTTCGCCTTCGATGATTTTCACCGCTGGCCTACCGGCCGGCGTTTCGTAACGAACGAGCCTTATTCGTGAGGAAGACTGGTCTATCTGGTCAGAAGGAATTCCCAAAGAAACCGGGTCCTCAGCGGGTATCACGGCTTTCATGGCTTTCATCACTCCGGTGATGAGCGGAACCCTTGGTTCGTTCAGGCCTTTTTGCGTGGTGAAGAGTGCAGGTAAATCGACTTCAAGGGTTTCTTTGTCTCCATCCAAATCTCTTTCGACTACCGCCTTGCCGTTATCGGAGACTTCCAGTTTGGAGATGGCGCTCACGTGAGGGATGCCCAAAAACTCCGCTACCATAACCCCGATATTGGCGTTCTCATCGTCGATTGCCTGTCTTCCGCAAAGAATAAGGTCAAACGATTCTCTCTGTGCAAGAGCGGCGAGCACCCGTGCCAATACGAGGGGGTCATCGGTAGCGACATTCGTATTGTCCAGCAGAAAGGCTTTGTCCGCCCCCATGGCTATTGCAGTCCTCAATGCTTCGATTGCCTTCTTGGAACCGAGGCTGCATACTGTCACCTGGCTTTGCTTATCCTTTTCCTTTATACGTATTGCTGCCTCCACGGCGAACTCGTCAAAAAAATTGATGTTGTATTTGTTCTCGATTTCAAGTGACTTCTGGTCACCACTTATCAAAATCCTTGCCTCTGTGTCAGCTACCTGTTTCATAAAAACCAGTATTTTCACTTCATGACCTCCTTTATCGCGAAGCAATTTCCTTTCAGCGCAGCTTCATACTCTAGACGGTTTTCTTGTACCTCCAACCGCCGGAGGGTGTCCACTGCCTGTCTGTGCTCACGACTTTCCGATAATCGTACGGCCAATAAAATCCTTCAGCACCTCATGGGTACCACCGCCAAAGAGCAGGAATCTTGCATCCCTGAAATATCTCTGGGGGGCATACTCATATGCGATTGCGTTACCGCCGTAAATCCGTGTCAATTCATCCACTACCTTAAGGCATACTTCCGTGGCGTACATCTTCGCTTCCGCTGCGATGGCCCTGGAGTCCTGTCCCGTTTCCAGCAGCCATGCTCCGTAATAGACAAGCAAACGAGCTGCATTCATCAAGGTGTCCATCTCAGCTATCTTCTCACGAATGAGTTGATATGTTCCAATAGAGTGGCCGAAGGCCATCCGCTTCTTGGAAAATTCCAGAGCCTCCATATAGGCACCCTTCGCTATGCCGAGAGCCATGGCTCCCGTCATGAGCCGCACCTCGTCAAGTATGTCTCCTACATAGAATACGCCCTTGCCGAGTTCCGCACCAAGAAGATTTTCATCCGGAACCCACACATTGTCAAAGACCAATTCGCCCGTTACTGTGCCTCTGCATGCCATCTTATGAATTATCTGACCGCTCGAAAATCCTTCCGTTCCTTTCTCGACAAGCAGAAAGTTGAGCCCTTTCAGCCCCTTTGACGGGTCCGACGTGGCCAGAACAGTGCAAAAATCGCAGATAGGGCCGTTGGTGATCCACATCTTCGTCCCATTGATTCTCCATCCGTTTCCATCCTTTACCACTGTGGTCCGGGTGGATCCTAGGTCCGATCCCGATTGGTCCTCAGTAAAACACATGGTCGATATCTTCTCTCCACGCATAGCAGGATAAAGACATCGTTCCTTGATGGCATCGCTTCCGAATCGTGAGAGGAAATAGGTTCCCATGAGGATGTTCATTATCAC
>CAYOYU010000093.1:16500-16890 GCA_964408265.1 uncultured Syntrophorhabdaceae bacterium
GGGCCATCTCCTCGTAAAAGGTCATACACATGACCTTGTCGGCATTCATGCCCCCCACTTCCTCGGGATACCGGAGTCCGAGGTAACCTAAACCGGTAAACTCGCGCCATAGTTCCCACGGAAATTCATCCTTCTCGTCTATCTCCTGTGCTTTGGGGAGGACCAATCTGTCTACAGTGTCTGCGATTGTTTTTTTAAAAAATTCCTGTTCCTCTGTCAATGCAAAATTCATAATAGACCCCTCCTCTGCCGTGTATGAAGGAAATTTTTGTATACAATATTTTACCGGTCTGACTTTGTCAAGAAAAAAACCCGTTGTAAAACAAAGACAAAAATAGTGAAGGGCCGGAAAGGCCCTTCTAAATAAGCGTAAGAATTCTATGAAACCGA
>CAYOYU010000094.1:0-7649 GCA_964408265.1 uncultured Syntrophorhabdaceae bacterium
GGTTGAAGCGGGCCTCATCTCCGAGGTCATGAGATATCTTCATGCAGCAGTCGAGGACGATGCCCATAGAAGGGATATGTTGTGCACAATGTTCAAAGACGGCTGCCGTTAATTCCGGTCTCGTACCGGGAAGGGCGCACCCGGGAAAGAAGATGGTATGGCACTCCTTCGGCAGGGCGTAATAGGTCGCCCACCGTGAAGTGCCGAAGTTCTCGTAGGCACGTATTGACCTGTGTTCGGAAAAGAAAGGATTCCCGTTTTTACGGTATTCGCGCCTCATCTGAAGGAACATGGCCGCAGGGTCCACCTTCTCCGGGCAAAGGGCAGTGCAGAGGCCGCAGAGACTGCACTCAAAGGCAAGGGTCCCTGAGGCTCGCAGGGCAGGGTCATAGGCATCCGCTATTTCCTTGGGTACGCCATGTTTGCGGAGAAAAGCACATTCTCGATAACATATCCTGCAGCCGGTACAGCCATCTGAGATCTGGCGCAGGATAACCTGCAAATTGCTTCCCGCCTTGAACTGGGTCTTCCCTCCCAGTTCCCGCCCCTCATCTTGTTCCATCTGCCTGTCCCCGTCTCATCAGGAGACAGGTTATATGGTTAGACTGCATAAATCAAATAGATATTATGCATACAATGGGTCTTTGAAATGCGGGATTATGATAAGTACAGGCTATGCGCGCGAGAGAGGAGGAAGAGCTATGGGAGGAGATCGAGCTTACCCGCCGGAAAGGGTCATGAACCGGGGTACCACCTGCATCTCTACTTCTTCCTGGCCTTTCTGCCATTTTTCATAGAGCATGAAGACGAGTTGATTGTAGGTGGTTACCTGCCATCCACTGATGGTCCGGACGATGTCGGCATCACCCCAATCCCAGCCTTTTGCCTCTTCGGGGGTGCAGTATCTTTTTTCCCCGCTCTCCACATCAAAGACCTTCAGCTTTATGGTGAATATCTTCTTTGTCTGACCCTTCTCATCTGTAGAAGGACCGTTGTTCCTGTCCGTCATGTCACCTTGTCCTCGTTCGGTAAATTTGGTCCACTCTATCGCATGGGGAACTATCTGGCCCTGCAAAAGCTGGAATACCTTTGGCGTGATGGTCACATTATCATATACCCACTGGTTAAGCTTTGTATCCGCCATTTCCTCTAATCCTTTTTGCCGTTATTTTCATCATTCTATAGTGAGCAGCACTGGACGCTCTCTTCCGAAAGCTCGCAGCCGTTGATCTCTTTTATGCGCGGTTCCGGTCCGCAGAGCGGGCAGTCGGGGTGTTTGCCGGTCTCAATGACACGCATGGTCAGGGTGAGGGCATTATAGAAGGAGAACTGGCCTATCAGCGGGTTTCCGATCTGTCCGGGAACCACGCCCAGGACTCCCACCTCGCTTCAGGTCGGTGCAAGATGTCTCGGCGGCGGCTCGGGGAATAGACATCTCAGTCAGGGCCCGCCTTCCTTCGGCCAGAAGACAGCTGCCTGCCCCTCGAACTGGACGGCCCCCCCAAAGACGTAGGGTTTGCCGGTAAAGTAGCATGCATCGTTGAGCAGGAACTTCGTATCCAGGTTGTCGCTGGCATCCATGATCACGTCAAAACCGTCAATTATTTTATAAACGTTTTCCGATGTGAGCCGTTCCGGGAAAGGGATCACCTGTACATCGGGATTGATTCGCCCGATGGCAGCCTTTGCCGAATCGACCTTGAGGCTGCCCACATAATCCGTTGCGTGCAGCACCTGTCTGTTGAGGTTTGACAGGTCGAGCCTGTCGAAATCGACGACGCCTATGGTTCCTATGCCGCATGCAGCCAGGTAAAGCGCTGCAGAGGAGGCAAGCCCGCCGGCCCCTACCAGGAGGACCCTGGCATCCATGAGTTTGCGTTGCCCTTCCTCACCGATCTCTTTGAGCAGCATGGTCCTGCTGTACCGGTTCAGTTGTTGGGGAGTGAAGGTGCTGTCCGAGACTATCTCGCGCCCTTCGTTGAGCCATGCATTATATCCGCCTTTAATGGAGCCGGAGTTGTTGAAACCCATTTGCTTAAGGCGGTCAACGGCAAGGAGGGACCGGGTGCCTGAAGCGCAGTAGACGAGGACAGGTGCGTTTCTGTCGGCCGACAGCCGGTTTGACTCTTCTCCGATGAGAGCGAGGTTCACGAAACGGGCGCCTTTAATATAGCCGAGACATATCTCAGCGTTACTCCTTATATCCATCACAACTGTCCGGGGGTCATTGCAGATCAAATCCCATGCGTCAGTGACGGAGATTTCCCTGGTCACCATGTTTGCTGCAGATTTCTTGTCGGACGATATGTCTCTAGCCATCACATCATACCCTGTCTCGGATGAATTTCATCCTGATAGCGCTTCTTCGGAGCCCGCCCTGGGTCGGAATCAAGAAACGATCCGGTACTCAATGAAATACCAGAGTAACCGGATAGGCGTAGTATAGTATAGGTTTGGCCCGTTGTCAACGGGCTTTGCCAGACGGCCGTCAGCATGCTCTGCCTCCCCTCAGGTTGCGCTCTGCCCCCCTGCAATGTTCCGTCCACTTGACATACGGAACCGGTTGTCAAAGGTTTAAGGGGAGGCTACATAAGGAGACCGAAGGGGGTGGCACTGCCGAGTGGAACATCCCGCTGAAGAGAGGACAGATCGGGTGTCCGGGGAGGGAGCGAAAGCCTATGCTGATTAAGAGAGACGATGAGATACCTTCTTCAATCATTACCCCCAGAGAACTCTATGTGAACCGCAGACAGTTCATACTGGCGGCAGCAAGCTTACTTGCAGCGGGGGCTGTCCCGGATCTTTTTGCGGCGCAGGGAGGGCCGGGCCCGGCGCTCACAGGTTCGAAGCGGGGGCAATATGCAGACTCAGAGAAGGTCACCGCCGTGCATGATGCAACCCATTACAATAATTTCTATGAATTCTCCACCAGCAAGGAGGACGTTGCGGAACTGAGCAGGAACTTCCGTACCCGTCCCTGGACTGTTTCCGTGGAGGGGGAAATCAAGAAACCGAAGGTCTATGATATCGACGGGCTGATCAAACTCTTTCCGCTCGAGGAGAGGACCTATCGTTTCCGGTGTGTCGAAGCATGGTCTATGGTCATACCCTGGATCGGTTTTCCCCTTGCCGATCTGGTGAAGAAGTGCGAGCCCACCTCCAAAGCCAAGTTCGTCGAATTTACCACCCTTAAAGACCCCCGTCAGATGCCGGGACAGAACCGGAGACTGTTGGAATGGCCCTACATGGAAGGTCTGAGGATCGATGAGGCTATGAACCCTCTCACCCTCCTGGCTGTGGGCATGTATGGCGAAGTACTGCCCAACCAGAACGGTGCCCCCTTAAGGCTTGTGGTGCCCTGGAAGTACGGTTTCAAGAATATCAAATCCATCGTCCGTATCCGTTTTGTGGAGCAGATGCCCTCCTGTTCCTGGATGAAGGAGAACCCCGGAGAGTATGGTTTTTACGCCAACGTGAATCCCGACGTGGACCACCCTCGCTGGTCCCAGGGCAGGGAGCGCAGGATAGGCGAGATCACCAAGCGTAAAACCCTCATGTTCAACGGGTATACAGAGCAGGTGGGGTCTCTCTACAAAGGAATGGACCTGAAGAAGTACTTCTGATGAAGATTCTTGTCTTCTTGGGTTGCTTGATTCCGGCTCTGCGCCTTATCTGGCTGGCATCCATATCCGGACTTGGCGCTAACCCGGTTGAAAAACTTATCCATGTGACTGGTGACTGGGCTCTCAACTTCCTTATCATCACACTTCTCATATCTCCGCTGGTAGATATCACCGGTTCGGGGCGGCTATTGAAGTTGCGCAAAATGATGGGCCTATTCTGTCTGTTCTACGCGCTCATCCACTTCGCGGCCTACGTTGTGCTCGACCAGGGATTGTCCTGGGACGAAATTGCAGATGATGTGGCCCGGCATAAACGGATAGCAGTCGGTTTCGCGGGCCTTATCTTCCTCATACCGCCCGCCGTGACATCCGTGGGCAGGATAAAGAAGAAGCTGGGTTACAGCAGGTGGAAAAACTTCCAGAGGGCAACCTACGGGGCAGCTCTATGCGCTGTATTCCATTACCTGTGGCTTGTAAAGAGGGATCTGAGGCGGCCTTACGTGTATGCCGCTCTGTTGGGGATACTCTTCTTGTACAGGTTGGCGGTTTACCTGCTGGGCAGAAAGAAACGGCTCCGGTTAAGAGATGTTTCGAGCCGGGAATGACAGCGCAGGCCTGAACTGACGTTTTCGCTCCACAGAACTCTAATGAACAAAGGAGGTAGACATGATTGACGATTGGCTTGCAAACGCCTACGAAGGTATGTCCAGAAGGCAGTTTCTCTATGTGACTGCGGCAGCCGGCGCCGCTCTTGCAGGATTTGCGGTGGCCGCCGGTCCCGTGGGAGGAGAAATTATCGCGACTTCTGCAACGGGTCTTTCGGCGGCTGACGGGAAGGTGCAGTCAGGGGATTTTCAGATACCAGTCTATCTGGCACACCCGGAAAAGAGCGGCCGCTACCCGGTGGTGATAGTTATCCCCGAGATTTTCGGAATGCACGAACATATCCGGGATGTAACCAGGCGCTTTGCCAGGGAGGGGTTCTTCGCCATAACCTTCGAGCCTTACGCGAGGGAAGGTGGTGTGCTGAATCTGACTGATATCCAGGCAGTCAGGAAGGTTGTTGACCCGGTCCCCGACGCGCGGATCATGTCGGACCTCGATACAATTGTCGGCTACTGCAAGGCGCACTCGGCAGCCCGTCCGGACCGTATGGGGGTAACGGGGTTTTGTAGGGGCGGGATGTATGCGCTCCTTTACGCGGCACATAACCCTGACATGAAGGCGGCTGTGGCATGGTACGGACAGATCAGACCGGACAAGACGGCCGGAGTTCGGACCGAAGGGCCCATCGATGTTGCCGGGAAGATGCGGTGTCCGGTGCTTGGTCTTTACGGTGAAGCGGACCTCGGCATTCCTGCGGCTGATGTAAAGGCCATGGAAGCCGCCCTGAAAGGAACAGGAAGGCCGGCGGAGTTCATCCTCTATCCGGGTGCGCCCCATGCTTTTTTTGCCGATTACAGACCCAGCTACCGTGAAGAGGCTGCCAGGGATGCCTGGGGTCGTTGCCTCAGGTGGTTCAAGACGTATCTAGAATAGACAGCCCATGGCCTTGCCGAAACACCTTGACACCTGTTATGAATGATGGCAGGTTATGTAATTACCGGGGGGATAAAGGTCGGGCATGGGAGAGGGGCTGTATATTCTGGGGACAAAGGCACTTGCCGAGGAGTTTCTCGGTCTTCTGACCCACGCCGGCATCCCCGTTCTCGGTTTTGTGGAGAATGAAGAGCCTGAGAAGGCGGGGACAAAACTGTTCGACCTTCCCATCCTTTGGGTCGATAATTTTCCCGCGGGAGCAGGCTGTGTCTGCGGTCTCTCCACCACCACCAGGCGCCGTTTCATCGAGCAGCTTAAGGGCAAGGCAAGGTTTGCAACCTTTGTCCATCCAAGCAGCGTCATACTTCCCTTCACAACCGTGGGGGAGGGCACAACCCTTTCCACCGGTGTCCTCGTGGCGAGCCACGCAAGGATCGGGAACCACGTTTTCATTAACAGAGGAGCCAGGATAGGCCACCATGCCCGAATCAACGATTTTGTCACCATACAGCCTAATGCCAATATTGGGGGGCTAGGTGAGATCGGCGCTTCTACCTACATCGGCATGGGTGCCATAATCATCGAACGGCTGAAGATCGGAAAAGAAGTAACCATTGCCGCCGGTTCCGTGGTTACCCATGATGTGCCCGATAATGTGCTTGTGGCCGGCAACCCGGCAGTGATCAAGAAACGGGATATACGTGGAAGATAAGTATATTCTCAACATCTGTCTCACCGGGTCTGTACCGACAAAGGCCATGAACCCCTTTGTTCCGCTCACTACCGAGGAGATTGTCGCGGACGTGAAGTCCTGTCTCGATGCGGGCGCTACCGTTTTTCACATCCATGCAAGAGATGATAGAGGTTTTCCTGACTGGCGGAAGGAGAGATACCAGGAAATCATTACTGCCCTTCGTCTTTTGTCGGAAGATGCGGTTATCTGTTTTACTACCACGGGAAGAAAAGTGAAGGAACTGAGTAAACGTGTAGACTGCCTTCAGACTGATCCCCCTCCGGACATGGCTTCACTCACCCTGGGCTCGTTCAACTTCATGAACGATGCTTCCATGACTGACCCGGCGATGATCAGGGCTATCGCGCAGGCCATGGAGGATCGTGGCGTCAAACCGGAAATAGAAATTTTTGATATAGGTATGGCTCGCACCATGACACGGCTTCGGCGTGAGGGTCTCTTAAAGGCGCCAATCTATGCCAACGTTATCCTTGGAAATGCCGGGAGTGCGGGGGCTGCCCTTTCGGATGCAGCCGCTGTTCTGCAACATGTGCCGGAAGACGTAATCTGGTGCGGAGGGGGCATCGGGCCTGAGGCACAGGTGATTGCCAACCAGCTCGGCCTTCTCTACGGGAAGGGCGTCCGCGTGGGGCTCGAGGACAACATCTACGTCGACAGGAAGAAGAATCATGCCACAAACGCCGAACTGGCCAGACGTGTCGTGGAATCTGCAAGGCTCATGGGCAAGACACCCTACTCCATTTCAGAAACAAGAAAACTGCTCGGACTAGTCGACCGGTAGCGGGACCTGCCAATCCTTGCCACTGGTAAGAAGGTCTGTTCCGGCCGCGCAGGGCCCCGTCTACTTCGTTACGGGAAGCAGGCTGGCGTGGGCGACCCATCGCCAGCCTCTGTGAGTATTCACAAAAACAGACATTCTCTGGGACGGTGCAGTTGATGAACGTTTGTCCCCCACACTCTCCTGGATAGTCGCCGTGTAGGTGACGATCATGACTGGCCCGTTCATGGTGGTTTTGAAATCGGCCAGAGAGAAGGAAGAGAGTCTTCTTCCCATGAGATAACGCATCTCTTCATCTCGGTCCCGGATACCATCCTGGTGGATAGACTGGAAACCGGGCGCGAGAACCTCGTCGAGTTCGGACCAATGCTGTCCCTGGAAGAGGGTGAAGATACGCCGCACCAGTCGTTCGCCTTCTGTGGCGCTGTCTGTTGCCTTATCTGCGGCCCTGCCTGCGCATACCATGAGCAACAAACATAAAGGGACCAGAATCAGGACTAATCTCGGTCGCATGTAAACCTCCGGGGAATATGTAAACAGAACTCTGCCGTTCCTGATTTATTCTGATGCAGGGGTAGAGGAAATGTCAACAGAAGGCAACAACTATTGTCCTTGCTGTCACGGCTGTGCAATAGTACTCTTGTAGGTCGGGAAATATCCTGCTGCCAGTGGAGACGCCCCAGGCCTACGGAAAGATTCTGTGGAGAGGAGGGAACGATGAAAGTTGTAGCGCTCGTGGGAAGTCCAAAAAAGGATAAGGGCAACACGGCAGCCCTTGTGGATTTGGTCATAGAGGGAGTTCGCAGGGAGGGCGCCACGGAGGAGATTGTCTACCTTCCGGGAGGCACCGTCTTACCCTGTAAGGGGTGCGACGTCTGCCATGTCAAGGGGGTCTGCCCACAAAAGGATGAATTCCTCGCCATCAAAGAGAAGATAATGGCAGCTGACGGTATCA
>CAYOYU010000094.1:7659-12525 GCA_964408265.1 uncultured Syntrophorhabdaceae bacterium
ATATCCTGCACGTCAGCGCCCAGCTCAAGTCATTCATTGACCGCTGCTGCGGCGTGGTCCATCTTCTCGAATTCAGAGGAAAGTATGGCGTTGCAGTGGTCACCTCGGGCGGAGGCGATGAGGAACCCATAACGAGATACCTTGAACGTTTCATGACCTGGACCGGTACGGTACCGGTCGGTTCCGTCTGGGCAACGATGGGAGGAGAAGAGAGGGCATTTGCGCCCGACGTCAGGTCCAGGGCGGCAGATATGGGGCAACGGCTCGTTAAGGCCTCAAGGACAAAGGAAAGGTTCTCGGGAGCAGAGGAAGAGATGAAGGTTTTCAGGGAGAGAATGCGCTGGCTCATGGATAACCGTAAGGAACTGTGGCACTATGAGTACGACTACTGGAGGACCCACCTCGGGCTCTGAGATGGAGGGTAGATGCCCCGGTTGTAAGAGAAGAAGATCAGGATTTCAAACTCATATACTTCTCGAAGTCCGCAAGCTGTTTTTCAAGGATCATTACCTGGTCGTAGAGAAGCTTGGCTTCTTTGGCCAGCTCCTCATTTTTTGAAAGTTTTATGATGCGCCTTGAAAAGCCTCCGATAACCATTATACTGTTCCTGAAGTTGTGGGCCGTCTCCATAAGAATATTTTCCTGACGGCTGCAAGACGCCATCAACTGGTGGGTGAGCTCGGCCCTCCCCGCTATGGCGCTGATGAGTTCTCCGATGAGCTGCAGGTATTCGAAGTCCTGAGGTGAAATCGGTGCTCCCTCTTTCCCGGAGTCGACTATGAGTGCTCCCAGTGGAGTCTTTTTGGCGGTCACAGGATCTGCGTAGGCCAAGGGGATGACAGCCTTGATCTTTATGGGCTGCTGAAGAGTGTGGTTATAGCCGTTTGTTTGATGAGGGTCCGTAAGATTGAGGGGTATGCCTTTTCGTACTACATCCCAGACGATGGAGTTTTCCTTTATCTTCAATCCGGTCAAGGAACAGCCATGTTCACCGGCCCAATGGTGGATCTTCAGTTCCACACCATCGAGCAACGCACATCTGGCTCGCTTTCCGAGCTTCTCCTGGAGGTGGGAAAGGACCGTTTCGATCACCTTTTCTGGTACCGGGCTGGAACTGAGGAGATGGACAACGTCGAGTATGGTCCGAAAGGCGCCATCCAAAGCTTCCCCTTCCTTTGCACCTGCCTTTTTGGTCCGAGCCATTACGCAACCCCTGATCAATGTACTCTTCCTATGGTACCATCTTATTATAATTATAGGCAACGAAAAGGGTGGAGCGGATGAATTCGACTCCTGCCGTTCTCAAAGGAAACTGTTGAAATTTATCGCTTTTGTCGGTTATCCTTCAGGCAGGTGGACAGACCTCTATGACAGTCAGTCAGATTCCCAATCGGGATGCAACGATGGCAGTATTCGATGCCATGCCTTCCCTCGTATTCATAGTTGACGACGATGTGGGGATCCGGGCGTATAATGCAGCCGCCGCGGAACTTGTGGGGGCCGACCGGAATACTGTCCTTAAACGGAGGGCAGGGGATGTTCTCCATTGTATCCATGCCATGGATGTACCCGAGGGATGCGGAAGAGGACGGTTCTGCGAGGACTGTGTTATCAGAAACTCTGTAACTGAGGCATTTCAGGGCAACAAGGCAGTCCGCCGCCGTCGCAGACTGGAATTGATAAGGGAAGGGACTGAAATCGAAATATACGCATTGATAACCGTCTCCCCTTACCAGTACCGCAATAGACGGTTTGCCCTTCTGGTCCTGGAAGATGTAAGCGAGATAGCGGAGATCCGCCGGATGGTCCCGATCTGTTCGGTCTGCGGAAAGGTAAAGGAGGACATGGGCTCCTGGAAGGGACTGGAGGCATATTTTAGGGAATGCTGGGATGTTGATTTCCGGCAGAGTGTATGTCCCGAGTGCTACGAAACAGGCCTGGCGCGGGTGTCGAGGTATCTCGGGGAAGGTGATACAGGTGGTAAAGATCGGCAATAGAAAAGGTACCATAATTTGACAGGTCAATTGTCTCCGGGCGTCTTTTGACCTATGCCTAGCAAACCAGCCACGCAGGCTGAAAGTCAGTCGCACTTTTCACATTCCCTTCCGGACCCCCCAAAGATAGCATTCTACCCGGAACGATTGTTCACGGGCCTTACCGCCGGACTCATATCGGGCACCCTTACCGTCATCATCTGCACTGCCTTTGCCGCACTCATCTTCTCGGGTCCTTTGTCGGGGTATGTTTCCCGCGGGATCAGTTTCATTCTCTTTGGCGCCTTCATTATCGGCTCAGTCACTGCCATGAGCAGCTCCTACGCGGGAACCATAGCCCGGCCTCATGAAATTCCCGCTGCCATCCTCGCCCTCATGGCTTCCTACATGGGTTCGCAGACGGCCGGTTCGCTCTCCGTGGAGGCTGCCTTCATCAATGTGGTCGTCGCCATCATCATTACGTCGTTCTGCGCCGGAGCTTTCTTTCTCCTCCTTGGTTTCCTAAAAGCCGGCAACCTGATTCGATTCATACCCTATCCCGTGATAGGCGGGTTCCTCGCCGGCACTGGATTACTGCTGATGAAGGGCGCATTCAGCGTCATGACGGCGAAGCCTTTTACCATCGATAATTTCATCTATTTCATGCAATTCAGTGTGCTCCTGAAGTGGCTACCCGGCCTTCTCCTTGCCGTGATCCTCCTCCTCATAGTCCGCTGGCGGAACCACTTTCTTGTCATGCCTCTCTGGCTTCTTGCTTCAGCCGGGGCCTTCTATCTTGTGCTGGTCCTTTGTGATATTCCACTGGAAACAGCAAGGCACCAGGGATGGCTCGTAGGGCCGTTCGAGAAGGTTGGGATAGGCAGTCCCCTGTCGGTATCCGCCATCGATCTCATCGACTGGAGACTCATCGCGAGTCAGGCGGACAAGATAGGAACTATCCTGGTCATCAGCTGTATTTCCCTTCTCCTTAATGCCAGTGGGCTGGAGCTGGTGGTCCGTGAAGAGATTGATCTGAACAGGGAACTCCGGTCGGTGGGGGCTGCCAATTTCTTGGCCGCTTTTGGCGGCGGGACAGTCGGCATCCATTCTCTCGCACTTTCTGCGCTCGGTTTTACCATGGGAGCGAAAAGCAGAATCGTGGGACTCTTCTCGGCCATGGTCTGCGGATCGGTCCTTCTTTTCGGGAGCGCCCTGCTATCCTATTTTCCAAGACCCGTTATGGGTGCCGTTCTGCTCTTTCTGGGGCTCTCCTTTTTGCGGGAGTGGCTTTATGAAAGCTGGTTCAAACTTCCCAGAATCGACTGTGTCCTTATCCTGTTCATTCTCGCCGTTATCGGAATCTTCGGTTTTCTTCATGGAGTCGCGGTAGGCGTGCTTATTGCGGTGGTAATCTTCGTCGTCAGATACAGCCACGTGAACGTTATCAAACATGTCTTCTCCGGGCTTAATTATCACAGCAGAGTGGACAGGTCCCCCGTGGAAAGGCGCATCCTAGGACAGAAGGGGGGATCCCTCTATATCCTGAAACTGCAGGGGTTCATCTTTTTCGGTACTGCAAACAACCTCCTTGAAGAGATCAGAAAACGCGCCAATGAAGAGGCTCAGGCACAGCTTCGTTACATCCTCCTCGATTTCCGGTTCGTCAATGGCGTCGACTCGTCGGCGGCCGCCAGTTTTACCAAGATGAGGCAGTACTCAGCGAGTCATGGATATGTGTTGATCTTCAGCAACCTTTCTCTTGTGGTGATAGAGCAATTTAAGAAACGTGGATTTGATATGGGCGAGGATGAACAGTTCTGCCTCTTCCCGGACCTCGACAGGGGCGTGGAATGGTGCGAGAATCAGATGCTCCTGGAGGAGGGTCTTTCTGGAGAAAGGCAGGGGGCGTCATTGCGTGAGGAATTAAGAGATTTTCTATCCTCTTCCGCAGATGCGGACGAGTTCATGAAGTACCTCGAACGCAGGGAGGTGCCTGCGGGATATTATCTGATGCGCCAGGGGGATCCGCCACATTCCCTCTATTTCCTGGAATCAGGCAGGCTTACAGTGAAACTGGAAGGAGAAGGCTCGGAAACGGTCAGGCTGCGAACCATGGGCGCCGGATCAGTGGTAGGTGAACTTGGACTCTATCTGAGGATGCCTTCCTCTGCATCGGTTGTGACTGAAGAGCGGAGCGTCTTTTATCGTCTCTCTGCGGAGGCACTTAACAGGCTTGAAAGGGACGACCCCGGGATAGCCTCCGCCTTTCACAGGTTCATCGTCCACAGGCTTGGAGAGCGACTGGTGCAGACCAATGAATCACTGCGGGCGTTGATGGACTGATCGGGTCAGGCAGCCTACTGCGTCCACCCGACCGTTCCTGCTCTCTGGTTGATTCCGATCCAGCAGGCTCTGCCGCGGATTTATAGTGATTGTTCCTGGGTCATTGGAAGTTTGCAAGGATCGAGGGAATCTGCGGGCCCCGTTTTTTTCCTCTGGACTCTGACGGAGAGAAACAGTTATACCCATGACCGACCTAAGTGCGTATACTATTCGGGAGGATGGCGGGGACCATGAATGACTTTACGAGCCGCGGGCAGCAGCTTATCGAACCGGTGATGATGATTGTTCTCACCGGGGGGCCCTGTTCCGGAAAGAGCTCGTCACTGGCCTACCTTACGGAGCGGTTGTCCGACCACGGGTTCATGGTTTTCACTATCCCGGAGACGGCAACGATCATCTCCACCAGCGGCATCGACAGGCGGAAGATGGACAAGGCGAGACAGGTGGCCATGTATGAAGAGGCTATATTCGACTTGCAACTCGCCTTCGAGGAGACATACAGGAGCGCTGCGGAACGTATATTCCCCGGAAGGCGGAAAGTGGTCCTCCT
>CAYOYU010000094.1:12535-16847 GCA_964408265.1 uncultured Syntrophorhabdaceae bacterium
CAAAGCCTTCATTACCGACGAAGATTTCAAGGCCATCCGCAGGAAGAAGGGCTTGAAAGAGGTAAACCTCCGAGACCGATACAATGGGGTGATCCATCTCATTACAGCAGCCGACGGTGCCGCCGAATACTACACGGGTGAGAATAACACGGCCAGGATCGAAACTCCTGAAGAAGCGATTCGTCTCGACCTGCGGATACGGAAGTGCTGGCTCGGTCACCCGCATCTGAAGGTCATCGATAACAGGACCGATTTTCAGGGCAAGATCAAGAGGACCTTCGACGCCATTTCGCAGATTCTGGGTATCCCTGCTTCTCTGGCGGGGAAGAAGAGGTTCCTCCTCCGGCACATTGACCATGCCGCGGTCCCTGCCTACCAGATAGTCCATTTGGAACAGATTTTCCTTCGTGGAAAGAATAGCATGGAGCAGATCCAGATCAGGAGACGCGGCCATGACGGGGGTTTTCTCTATGTCCTGGAAAGAAGGAAGATCGGCCCGAAAGGCGAAGGATACGTGGTAGAAGAAGAGCTGATCACGGAGCAGGCATATTTCGAACTGAAGAGACTTATGGACCCGAAAACGACAGTCCTCCAGAAGGAGAGAATCTGCTTTCTCTGGAACAACCAGTATTACGAGGTTGATCAGTACAGAGGTGACAGGGAAGGGCTGATGATTATGGAAACGGAACCCCTCGAAGTGGACGGGACAGGCGTCCAGATACCCCCCTTCGTTGTAGTGGATAAGGAGATTAAGGACAACATGGCCTACGATGACAGGCGAATATCGGGGAAGGAAAAGAAAAACCGCTGAAATTAGTCAAGTTCTGTGAAGGTTAGGAAACTTTCTTCAAAAGTCGTGCTATAATTCATCTTCAGGCCGTCAGGAGACGGTCAAGACCGGCTGGCAACAGGAGGGCTGTTATGGGTGAAAATTCCAATAGGAACAGGATAACGAGACGGAAGTTTCTCAGACTGGGTGTTCTCGGGGCCACAAGCGCTGCCGTCGGTTTTGGACCGGCCAATGCACTTGCAGCAGAATTGATCAAAAAGATGGAAACAAAACCCGGCCCCGTTTACAGGACTCTCGGACGGACTGGCCTGAAGGTGACGGTGGTGAGTTTCGGTGCCATGCTTACACCGGAATGGGAAGTGATCCGCGCTGGCTTCGACGAAGGCATCAACTATGTAGATACTGCCCGGCGCTACATGAACGGAAAGAATGAGGAGATAGTCGGCAAGGCCTTGAAGGGTTACCGGGACAAAGTCTACGTGGCCACGAAGACCAAGCCCACCTCCATCTCGAAGGCCGATCTCTTTGCCGATGTGGAGACGAGCCTTTCGAAGCTCGGAACGGACTATGTAGACGTAATCCAGCTTCATAACCTGGACAAAAAGGACCGCGCATTCATACCGGAGACGCGCGAGGCCCTGCTGGAACTTCGCAAACAGGGCAAGGTCCGGTTCTTCGGCGTGACTACCCACACAAACCAGGCCGAAGTGGTCAATGCTCTGGCTTCTGACCCGGACAAGTTCTTTGATACTGTTCTTACGGGGTACAACTTTAAGAGCAGCCCCGAACTGAAAGAGGCCATAGCGAAGGCAGCGAAGGCGGGTATGGGCGTCATTGCCATGAAGACCCAGGCAGGCGGGTACAAGACCGATGCCCTCGGCCCATTGAGTCCCCATCAGGCTGCCCTGAAGTGGGTTCTCCAGGACAGGAATGTTTCCTGTGCTATCCCTGGTATGCAGAATATGGATATGTTCAGGGAGGACATCTCCGTTATGGGGATGATGAAACTGACCCGGGCGGACGAGAGGGTTCTCGAACGCTACGGCCAGGCCATTAGACCCTACTACTGCCACCTCTGCGCGGAGTGCGAGGGCGGGTGCCCGCAGAATGTTGCCGTAAGCGTGGTCAACCGCTGCCTCATGTATGCCGACGCCTACGGGAGTATGGAACTGGCCAAGGCGACCTACGAAGAGCTGGAAAGTGACAACACTGCGGCGGCCTGTCTCGACTGCGAGACCTGCGCTGCGAGCTGCGTTAACGGAATCAGGGACATCGGGGCAAGAATGCGCCGTGCCGCCAGACTTTTTGCATGAAGTCGGAGAATGCTATGGGCTGGTACAGGCTGAATCTGATCCTCTTCCTTGCTCTGTTCTCTCTTCTGCTGCACCAGCCTGCGGGATCAGCGGAAGAGTCCGGTTCTTTGCTGCCAGCTTCCGGATTCGCCGGCGATTGGGTAAGAGACGGGGAGATTGCAACCTACAACGCAGAGAACCTTTACATGTATATCGACGGTGAGGCGGAACTCTTTATGCCAACTCATGTTCTATAAGGACCGGTTTTTTGTCCGGCTCAACGCATCGGGTGCGGGGAATCCCGACCCCAAGGCGTTCGTTGCCTGTGCCGGGGAAATAGCGAAGCTTATTCCCGGGGCGGCTGCAGCCCCGAAAGAATTGGCGCTCCTGAAAGTGACGGGTGTAGTGGAGGGTTCGGAACGGTACATAGCGGCGAGCGTGCTTGGCTACGGACTCTTCAAAAAAGGGCTCACCGCTGACGCTCAGGTCGGCGGCGTTACGGCCAGGGTCTTTGTCGTACTCGACGAGTCTCCGGCAGCTGCGGCACAAACGCTTTCAGCTTACATCCGTTATCTGAAAGATGCAGGTAATGAGCCGGAACAGAAAAGGAGTCCCAAGGGGGTCACCATCTCGGGCCGTGATCCCATGTACAAGGGGATTCTCCTGCGTCAGTCGGGGCGTTTCCTTATGGGGGTCACAAAGATCACGGACCCGGCAGCCGCTCTCCCGCTCATAGAGAGCCTGCAATCGGCAGTGGACGGAAGCAGACCGTAAAGAGCTAAACGCGCCCATAGCGCAATGGATAGAGCATTGGACTTCGAATCCAAAGGTTGCAGGTTCGACCCCTGCTGGGCGCGCTATCTATCAAGGATCTGCGAGGTTTACGGAGAAGGGCTTGCCGTGACTTCAAAACTTCGGGATGCCATCAATCCTTTGATCATACCTGTGAGAATATCCCGGATCTGGGGAAATTCCGGGAGCTTACTCCCGTCTCTTTCATCCATATAGAGACTCCGGTTTATTTCGATCATGCGAGATGAGACTCTTTCGTCCTGATTTTTATGAGGATGGCCAATTGATCCGGTGTGTGGAATGGATCGGTACCGATGCAGATATCGGGCCTTCCTGGGTCTTGGTCAAGATCACAAGGTAACGGATGGGAAGGAAAGGAGTGGCAGTCGAGAATCAGGCATCTGTCGAACCGCTGCAGGCAAATTTCTACCTCATTCGCCAAATGCTCATGATAGGGTTTGTAGTACTGGGTGAGGAGTTGCCGACGTTCGTCCGGCGAGGGTGCCGGGCGGAGCGGGTTGCCCCGAGCCGTTCTGATGTAAATAACCCCCATCCCCCGAGGCGCCATCACTTCCAGGGTGTCATCGTCGAACCTCTCCGGGTCGATTACGAGTCTGCTGCATTGGAAGGTGACCGCTACTCCACCCAGTTCGCTTATTCTTTCCATGAGTTCATCCACATAACTGTCGGTCATGGTGAGGATTTCACGGACAAGAGCTCTGTCATCAAGAAACAGTCTGGGCCTTATGTCCGCAGGGATGTACGTCGAGGTGTGAGGAATAGCGGCGAGTAGGGGTATCGTGAAACTGCCCTTCGTTGAAAACGATAAGCGCTCATTCATCTCAGATTGCCTTTTTGAGCCTGCCTTTACTTGACGCTCCTATTCTACCATGTCTCCCAGGCGGTAGACTACCCCCTTGAGGTTCCGGAACGTGAGGACTGTGAGTGGAAGGGTAGACTCAGGTATCCCGGAAAAAGGGTGCAGACAGGGTTGTCATAGGAGCGCCCAGGCATTAGCTTGAACTGAGAGTGATCAGAAGAAGAAAGAAATATCGGATCTTCGTTGTTGATGACGACGAGATCCTCTTGGATATGATGAGGGAGATGCTTTTACGGATGGGGTATCTTTCCATCGTTTGCGCCAGGCCGAAGGATGCCCTTGCCCTTTTTTCGAGGGCTTCCACGCGGTTCGATGCGGTGATTGTGGATGAGCTGATGCCGAACGTGCGGGGGACCGAACTGGCTGCACAACTTCTCGATGTACGAAGTGATATCCCCATAATTCTGGCCACGGGCCATGGCAATATCCTGTCCCTGGAGAACATCTGGAAAAGTGGCGTACGGGCGACGCACATCAAACCCGTTCACAAAGAAAACCTTCAGGTTGTTCTCTCCGTGCTGTTGACGTAGATTGGCCAACCGGCTACCTGCGACATAT
>CAYOYU010000095.1:0-11905 GCA_964408265.1 uncultured Syntrophorhabdaceae bacterium
GTTTCTTCATGATCCTTCTATATTTTTACCATACAACGCGGCGCAATGGAATAAGCATCATATGCCCAGGTTCCTTCTCTTCTCCTCAATATGTTCACAGATCCCCTCCACCGCCTTCACCGGGTCTTTTTCCACGTTGAGAATCCCGCCGGTGACGTTCACGCAGTCTTCGGTGAGGAGCTTGACAAGGTTCGGACCCCCCGTTACCGTGGGGACCGGATTGACGTAGGTGTAAAGCCCGAGGGCCAGGGAGAAGACGGCATCGATGGTGGCTTTTTGCTCCATGTACTCAGGTGCTGCCACCGCAACGGGGAGATCCTTGATGGGTGCCCCGTTGAGGGCGTAGGAGATCATGGCGAGGAAATCGGCCACCCTGCCCGTATCGGTACAGGTGCCGTAGCTCAGAACGGGCGGGATCTTGAGAAGGGTACAGAGGCTCTGGAGGCCGGGACCGGCAAGACTTTTTGCCTCGGGACTGCAAAGACCAGCCACCTGCAAGGCCCCGTTGCCGCAGCCCATGGAGAGGACCAGGACATCCCTCTTGATGAGTTCTTTGGCTATAGCGACGGTATGCACATCCTGTCCCGAATCTCTTAGGCTCGTGCAGGAGACCAGACCTACCACGCCGCGCAGAGCCCCGTCGGCAATCGCTTTCAGCAGGGGCTCGATGGTACCGCCCAAGGATTCCACGATGCCTTCCGTTGAGAAGCCCACCGTGGCTTCTCTCATGGGCAGTCCGGGAACCGCGGTGACTTGGGAGCGGCGTACCGGGAAATTATCGATAGCCATCTGGAGCAGTTGGGCAGCCTGTTCCTCCGCCTCTTCGGGACGATAGTCGATCCGTTCGGTGATTCCTTCAAAGGAGACGAGATCACTCACCGGTATGAGTTTGAATTTATACTTTTCGGCATAGAGAGGGTCGATGGGCATTGAGCAGTTCATGTCGCAGGCAAATAGGTCGACGCACCCCGAGGCGAGCACCGCCTCCTGCATGATCCAATTGCCCGTAAAGCCGTAGAAGACGTCGTCCATCTCCCACCGCTGGATCATCTCCTGGCCTGTCTCGATGTTGGCTATAATCCTTAAGCCTTTTGCACCGGCAGCCCTGGCCTTTTCCTGCCAGGCGGGTTTCCGGGCGAGCTGGATCATGGCGAATCCGAGGAACGGTTCATGGCCGTTGGGCAGCACGTTCACGTAATCCGGGTCGAGGACTCCAAGGTCGACCCTCATGGGGTGGGGCCTCGGCGTGCCGAACATGACGTCCTGAAGGTACTCGTTGACAATCTGACTCTGGTACGCCATTGCAATGCCCAGGCGCATCGCCTTGAGGGCGAGAGTGACGTAGTAGCCGTCCACATTGGTAAGGCAGGAACTCGTTGCGTACATCATCTCGCCGTGGATGCCTCCGGGGAAAATCCCCAGCCGGTTCCATGCCTGGATCCGCTCTTTCGGTGCCAGGGTCTGGACGATGTGGCTCGGCTGATCGTGCCTGCGGTTGAAATCAGCCTCGAAGTAATTGCAGAGCATGGTGCCCATTTCGTCGGGCTCGAGCATGGTGGGGATACCGAAACGGCCTGCAAAGGCTACCAGCTTTTCGGGGTCCCTGATGGTAAAGGGTGACTTTCCGTTCAGCACGGCCCGCAGCGTCTTCACGGTCTGTTCCGTGTGATACTGGTAAGTGGAGGCGCCCATGACGTTCCTGAGGAGCATCATCCTCATGGCCATGCCATCGCCGGTGATGCCGCAGACCCCCCGTTTGTCTTTCGATACATCGGCCCTGCATGGCCCGTTCGAACATAAGTCGCAGCGGGCGCCGGCCTGGCAGAAAGGGCACCTCTGATCGGGGCTGCTTCCGAGACCCTGGGCCTCAAAACGGTCCCAGATGTTGGTCATCTTGTCTTCTTTAATTCTTCCGTATACCTTACGTACAGATTCGTGGTAAGAAATGCGGTCGTCGTCCATGTTTCCCCCTTACTCGAATTGTTGACCCATAAGTATAAGGGAAAATGGAAAGAAAAAGATATATCTTTCCGAAGGCCCAATAATGGCCTATCTGAGAGGATTGTCCATGGAACACGGGTTTCATCGCGATATTTGAAGGATCCTGTAAGCGCCCCAGCCGACCAGTATGAAGACGATTGTCCCCACCACCAGGTCAGGCACCTTCGATCCGGTCAAATAGACGAGCACGCCGGCCATAATGACACCCCCATTGACGAGGACATCTGTGGATGTGAAGATCATGCTCGCCTGCATGTGGGCTTCCTTGCTCTCCGCTTTCTGGAGCAGGTAGAGGCAGATGGCATTGCCGGCAAGGGCGAGAAGGCTGATGAGGATCATCATCTGGAAGCCGGGGGTCTCTCCGTGCCCCAGGACCCGCCTCAACACTTCCGCAAACCCCAGGACGCCGAGGGCCAGCTGGAAGTAGCCTGCCGCCGCGGCAATGCGCTTCTTTCGCGCAATGCTTCCGCCCACGGCGACCAGTGCGAGGCCGTAGACGATGGCGTCAGCAAGCATATCCAGGCTGTCGGCCAGAAGACCCATGGACCCGGCAATAAAACCTGTGACAATTTCAAGGAGAAAGAAGAAGAGATTGATGGCCATGACCTGCCAGAGGACCTTGCTTTCTTTGCGGTTGCCTTCCTCCACCCGGTAAAGGTCCGCCGGTTCGGAGGAAAGGAACTTCGTATCGAGGTGCAGGGTGTCGAGGGCGGCCAGGAGACTCTCATAACCGCCTCCGTGATAGATTTCCAGCATGCGGCCCGGTATGTCGAAGTGGAGGGATTTGACATGTTCCATGCCCTCCAGTTTCATCCGGATCAAGCGCTCCTCCGAAGGGCAGTCCATTTTGGATATGTGGAAGGTTGTCTTCAGCATGAATTCCTTATAAGTCCCTTGTGCGGGGTGCCGGGAGACTCAGCGTCACATCCTGCGTTTTCAGAAGAATATAATTACATCCCGGGGAAAAACGATGTCAAGGAGAAAGACTGAATTCTCAAAAAGATTACCGTCGGGAAGGACCTGCTATTTTGCCAGCACCCTTCGTATCGCATCGGCCAGTTCCGTCTTGCCTGCCGTTTTCGGAACAAAGGCGCTGATAACTGATTCTTGGTTCCCATCGAGCGAAATGGCCTCGTTGAGCCCGGAGCAGAGGATGATGGGGATGCCGGGGCGGACTTCCGACAGGGCTTTCGCCAGCTCCAGACCTGTCATGAGAGGCATGGTGTAATCGGTAATGACGAGGTCGAACTTCTGGGGGTCTGCGGTGAACATGCGGAGTGCTTCCACGCCGCTTGTGCTCGCTACGACATGGTATCCCAGTTTCTCCAGCCTCTGGCGATTCATTTCCACGAGCATATCTTCGTCATCTACGAAGAGAATCCTTTCCTTTCCTCCCTGGACGGGCCGCGGGGCATTGATCCGGTCTCCTGCAAAGGCTGCTGCTTTTGGGAGGTAGACATGGAAGACTGAGCCTTTACCGGGATTGCTGTAGACTGCGATGTATCCTTTGTGGCTCTTCACGATACCGTGGACCACGGAGAGCCCCAACCCCGTTCCTTCGCCGGGTGGCTTCGTAGTGAAGAAGGGATCGAAGACCTTTGACATTATCTCCGGTGCCATCCCGCACCCCGTGTCGCTCACGGAGAGACGGAGGTAATGGCCCTGTTCCAGGCCTGGGTAAGGGGGAATCCCGGATTCAGATATATCGGCATCTACGATATCTATTTCGAGGAGGCCTCCTTTTTCCTTCATCGCATGGGCCGCATTGGTGCAGAGGTTCATAAAGATCTGGTGAATCTGGACCGGATCGGCGAGCACCACATCGTAGACGCTGTGAAATCTCCTTCTTATTTCGATTGTGGCGGGAAAGGCCGATTGGAGCAGGTTAAGGGCATCCGCGACAACACTGGACAAAGAGACTTCCTTCGTCTCCTGGGGTGTCTGGCGGCTGAAGGAGAGGATCCGCCGCACCAGGTCACTCCCCCTGGTCCCTGCCTTGAGGATCAACCCCAGCCTGCGGTGCGCCGGATGGTCAGAGGGAGTGTCTTCCAGCACCATCTCGGCAAAACCGATGATACTGGCGAGGATGTTATTGAAGTCATGGGCGATCCCGCCTGACAGCGTGCCCAGTGCCTCCATCTTTTGGCCCTGCCGGAGTCTTTCTTCGAGTCTTCTTTGCTCCGTCAGGTCTGTGGCGACGATACAGATGGTCTCTACGCCCTGGAGCTGAAGGGAACGGGCTGAAGCGTGCACGGGTATCCTCTTGCCATCAGGGCCGTTAAAGTTGATTTCCCCTTTGTGGACTTCTCGTGAGTGCGCCCCCGTCATTGCCCTCAGTCTCTCGTGGTCCTCGGCCAGGACGATCTCCTCGATGGGCAACCCGATGATCCTGTTGAGCGGCGTGTGGAGTATCTCGGCAAAGCGCTTGTTGCAGTAAAGGATCGTGCCGTCTGCGGCAACGGTGAGGGCCCCTTCCGTCATGGTTTCCATGAGTATCCGGTAGGGTTCATCTGCACCCTGAAGGGTGTACACCTGTTGGCCGCCCGGACCAGTGACGATAAGGGCGTCTACCTCATTATTCTGGATAGCGCGAAGTGTCTCTTCCGCTTCGGCCAGACGGGCCCGGAGGTCATCGTTTTCTTTGGTCAGGTCCTGGTATGATTTCCTGCCGGCCATTCTCTTCCTTGCCGCCTCTATTCCCGGTGTTCTTCTTTGGCTTTCAGGTCAAGGCCCACGAGAATGCGGTCCACGTCAGCCATGCTGCCGATGAATTTACGCAGGGGCGGTGGCAGTTTCTTGACCAGCGTGGGGGCCGCGATGATCTGTTCTCCTTTTGCAAGAACCGGCTGCTGGTAGATATCGATGACCTCGAGTTCGTAGCGTCCCTTCAAATGTTCTTCGCAGATTTTCTTGATGTTCACGATGGCCTGGCTTGACTTGGGGGTAACGCCTGCAACGTAAAGGCGGAGTACGTATCTGCTCTCTTTCTTATCCTTGAGGGCCTCCTCAAAGATCTCCACGCTGTTTGGTTCCTTCTTGCTCATCTTTTCCATCCCTCTTTCTCAAGATAAGGCCGGAGGTCGAGGCCGATCAAGACCCTTTCCGTATTCGACAGATCCCCTATGATCTTTCTTACCGGTTCAGGCAGCTTCCTGACGAGAGTCGGGATGGCGAGGATCTGGTCCCCGGCTGCAAGCTTCGGATTCTCGAGGAGGTCGATGATCTCGATCCGGTACTTGCCTTCCAGATGTTCTTCGCAGATTTTCTTGAGATTGGAGAAGGCTGTGAGCGATTTCGGCGTCTGCCCTGCCACGTAGAGCCTCAGTTCCCAAAATTCGGAGTTTTCCCCGGGTGCAACCTTCCTCATCTGTGTTACCTCTCTTTTTCCTTTTCCAACAGAGGGCCGTGATCGGTCAGCACGAACCGGCGTACCTGGTTTGAATGGGCCATACCCCTGGACTTGATAATGACCAGTTCCCGCTTCCGTTCTTTCTGCTCGTCCGTAGTTTTGAGCAGTATCCATGTATCCATGAGGGAGGAGACGCCGATATCCGTCTGTTCGACGCTGCGGCCGGGAGTGGTGAGGCTCGTGAAGAGGGAGGTGACCTGATGCATCTTAAGAAAATCGACAAACCGGGTCAGCATCGACTTCACGTCAATCTGCGCTCCCGTGGCGATGAGGTTCGAGATGGGGTCCATAACCACCACGCGGGGTTTGAAGGTTTCCACGAGCTGCATCATCTCCAGGAGGTGCATCTCGAGGCCCTGAAAGGTGGGCCGCTCTGAACGGATGATGAGATTGCCTTTGTCCAGGTAGGATTGGAGATCGATACCTGCGGAGCCCATGTTCCGCACGATCTGTTGCGGCGATTCTTCGAAAGCGAGGTAGAGGCACCGTTCGTCTCTCTCGCAGGCTGCTTCGGCAAACTGGGCTGCAAAGGTCGATTTTCCCGTTCCCGCGGTGCCCGAGAGGAGGATGCTCGATCCCCTGTAGTAGCCTTTGCCTTCGAACATCCCGTTGAGCGAAGGGTTGCCTGTGGAGATGCGTCCCCCCGGGGCTTCGGCGTTTAGTCCCAGGGAGGTGATGGGAAGTATGGAGATGCCCTCTTTGTCGATGAGGAAAGGGTATTCGTTGGTTCCATGGGCTGAACCGCGGTATTTTACCACCCTGATGCGTCGTGTCGATACCTGTTCAGTTACCCTGTGGTCCAGGAGGATCACGCAGTCCGCCACATACTCTTCGAGCCCGAAACGGGTAAGGGACCTGTCGCCCCTCTCTCCTGTTACGATGGCCGTAACGCCTTTTGCCTTGAGCCACCGGAAAAGACGGCGAAGCTCTGCGCGGAGGATAGCCTCATTGGGAAGGCTCCCGAAGAGGACCTCCAGCGTATCCAGGACGACGCGCTTGGCCTTGACGGAATCGATGGCGTAGCCCAAACGGACGAAGAGCCCGTCCAGGTCGTACTCGCCTGTCTCCTCGATTTCCGATCGCTCTATGTAGACATAGTCGACGGCGAGCTTCTTCTTATTGACGAGGCCGTCAACGTCAAATCCAAGGGATTGGGCGTTTGTGGTCAGCTCTTCCCCGGTCTCCTCGAAGGCAATGAAGACTCCCGGTTCATTGTAGAGTGTTGCCCCTTTGACGAGGAATTCGAGGGCTATGAGAGTTTTGCCTGATCCTGCCGATCCGGCAACGAGGGTGGGGCGGCCCCGGGGTATCCCGCCGAAGGTGATCTCGTCGAGACCCTGAATTCCCGTGGGGCACTTCTTCAATGCAAAGTCTCTTGATTCTGTTGCTCTTGTTTTCCGTGTCACGTAGGGCCTCCTGAAAGAGAATCACCTGCCGAGGGAACCAAGCGGAAGCGGTGAACACGCCTGAGCTCAGTGTAACGTTGCTCCGGGTAAGAACTATGATATGACTCCGTTGTAGCACACGCTTTCTTCCAAGTCAAGGAGGAATGCGGGGGTACAATCCCTTCGTGGCCATCTTGACCGTAAGATGCCATTATGTTAATATCTGACATCAACAGAATGAATGATACAATGCACAGGACAGCATACATATTTCTGCCATTAGGCTGAGAAGCGGATCGGGGGCCCGTGCGGTCCCCCTTCGCCTCCGTGCCCGCAGTCTCCCCGCTATAACCCGCCCAAAAACTCCCGGGGTCCGGCGCAGGCTTCTGCGGCCGGATTTTTGTTGCCCCTCGGGTGCAAAACCTGACGGAGCGGCTCATTACACAGGTGATTCCTATGTGGAAAGAGAAAAAGATGAATTTTACAGATCAAAGAATGAGGAACAGCATGGAGCTTTCATGGAACGAGTGAGCCAGAGTCCCAGCCGGGAGATTGCACGGAAGGATGAAGAAAGGACGTCGCGTACTGTCTGCGGCATTTGCAGCGGTACCTGTGGTATGACCCTGCAGTGGAAGAACGGAGTGGTCAGTTCCGTAGAAGGGGATATGGACCATCCCGTAAGCAGGGGGCACCTCTGCCCGAAAGGGCGGGCGCTGCCTGAACTTATGAGGGCCCAGGACCGGCTGAAACATCCCCTGAGAAAGATGCCTTCCGGTGAGTGGAAGCAGGTCTCCTGGGAGGAGGCATACCGTTTTCTGACCGGGCGGCTGCAGGAGATCAGGCAGCTCCATGGACCGGAGGCCATGGCAATCCACGTCGGGCAGGCGGGTGTGGGGAAAGAATTCCTCTCTTACGCCGAACGCTTCAGCAATCTCTACGGGACCCCGAATTTCTCCACCAGCGGGAGCCACTGCTACGAGTCCAAGTGGATGGCCAACATGGCTACCTATGGCGCAATGCCCATAGCCCACTACGAGGAGAGCGGATGCATCGTCCTATGGGGCAAGAACCCCCTCTCATCAACACCCTCCGTGGTTGAATCCATCAGGGAGGCCCATCAGCGGGGGGCTGCGCTCCTGGTCATCGACCCGAGAAGGACGATGCTTGGCGAGAAGGCAACACTCCATCTCCAGCCCCGGCCGGGGACCGATGGCGCGCTGGCCCTGGGCCTGATCCACGTCATCATCAAAGAGAAGCTCTATGACGAGGAATTCGTCAGGGAATGGACCCTCGGTTTCGACAGGCTTGTTGAGCATGTTTCTGCCTACACGCCGGATAAGGTGGAACGGATAACACGGGTCCCGGCTGCGAAGATAGAAGAGGCCGCACGGCTTTATGCACTGTCCGAATCTGCCTGCGTCTCGCCTGGGGTGGCCCTGGAACTGAATACCAACGGCTTCCAGACGATCCGTGCCATAACTATCCTTCAGGCCATAACGGGAAACCTCGATGTGGCCGGCGGCTCCATATTCCTGAAAGAGGCGAGACTTACCGAGCTGAAGCTCATAAGGAAAGGGACTGCACTTCCCGCCATCGGGGCCGATGAACACCCCTTCTTCCACCGCGCCACGGGGCATGCCCAGGCTAACCTGTATGCCGGGGCCATCCTGGAGGGAAAGCCCTATCCTCTTCGGGGGCTCCTCGTGGCAGGCAGCAATCCTGTTTTGACCTGGCCCAACGCCGACAGGGTCCGTGAGGCCCTGGGCAAGCTCGAATTTCTCGCGGTCATAGACCCCTTCATGACGGAAACGGCAAAACTGGCCGATCTTGTCCTGCCCTGCGCAACATTTCTCGGCAATACGGAACTCTGGGACAGCTCCCATCTTTCCAGCGAGCCCAGGCTCGGCGTCTCATGGAAGCTCTGCGACGAGGAAGGCCTTCCCACAAACTGGGATATATGGAAAGAGATCACAACGAGGATGGGCTACGGCAATTCCTTCCCCTGGGAGACCGAGGAGGACGCAATAGACCACAGGCTCAGGTCACTCGATCTTACCCTGGAAGACCTGAAAAGGGAGCCTGAGGGGAGGGTCTACCACCGGTGGACCCCGAGGAAGTTCATGGAAGATGGATTTAGAACCGTTTCAGGCAAAGTGGAAATATACTCCCCGGAGTTGGAACGGTCCGGTTACGATGGGCTGCCCACCTATCATGAGCCGGCTGAAAGTCCCGAGTCCACACCGGATGTGGCCGTCAGATACCCTCTCGTTTTGACTACCGGCGCCCGGACCCTGGGCTAGCTCCACGCCAGGTTCCGCAATGTGCCTTCCCTGCGGAGACGTTCACCCGAAGCCTGCGTGGACGTCAATCCACTGACGGCAGCCGGATTGAGGGTTGAAGAGGGCGAGATGGTTATCGTGGAGACGCGGCGGGGCAGGATCGAGGTGAAGGCGAGGTACTCCGACCGGATGCTCGAAGGTGTGATCTCCCTGCCCCACGGCTGGGACGAGGCGAATGCCAATCTGCTCACCGACGATGCCGAGCTCGACCCGGTTACGGGATTCCCGGCTGACAGGGCCCTCCTCGCCCGTATCGTAAAGAAGGGGTGAGAGCCGTCGGCTATTGGTCGTCTTGAGACCTGCCTACCCGGCCATTTTCGGTTGCCACATCCCGAAGGCTGCACCCGTAGGATCGAGGACCATGCTGTACCACCCCATGTCGGGAATCTCGGTTACCTCCTGAAGGGGAGTGGCGCCCAGGGATTTTGCCTTTTCCGTGGAGGCCTTGATGTCATCCACCAGTACGTAGGGCACCCATTGGGGTGGCGCATCGGGCATGGGACTCTGCATGATGCCCCCGCCCCGGCCTTCCTCGCCAACGTCGATAATCGTATAGTCCATTTCCGGCAGTTCCTGAAGCTTCCAGTCGAATAATTCCCCGTAGAACTTCTTCGCCGCTTGCGGCTTGTGTGTATGCAGTTCATTATGTACGAAGGGATTTGCCATGGTTGTCCTCCTTTCAGGCTATGCAGCTAATATGTGAAGTAAGTATCTCCTGTCCCACTGTCAACCTGCTTTCCGGGGTATTAGGTTATCTCATGCAACTTGAAACCTTTATAACGTCGGCTGTTATCCTCCTCATCGTCGCGTCGGTGATGGTCGCCCTCTTCAGGCACTTCGGGCTGGGTTCAATTGCAGGGCTTCTGGTGGCGGGAATAATTGTAGGTCCCTACACTCCCGGACCCTACATTACGACAGAGGTGGAGGGGGTTCGCAGCTTCACGGAACTGGGCGTTGTCCTTCTCCTCTTTGTCATAGGGCTTGAGATCAGGCCACCCCGTCTCTGGGCGCTGAGGCGCGAGGTGTTCGGTCTCGGCTCCGTCCAGATTATCCTTACTGCGTCCGCAATCGCGGGATATGCCTTGTTGAGCAACTGGTCATGGAAAGCTGCAATGGTCACGGGCTTAACGATGGCCCTATCGTCCACTGCCCTATCCATGCAGATATTGCAGGACCGGGGTGAGATCGCAAGCCCCCACGGCGGCACCGCCTTCAGCATCCTCCTCATGCAGGACCTGGCCGTTGTTCCTATCCTCGCCCTCATTCCCGTATTTGCGGGTTCGGCGGCCTTTGCAGACGGCTTACCCGGATGGGAACAGGTTGCCGTCGTATCAGGACTCGTCTTTCTTGTATGGGGATTCGGCAGATACGTGGTTCCCTTTGTCCTGGAGCGGCTGGCACGCGAGAGGAACCGGGAAGGCTTCGTGATGGTGGCCATGCTCGCAGTATTCCTCTCTGCCTGGGCCATGCACAAGGCAGGCCTCTCCTTTGCTCTCGGCGCTTTTTTAATGGGCATGCTTCTGTCAGGATCAAAATTCCGCATGCAGATTGAGGCATATATTGAGCCCTATAAAGGCATCCTTATCAGCCTCTTCTTTGTGGCCGTGGGCATGTCCATCGATATTCGGTCCATTGCCGCCCGTCCGCTCATCTTCTTTGAATACGTTGCGGTCATCATCGTCATCAAGATCCTGGTCATGTTTCTCATCGCTCTTTTTTTCGGCGGGAAGCTTGATGTGGCGCTTAGGGTCTCTTTTCTCCTGGCCCAGGGCGGCGAGTTCGGTTTCGTCCTCCTCAGTTCCGCCGCGGGATTGGGCGTCATCGACGGCAACACCTTCGTCATGGGTATCGGGGCGATTTCGATAAGTATGCTTCTCACCCCCCTCATGACCAATCTGGGTTATTACCTAGCCCGGCAGGTGGGCAAAGGACGGAGAGGTCAGAAACCTGTGCCTTTCCCGGCGGACGACGGAAAGGACCAGGCAAGGGTGATTCTGGGCGGCTACGGCCGGGTAGGGCACGTGGTGGCGGTTATCCTCCAGGCCAGCAGCGTACCCTTCATAGCCTTCGACAACGACCCTGTCATGGTGACCCGGGGAAAGGAAGAGGGGTTCCCGGTCTACTACGGGGACATTGCCAACACCGAACTTCTGGCTGCAGCCCACGTGGAGCGCGCTGCCGCCGTGGTGCTGACGACGGACCAGGAGCAGACGACCCTTCGGGCAATCTCTCATGTGAGGAACAATTACCCCGGGGTGCCCATAATCGCCAGGGCCAGGGACCTCGAGGCAAGCGGCAGAATGCTCCAGGCCGGCGCAACGCTGGCCTTGCCGGAGGCAATGGAGAGCAGCCTTCGCCTGGCAGCGGACACCCTCAGGGTGGCAGGGGTGGCGGAAGGCAACATCGACCGCCTTCTGTCCGGCGTGCGCAAGAGCGACTACGGGCCTGTCTGTGGATAGCGTTTAGCGTACAGCGTAGAGCGTAGAGCGGATAGCGTAGAGGCAGAATTCTGTTAGTCCATCTGAACGCCCACTACCTCTCCGGTTTGTTCTTGACTTAAAGCAGTAATCCGGTAATAATTTTCCATTCCGTTCCAACCGGCACCACCAGCTCTACCGCACCATCGCACCACCCGGCTATTGTGAAACTGTTTAGGAACTAGTACGGAAAGATAACGTAAGAGCAGGGTTCAAGGGGTCAAGTGAATAGTGTAGAGGCAGGGGTCAAGGGGTCAAGGGGTGAAGCAGTTCACTCGAACCCTTGAACCCTTT
>CAYOYU010000095.1:11915-16752 GCA_964408265.1 uncultured Syntrophorhabdaceae bacterium
TCCATCCCCGTAAGCAGCATCGTCATAAAGACACAGATCAGGTCGGCAATCGACCCGAACAGTGAATCACAGAAGACACTTGAGGCATCTATCGCGAAAAACGGCATCCTCGAACCTCCTGTGGTGACCCAGTATACCGAAGAGGAGGGAAAGTATCTCCTCATCTGTGGAGCCAGAAGGGTCCTCGCTGCACAGGCTCTCGGTATGGAAACCATCTGGGTCAGGTTCCTCGATTCCATCACCCGGAAGGCGGAGATCATCGCCCTCCAGCTCACGGAGAACCAGCAGAGACAGGACCTGAATCACATAGACTTTGCCCACGCGGTGGTGGAGTATATGCATGAAAGGCATGGTGACCTGGGGTACAGGGAAGCGGGTGCATTGGAGGTATTATTGAACTTTGACAGGGCTCCGGGATATATCACGCCACAGGTTTCCGCCACAGTGGCGGAACTTTGTAAAATCACCGGAAAGTCAACAAGGACGCTGTATCGCGCGGTATCGCTTCTCAAACTTGAGGATCAGATTCAAGAGGCTTTGAAGCAGGAAACCCTGCAGGTTTCCCAGGGGTATATTTTCGCCGCCAACCTGGGTAATCCGGGCCGCATGAAGATATTCGAGTCAATCATGAAGACACCGGTGACGAACTCTGTCCTTGAAAAAATGTTCACTCAGTCGCAGACAAAGAAACCTGCAGCCACCAAGGCTCCCTCCATCAACCTCTCCCGGCAGCACCGGAGCATGGACATGATGAAGACCACCATCACCAGGAACACCGGCAAGTATGCCCAGGATGACCTTAAGAAACTGGCTGATGAACTTCAGGTGCTCCTGGACCTGGTCAAGGGGCAGATGGAGGCCGGTTCGTGATGACCAGCCTCCACACCATGCGACATCGTCTCCATGTTCTGAATGCCGGCAAACGAGCGTCATGCCCAAATTTGATATTGACAACTCACGTCGCGAGTTGTACAAATAGGTCATGGAAATAGTTGCTGACGCAAGTGCTTTTCTCGCCGTGTTGCTGGACGAGGAAAGCCGTGAATGGGTTATAGAACGAACGTCTGGCTATGGGGTGGTTTCGCCTGAGATCCTGCCTTACGAAATCGCCAATGCTTTGATAAACGTAAAGCGAAAAGGGCGACTTACCGAGCGGGAGGTATTGAAAGCCTTCAGCATTTCACAGCGGATCGCTGTCAGGCTTCTGCCCGTGAAGATCAGCGAAGCAATGACGCTCGCGCTCAAGTTCGGCATCTATGCATATGACGCTTTTTACATCCAATGTTGTTTGGAGACAAAACTGCCCCTCATCAGTCTCGACAGCCGAATGTGCGAGGTAGCGACGAGTCTTTCCATAAAGGTGGTGACATAATATGAAGGTCTATACGTATTCTGAAGCAAGAGAGAAACTGGCAAAGGTCCTTGAGGAATCAAAGACAGAAGAAGTAGTGATACGTCGCCGTAAGGGCGATACATATGCTATTGTTCCGCAGTCACCCCACCCTCGGCGTTCCCCTTTCGATGTTGCGGGCCTCAATAAAGGCATATCCAAAGACGAAATTGTAGAAGCAATTCGCGAATCCAGAGAACGGGCATAACGAACGGGTGTACCCAAACGCCCATACAGAGGCCTCTGGCTGATCCTGATGTTCCGTTGGCATTGATAAAGGAGGTATACCCCATGGACATGTGGAAATTCTTTGACATCACGCATCGGGAGCATATTCTCTGCAATCCCATGAGTCTTGAGAAACTCGAACAGCTTATCACGCTTCTGCCTTTGAAACCCGGGGCACGGGTGCTTGATATCGCCACTGGAAAAGGCGAGTTTCTCATCAGGCTCGCAGAGCGGTACCCACAAATGACAGGAACGGGGATTGATCTCTCCCCCTACTGTATTGCTGATGTCCGCAAGAAGCATCAAGAGCGTGTTCCCGATGCCCAACTCCATTTCCTGGAGATGGACGGGGCTGCGTATGCCCCGGAGACCCTTGAGAGCTTTGATCTGGTAGCCTGTATCGGTGCGAGCTGGATTTATGGCGGCTATCGAGGGACGTTGAAGGCGCTGCAGAAGATGGCAGCCCCGGAAAGCTGGATCGTTTCGGGAGAGCCGTACTGGCGGCATGAACCGGAAAAAGAGTATTTAGAGGCGATGGGAGTGACACGGAACGACTTCGGAACACATTACCAGAATGTAGAGGTCGGGCAAGAGCAAGGATTGGAGGCGGTCTACACACTCGTAAGCAGCCAGGATGACTGGGACCGATATGAAGGGTTACAGTGGTATGCTGCGGAAACCTGGGCGAACGATCATAGGGATGATCCTGATGTGGAGACCGTGCTGAAGCGAGTGCGCGAGAGTAAGACAGCCTATCTGAGGTGGGGACGAGAAACGCTGGGGTGGGCGATTTATGTGTTCAGGAAAGGGGAATAGCACATTTATAGTTGCTAACGAGCCTTATTGAGCATGCCCACGATGAGCCGGATGAGAAAAGAGGTCCGAACAGTTCGTTCTACCGTATCGGCGGAAAAAGGCGCCCGCCTCCCGGTGACCTTCACGTAGGTTTGAGGAAAAATGAAAATATTGATGGGCATCATAATCCTCCTATGTGGCATATATTGCATTTATAGCGCCACCAAAGGTCTTACTGCCGGCAAAACAGAAGATCTCGAGGACGGGTTTCCGCCTATCAGAAAGAGAAAGAATCCTATTAAATTCTATATGTATACATTGACTTGCATAGCCGGCGGAATAGCCATGACAACAATTAGTGTCATTATGCTGTGGTTTCAGATTTTGAAATAATAGCCTGGTTGCGACTCGAAAATGACGGAAACCGGATAAGCCGAACCAGCAAATTAACCGGATGGCTTTGCCACACGCTTATCTGCGCCGTTGGGCCGGCGAACAGAGATATATCGGGCCAACCGGTTAGGTGCCGTAAGAGATATAGTCATCCGATATCTTACAGGCGATAGACGACCTGCCACACCGTGGGGTATATGATGCAATTGGATGATGTCAAAGGCGATGAGATCATGGCCCGAAAAGTGGAGCCTTTTTGTTTGATTCTCATTTGGGTCTTGTTGGTTGTCTTTCTGTCAGGCTGCAGCTCAAGTAACAGTACAGCCAGAAGACTGGCCACAACAGGAATCGTTCCGGGAGAGGCTATCGCCATCCTGCCTGACTGCATGGTCTGCAGCCACCGTTCCAATATCTCTGTGTGGGTCGAAGTCCAAGCTTACGAGGCTTCACTTCGGTCCTGTATCCAGGAGGCGATGCACGAGATAGATGTGGGCTTCCGCCTCGTCTTCCTCGACGAGTTTAGGACGATCGTCTTCCCCGGTGTTAAGCCGTCTGACCTACCTTCGTGCTTTGACATCATGAAGACCGCATCCGTTGATTCTCGGGTAAACTCCTCTATTTCCCATCTCGGGCTTCGTTATCTGGTGTGTGTTTCGGGGGTGAGTTATTCACGGCAGGAGCAGCCACTGGTTTCAAATGTGTTTCTGGGTGTGGCGCGGTATCGACATAACGAAGCCGGCGCCGAGATATACGATTTAAGAGCCCTGTCCCATTCCGGCACCATCTCTACCAGTTCCGATGGTACAGGCCTGGTCGGTATTTTGCCTCCGCTTTATATCCCCGAGGGGTCGGCCACAAAGGCTTGCAAGGAGTTCGGAAAAGAGGTGGCTCGTTTTCTGGTGAGCAAGGAACCTCCAGACTTGCAGCCCCCCGACTCAGCCAGAGCAGAGGAGAAGGGGATGGTGCAGACGACCAACCCGGTGGAGCGATAAAAGGCTGTAATGCATTCACCCAATTGCCAAAGGAGCCGTCTTCAGGTGACCCACGTTACTGCCTTTAAGTGAGGATATGGAAGACAGCGTCACACTGTACCGCCCGATTGGACCAAAGGAACTGGAGCTATTAAGAGAGAATGGTTTTCGACGCTGGCCACCGCGCTTGCCGGAACAGCCAATCTTCTATCCGGTTACAAATGAACGGTACGCAGTTGAGATCGCCAGCCGATGGGATGTGGAGGAGGATGGTGTGGGTTATGTTACTCGTTTTCAGGTTCGTGCCTCCTTAATGAGTCGTTACTAAATTCAGAAAGTGGGTACTGCGCATCATACAGAGTGGTGGGTTCCCGCTGAGGAGCTTGAGGAACTGAATGAGAACATCATTGGTCTCATCGAGGTAATCGGCGAATATCGAGGGCCAGCATAATAATGGCGTCCAGCGAACTCGGCCACAATGCAGCCTCGTAGCTGACCCTGGCATTGGATTGCAGAAGAAATGGATAAGGAAGAAGCAAAAAGCATATTAGTTAAGGAGTTGGGCGCTTACAGACGGCGTTCTTACAACGACTTACTTTATCTCTTGGATACACAGGATATTAAAGAGATAACCGCACCGTCTGGGAATATATATTACCTCGAGTTCCAAGCAATTTGGGACACGAAAAAGGGCGGCGATTTGCGGGTTATGGGGGGCATCCATGATAGTAACGTTTTTTGGGCCATTTCACCATTGGGTGATGATTTCATCATATCTTCAGACGGTACGTTTGTGGGTGAATAGTAAACGTAATCCAACAATGGACTGGAGCCAATCGGCGGAAAGAGGCGCTCCGTCTCCCGGTGACTTTACGTTATTCTCCAGAGACAATACGACGAATAGACTTGCGAAATATATAAGAACTTATATAACGACAATGCGAGTTCGAGAACTGCGCGGAGGAGCTTCGTTGCAAGGTAACCGGCCCGGAGCAGCGAGCAGAAAAAATGAGTTTCCCGACAAATGTGAGGTTTATGCTGAAGGCTGCTCGATGAGGAT
>CAYOYU010000096.1:0-9227 GCA_964408265.1 uncultured Syntrophorhabdaceae bacterium
TGATCCGTCCTTGAGAGCAGCCTGAATTTCCAAGTTGAGTTTCAGAAGCGATACCCTGCGAAGCAGCGTCTTTGTTGAGTCTCCGGTGATTTGAGAAATTGCGGACACTGTGTCCGCAATTGTACTCGGGAGGTCCTCCGGCCTCCGGTTGTAGGTGATCAGTGCATTGATAGACCCATCAACATCATAGTTCCGGTCGGCATGTTTGATGTGCAAATACTTCTGGACGCTCTTGGCCGTATCAATGGGGTTCAGGTCCTGCCTCTGGAGGTTCTCTGTAAGCTGCAAGGCAGTTATCTCCGCCTCCGGAGTGTCGGCAGGGATGAAGGTAACGGGCACCTCCGTGAGGCCTGCAGCCTGCGCCGCGAGGAATCGTCTCTCCCCGCAGATGAGGCGGTACGTGCCGTCACCCAGGGGCATGACGATCAAGGGTTCCAGGATTCCGTAGAGCTTGATGGAAGCTACAAGGGCCAGAAAGGATTCACTGGCAGTGTCGATCATGGATCGAACCTGAGCAATAATGACGATGAGACTGATGGGTAGGTAGGTAAGTTCCTGTTTCTCTGTAGCCATCGTATACCTCCTGGAATAGAATAGGTTCGTGGAGTTCAAAGGGTTCAAGGAGTTCAAGGGGTTCAAGCCGTCTCAAAGAACAGAGTTCAGGCCGTTAAAAGCATCCGATCTCCACGAACTCTTCGAACTCCACGATCTCCACGAACCCTTCGATTTTCTTGCTATCTTGCAAAAACGGCGTTTCACTGTCAAGGAAAAAAACGAACCAAACGGCACCGGTTCTTTCTTGCATTCCCTATGCACCGGTGGTACTGTATTAGAAACAGTCAATCGAAAACAATGGATAGCGCATCCATTCGTCACAAATAGGTTCCTGCTACACCTGGTTAACGCTTTCACGGTAATTTGATCCACCGCAACACCGGAAATCTGGAAGGAATGATTTTGGGAACAGACTCGTCTATGAGAATCTTCGTGGAGTGCAGGAGTTGGATACTCAATCAGAGGAAGCCGTTAGACTTTCATGGCCGTCTTCCCGGCCGTGATAGACCACATCAGTGTTTTTCGGCAGAATGGTGATCGTGGTAACATGGTGATAAGGTGACCCATATGTTATCTGAAAGGAGAATAGTGATATGGCATGGGTTGAGGTTCGCAATGAGGTAATCGACACCGAAGCTGAAGACTGGATTCTATGCTTCCATGACTGTACATACCATTACGACGACGGCACGACCGAGAACGGGTATCGATTCATTTGGAGAAGACCAGATGGTAGTTTGCAGGCAGCCCGAGGTCAGGCCAGAATTCCCGACGCAGCCACACTGTATCGCTTGATCGATGATGCAGTTCGAGCGGGTTGGTTACAAGGCCGGAACACTATGCGGACAACCCTATGACCAGATAACCATCGGCGCACCGGATCGGCATCTAATAAAAAGGAGGGAAATATGGCACAGCACAAGGTAGTATTCACACTCCCCGCGAGAGAACTTGGAAAAGCAGACGTTGAGTTCAAAGTCAACCGCGATGGGTCGGCATTTGGAACCCTGAAGGTATCCAATGGTAGCATCGTTTGGGTTCAAAAAGACGCGACGTACGGGTACAAGATGGCATGGAAAGAATTTGATGCCTTGATGCTTGCAAAAGGCAAACACGAGAAAAACGGCTAACCCCTTGGGTGCGTTGGCTGGATTGACCCTGTCCTTTTGTTCGGCAGCAGGAAGGAAGATGCTCAGCCCTTGACATTGGAATTTCCACCATGATTGCTTCGTCGCGGCAACGTCATTGGCATGTGGTGAGGACGTGTGGAGCTAGAATGGACATCGTCGTTGGCAGGATGCGACATACGAATTTGGACGGAACGGTGAGGTAATTTCAAATGTCAGGCGCTGCCCTTTGGATATATGTTGGGAGAAGGAAGAAAGGAGAAGAGAATGGAATCAGAAATAGATGCCAGAATTGAGAACGAACGGGCAAGAGCTCAAGCTGACGATATAGATCTGGAGCCGATAACATCTGAAGATGAGGACTACGAGAGTTCGCCACCCGAGTACGAAATATCCACGTTCCCCGCTGACTACACTCTTGAGGTGCTGTACGCGAAATGGAAGGCAAAGGAGATAAAAATCCCCGACTTCCAACGTGGGTTTGTCTGGAAACAAGTCCAGGCCAGCAAACTCATTGAATCATTTCTGGTCGGTTTGCCGGTGCCCGCCGTCTTCCTCTACACCGAAAGAAAGTCTCAGCATTACCTTGTCATAGACGGCCAACAACGTTTAAAGAGCATATTCTATTTCTTCGAAGGGTATTTCGGTGCGCCCGAGGACGACAGGCGCAAGATCTTTAAGCTTGTCGGTTTAAGCGAGAAAAGTCGCTTTAGCCTGAAGACATACGAGGACCTGAACCCCGAAGATCAGCTTCGGCTTAAGAACTGTGTATTGCGGTCTTTTGTTGTACAGCAACTTGACTCAAGTGACGACACAAGCATGTACCACATATTCGAGCGCCTTAACACGGGTGGAACCCTTCTTACAAATCAAGAAGTCAGGAATTCAGTTTACCACGGGAAGTTTATTCCGTTCCTACGGAAAATCAACGCCGACGAGGCTTGGCGAGACATTCTAGGCAAACACGCTCCCGACAGCAGGATGAAAGACATTGAGCTCATAATCCGGTTCTTTGCCATGCGTGACATTGAAGCATACGACAAACCAATGAAGGACTTTCTGTCGAAGTACATGAGAAAGAATCGCGACGCGAGTGACGAAGCCCTCAAAGTCGCCGGTGAACTCTTCAGTCAAACATGCGCGCAGGTAACCGCACGGCTTGGAAAGAAGCCTTTCCACATCCGCACGGGACTGAATGCCGCTGTGTTTGATTCGGTAATGACGACCATTTCGAAGAATCTATCGTCCCTACCTGCTAATCTCAAAGACCGCTATCGAGCTCTTCTTGCGGATGCCGAATTCAACCGAGCTACCCGTGAGAGCACGACTGACAACGAGAGAGTTAAGCTACGGCTTCGCAAAGCATCAGAAATACTGTTTGGCTGATATGAAGATTCCTATTGTTGACGAAACGCTCGATTCTTGTGAGAAACACATAGCAGAAACCGGAACATCCGGAACCGAAATTGAGGCTCTCCTCACCAGAGCGGTCTTGGTGCTTGCCTGTTCGGCGTTCGAAGAAAGGATCGAGCACCTGATCGCTCGGAGGGCTGACCAGCTGAACGACCCCGCTATGGGCAGCTTCTTCAGGTCATGCGTGTCCGCGGTCTTCCGCAGCACCAAGTGCAGTGAGATAGCTGGTCTCATGAACCGATTCGGCCCTGGATTCAAGCACTGTTTCTTGGATCGTACGAAGGGCAACGAACGAGCAGTTACCTTTTACGACAACATTGTTATTAATCGCCACGGGGCTGCTCACACACGCAGCCTCAATGTAACGCTCCGCGAACTCCGTCAGTTCTATGAAGAGGGCCATGTGGTTCTGGACTTTCTTGAGGAGGCTATCGATGAGACATATCCAAAGTAGACTCCCAATCGGGTAAGGGACGGTAGCTAACCGCTCCTCCCCACACCACCAGGCATGGGGGAGGGAAAGGGTCAGCCCTTGAATTTGGAATTTCTGCCATGATTGCTAGGTCGGAGCAATGTCATTGGAGAGTAGTGAGGACATATGCAGCTAGAATGGACATCGGTATTGGCAGGATGCTGGATACGAATTTCGACGATACGATGAGGATAATTTCAAATGTCGAGGGCTTACCCTTTGATACTTAGATGCTCCCATAACCGATGAATGAAGGAGGGAAGGAACTATGAAGTTTAGTTTGACGTTTTGTTTTACTGCCTTGTTAGCTTGCTTGATAGGTGGCTGTGCTTTCACAGATTCAACAGTCAAAATCGACTATAAACCGTCAACGTTTTGCGTGACCGAGACTGGCGTGAAGCAGACGATTAGCGTGGAGCGTTTCACCGATCAAAGAGGAGTTGAACCAAACCTCTTATCCTACAAAGGTGTTCGCCACCGCACGTCGGGAAAGTACCTCTCTGATAGAGAAGTGAGCGCCGTGGTGACGGACGCCACCCGTGCACTCCTTGCCTGTATGGGCTATTCCATTGTTGACGGCGGCGGCAATTATCGATTTTCGGGAGAGATACTGAAATTTGATTCCACTCCCATCATGGGGTTTTGGAGTGGTGAGTTAGAGGGGACGATCCAGGTCAATCTCAGAGTCAAAGACGGAGAAAAAAGCACCATCATTTGGAACGAAATGCTAAGTGGGACTGCCAAGAAGACCGGACTTCAAGTTGACGGCGAAACCCATCGTCAGGAAGTGGCCGAAAGCACTCTTGACAGTCTGATGCGTAAGATTGCTGAATCCGAGTCCTTAAAGAAGGCCTTGGAAACAAGGAACGCATCGACCTTAGGTTTGCCAGCACCAGCGGCAAAGCTTCCCAGTGAACGAGCCGCTGCGCCGGATCGGCAGGAGACCGCGCCCGCCTCCCGGTGAGCTTTTTGGAGGCAGGGTAAGGGTCGTTAGGCAGCTTTGGTAACTAAATCCATGTCCGACGGCGGAACGCATTCCCCGGAGGGTCGGTTGTGGAAAAGGTGAAAGATAGAGGGATTTCTTACACGGCTGTGCCGCGGAAAAGCAGGAGGAGGATGGCTGAGATGAAGAGAAGGCTTCTTGTTTTCATGGTTCTCATGGTCCTTGCGTGTGCGCAGTACACGCAAGCTGCGCTGGTGGGACAGAAAACAGGATGTCCCTGAAGGTGTATCCCGATTAGGCAGTTGTTCCGCAAATTAGTCAGTGCTTCGATGAGAGGTTAGTGATGAAGGGTTTTCTTGCAGGTTTTCATTTTGTCATAGGAACAGCCCTGTGTATCGTCGGTGTGGCCGTACTTCATGACTACTGGAAGACCCCAGCCCTGGCTTTGCTTGCTGGCGGTGTCTCTGCAATTTCAATCGGTGCCGGGATGCTGGCGAAGAAACGCTGGGTTCAGTGGCTTGTTGTCCTGCTGTTGCTGATTGTCACCCTCATTGCGTTATTCCTGCTTGCCGGTTCAATGATTTGGCCCGAGTCAGCAGGCTTGATTATCTTCCTGATCTACGGCTTGTTCTTGGCGGTTGAACTACTGACCTGGTATCAGATTCGTCGCCTAGCGAGTTGTGGAACCAATCGGCCATAAGCCTCTGGCTTGGCTTTTTGCTTGAGGTCGCACAGGGAACCATGAAAACACGGCAAGGAATGCTGAGTCTGGTTGGGATGGTGCAGATGGGGGACCTTGGTGGCCTTAGCAACCGAATCAAATGTGTCCTACGATGAGATGCATTTTTCTGGAGGAGGATGGGTGAGATGAAGAGAAGTCTTCTTGTTTTTGTGGTTCTCATGGTCTTTGCGTGTGCGCATTACACATATGCTATGCCTACGGGCGGTCAGGTCGTGGGCGGTTCCGCCACGATCACCAACCCCGACGCTGCCACCACCCTCATCAACCAGGCGACGGACAAGGCCATCATCAACTGGAACAAGTTCAACATCAACCCGAACGAGCTGGTGAAGTTTCTCCAGCCCGGTTCCGCGTCCGTAACCCTCAACAGGGTCATAGGCATAGACCCGTCGACTATCTTAGGCGCTCTTCAGGCTAACGGGCGGGTTTTTTTGGTCGAGCCCACCGGCGTCCCCTGGATCACCCGACCCAAGATTGATGTGGGCAGTCCCGTGGACTTTGCCCCATCTGCCGATAGCGGCGTCTGTTTTGCGGTCTTCGGGCAGGTCACCGACTCAGCTACCCTGGAAGGCATACCTGAGGCGACGGTTTCCGTCAACTGCCAATCAGGCAGCCACCTGTCGCTCCTGACGGATGTGGAAGGCTTCTACGGGATCTGTCTGCCTGCGGCGACAACCTGCACCGCCTGTTCCTCTGCAAAGGGATACGGAAAGGGCTGTTGGGGAGACAGCACATCCTTCGCACCCGTCGATCTTGACACGGAGATCGTCAGCACCGATATAGCCCTGCAGCCGTCGCAGGCTTTCATACCACTCTCGGCGGGCTGGAACTTCATTTCCCTTCGCCGGCAGCCCTGCATGAATGATCAGCCGGCCACTTCCATCGAGTCGATCCTTGCCGGCACGGTGGGGCAGGTCAGGATCATCTGGGGGTTTGACAACGTGACGAAGCAGTGGAAGAGATGGCGGCCCGACGGCGGTTCGACAAACACGCTCACCGACATGGTTGTGGGGGCAGGTTACTGGATCTATTCATCGGCCCCCTGCAGCATCGATATTTCCACATGGTGCGATGCGGGGACCAGGGTGGTCCGGCTCCGCGACGGATGGAACCTGGTGGGCTATAATGCCCCCGATAAGAGCATCAATGATGCGGCCGCAAGCCTGCAGGGCAAATGGGGAATCATGTGGAACTGGAAGGACGGAAACTGGTTCGGCAAACACCCGAGCAGGAGCCTGCCCGTATCGGAACTGGCGAACTTCGAAGAGGGCAGAGCCTACTGGATCAAGACGACGGGTTCCGGG
Organism: uncultured Syntrophorhabdaceae bacterium; assembly: GCA_964408265.1. GTDB lineage: Bacteria > Desulfobacterota > Syntrophorhabdia > Syntrophorhabdales > Syntrophorhabdaceae > CAYOYU01. The sequence continues at coordinate 6,557 of CAYOYU010000096.1, forward strand.
GAATCCGGAACAGGCTGGAATGGCGATACGCCCATTACCATTTCCGGCACCAACCCCACACTCCCGGGCGACGTTACCGTGGCCGGCACCGGTACTCTCACCATTCAGGTCAATCCCCCCGCCATCACTTCATCAGGGCAGGTTACGATCAGTGCATCAAATCTTGGGCTCCTCCAGAACGAACTGAAGACTTTTGCCGTCGTAGGTATGAAGCTCGTCAGTGATGAGAAGGGTGCACTTTCCATCCGTGCGGGCACATCAGCAGATACGGTTGATGTTACTGCGACGAAATTTGTTCTCACTTCGAATACGCTTAATGCAACCGTTACCCCTGCCCTCAAACAAAGCTCGGCGGTGACTCCCGTCTCGGCACAGGTAGGCCCGATCTCAATGGAGATAGTCCTACCCGGCCCGGGACAACCCTCCGGGATGATCAGCTTCGACCCGGGCCAGTCAACCAGTACCGTCACCATAGGCTTCGATGGTCCAGCGCAAGAGGCCCCGATCTTCGTCATCGACGGCAATCCGGTTGCGATCACCGTGTCGACCGGCAATATCATTACTGCGGGTGGTGTGGCGCCGGTGACTACTGGCTCCGGAGACATCCAGCTTGGCGGCGGCATAGGCATTTCTTCGGGCGGGGTGCTTACTACAACCGGTTCCCCATCCACAGGCGGCATATCAGTGGGCCCCTGATGCCTTGAGGCCCGGGCGTTCATTCACGGGGATTCCGATTCCTGAAAAAAAGGTTGGGTCGCAGCAACCGGCGTGGTAATATATGGGCGGCTCTGCGGCCAAATTTCATATTCAACGTAAAGGAGAAAAATTTATGAAGAAAGTTGTTCCGCTCCTTATTCTGTTCCTCCTCCTTGTTTTTTCCGCTTCCGCCACAGCCGGGCCCGTTCTTGACGGAATACTGAAGCGTGGAGAGCTGGTCGTAGGGACTTCCGGCGATTATCCGCCCTTTACCGTAACAGCGAAAGATGGAAAGCTCATCGGATATGACATAGACCTTGCCAATGTGATTGCAAGCGCCATGGGCGTAAAGGCAAAGATCGTCAAGATGCCTTTCGGGGACCTCCAGCCCGCCCTGCAGGCAGGCAAACTGGACATGATCATCTCCTGCTTGACGATGATGCCTGAACGGAACCTGAAATTTGCCTTTGCCGGCCCGTACTTCCTGTCCGGACAGTCCATACTCACCACCAGAGAGACGGCCATCAAGGCAACGTCGATGAAGGACATGAACAAGCCCGGTTTTGCCATTGCCGTTCCCGCAGGCACCACGAGCGAGAAGATCGCCAAACAGAATCTCACTGACGCGAAGATTGTGGTTACGAAGGATATGGATGAGGCCCTTCAGATGATACTTGCGGGCAAGGTCCAGGCAGTTATGTCCGACGTGGCCACCTGTGCGGTTGCTGCTTTCAGGTACAAAGACAAGGGGTTGATAAGCACGGACCGCCTTACCTTTGAACCTATCGGAATCGCTGTCCCGGCAAATGATCCGCTCCTTGTCAACTGGCTCAATAATTTCATCCTCATACTGAAGGGAAACGGCGACCTCGACGAGCTTCAGCAGAAATGGTTCAAAGATTCCTGGTGGATGAAGATGCTTCCGTAAATCACAAGGGTCTCGGGCATCAAGGGGCGGTTGTAGAGAGAACCTTTCCCTTCCACAGGGAAAGACGTTCCGAAAAGGCTGTCCTGAGTTCCCCGAGACCTTCCTGCCATTCCGGCCAGGCTTCGATATTCGGTTCCAGGGCATCCCCGCTTATGGAGAGTTCATGGAGGCGATCCATAACCTTCCTCTTTACCGTCATCGCTGTCTGCTCTTTCTGCTCGCGAAAGGTTGTCCGGAGGTTCTCCAAATCTCCCGCATGGGCCTGCGCCAGGCTCTTCCCGTTGAGGCTCAGGAGTTCGAAGAGATCTGAATTATCCCTGTCCAGGTCGATCTCGTCGAGGATGGCTCGCGTAACCATGGAGCCCTTCTGGCCGGGATCGCCTTCTACTGCGGTAAACTCCTTCCAGGCCTGATTGGCGGTGAGCATCCCCTCCATGAACCGGCGCATCACGGTCTTTATCCTTGTCTCCAGGTCCCGTTCAGCGGCAGCCCTCTTTTCACCCTCGTCCATGACGAGGTTTTTGGTTCTCTCCATTGCCAGTTCGATGGCACTCTTTATCTCAGCCATATTTCACCTTTCCTGAAGGGTTCGAGGGTTCAAGTGTTTCATTCCGTCCGTCGATCACCCTTGTTCCTGTAATGTCTCCTTGGTGCGTTTCCGCTATGTTTCAACCGTTTATTCCACTGCTACCGGGGCTGAATCTTCCGAGGGTTTAGATATTCCACTGGAACCCTTGACCCCTGGTTTCCCATTTTCTATCTCACTACCCGCCGAAATCCACCGGATAGGCATCCTCTTTGTCATAATCCTGGGGGCTGTACTCGATGACGAGAGAGTCGTCTATGCCATGGAAGATATGGCCGCATCCGGTCGTTACCCTTATCTTCTGCCCCTTTGTAAAAACGAGATCTTCCGTCGCGCCCGTCTCCATATCGCGGAAGACGCCCCGCAATGTCCCGGCCAGAACGTAGAAGGTCTCCTCTTTCTTCAAATGATAGTGGCTGCCCCTCGCGCAGCCTTTTTTGATCTGGAAGCAGACGAGGTGT
>CAYOYU010000096.1:9237-16752 GCA_964408265.1 uncultured Syntrophorhabdaceae bacterium
CTCCGGCTGCGATCTGAGCGAAGTCTCCACGCTCCTCGCTCCATCTCTTGGGCCCTTCGAAGTTCTTTCCTTCAGGCAGGTCTTCAACGGTTACTTTGTCCATAGCGCTCCTTTTCGGTTTCTTCGACGTCGTCGGGACCGTATAAATATATGGGAAACTCAATGGGCCGTCAAGGGAAAGCCGGACGCCAAGCCGAGCGCCGCGGGTCATGTCGATTGACACTATGACCCCTGCAACTTAGATTTGAGCAGGAATCGGCCCCAGGGCATATTCCGCAGAAACTCCGGGAATAAGCCGCCGGATAAGCGAAGGGGGAAGGAAAGTGCGACGAACCGCAAGAATACCCATGATCCTTATAATCTTTATGTTCTCCGTTGCCCTTCAGTGCATGACGGTGTCGGCCCAGACGAATGAGCCGGCCACTGCGCAGGCCTGGTTTGAGAAGGGAAATGAGCTGATGGATGCGAACAAGTCCGAGGAGGCCCTGAAGGCCCTCAACAAAGCCATTGCGCTCGATCCCGGCTTTGCCTATGCCTACTACAACCGGGGAGTCGTATACCGGCGGCTGGGGATGGCCAAGGAGGCCAATGACGACTTCAACAAGACCGTGGCCCTCATCCCGAATCCCGACGGTGCCTATTCCTACGACCTCAGGGGACAGGCGTACGGAAAGCTCGGCAAATTGGAAGAGGCCATCGCCGATTTCAAGAAAGTCATTGAACTCGATCCTCGATCGGGTGAAAATTACTACAGCATGGGCGTGGCATACGCGAGACTCAACAAATTCGATGAGGCCGTGGTGAATTACTCGAAGGCCATCGAAATCTTCCCCACCTTCGTGGAAGCCTATTACAACAGGGGAATTGCCTATGCGAATATGGGCAAACCGGAGCAGGCCGCGGCCGATTACACCAGGGCCATCGAGTTGAAGCCGGATTTCGTCGCAGCTTACAATAACCGCGGTATCGCGCTGGCAAAGGTGGGTAAGCTGGATCAGGCCGTCGCCGACTACAGCAAGGCCATCTCCCTCGATCCCAAAGACCCTGCCGCCTTCGTCAACCGCGCCCTTGCCTACGCCAGGCTCCGGCGGGTTCCCGAAGCCATAGAGGACTACAAAGCCGCCGCACGGCTCGGCGCCAAAGGACCCCAGGATTTTCTAAAGGAGAGAAATATCGCATGGTGAAGAGAGTAGGGAATATAGGGATGTCCGTATTGAAGGCCGGCCTGATTCTCGGTTGCCTTATTGTCATGGTAACAGGCTGCAGCAGCTATAGCGTCAGGATCAACGGATTTCTCGACCCTGGCCATGTATCGGGATTGGTCGCGGGTGCCCCGGTCCATGTGGTTGAAGACAAGGAAGCGCCGAATCCGATCTTTGCCCGGGAAATAAGGGCCAAACTGAACAGGCTCCTCAAGTTGAAGGGTTTCCTGGTAGTCCCCTATGAATCGGCAGATTATTACCTCCTTTACTCATACGGAACAGGCCAGGGCCGGACCGTGATGGAGACCATGCCCGTATACCAGTCGGGAGGAACAGCGACGGTGACGAGGACCGGTCCCAAGGGGACCTCATATTCAACGATACAACTCCCCGGCACCACGAGCTACGTGCCCTATGCCACGACGGTCTATGACAGGTGGCTGGTCCTGAAACTGGTGGATGGCAGGGATTACAGGGAAGGGAAGATATCTGACATATGGATCGGCGAAGTGTCAAGCCCCGGCCGTACATCCGACAGCAGGGAGGTGATGAACTACCTCCTCGTGGCAGGCTTCGAACACTTCGGTGAGAATACGGAAAAACCGGTTGTGGAGGATATTTCACCCGAGGACGAACGGGTAAAGAGCCTTATGAAGCGTCAGTGATCTCTTCCATCCCCTGGAGGAGATACTGTTTCGCAAGGTTGATATAGAGTTCTTTGGCGTCAGCCCAGTATTCACGGTCTTTCGGAGCAACAGCCCGCAACACCCGGGCAGGATTTCCTCCTGCCACGACCCCGCCAGGTATGATTTGTCTCATGCGCACCACGCTCCCTTCGGCGATGATCGCATCATCTCCCACCTCGGCATAGAGACTCAGGGTGGCGCCCATCCCCACCACCACGCGGGACCCGACCCTGGCGGCGTGAATGATGGCGCCGTGGCCGACTGTCACCCGGTCACCAATGTTGCAAGTTTTCCGGGGAGGCGCATGAACTATTACGCCCTCCTCCACTGCGGTCCCGGAGCCTATGAGGATGGCACCATAATCGCCCCTGAGGATCGCTCCGTGGCCTATATAACAATTGTCCCCGATTGAGACGTCACCGATGACCTGCGCCAGATGGCTCACGTAGGTTTCGCTGCCCATGCGGGGACGCCTGCCGTCAAAGCCGTAGAGCATCTAAAAGCCCCTCACTTCAGTTTTAGCGCTTCTTCTATGCGGTTTGGGTCGAAGCCGGAGACAACCTTGCCGTTTACGAGAAAGAAGGGTGTGCCGGTTATGCCCATCATCTGAGCCATGTCTTTATGGAGCTTTACCATCTCCTCCACTTCGGGGGTCTTGCATACGTCGTATTTGGTCTTGTCCAGTTTGCCGTTCATAGCCTCTTCGTAGGCCTTCGGTTTATCGGTGGAGCAGAGGATGTGGCGGACCTTGTTCTCCGCGTCGGGGTGCATGGCCAGGGGGAGAAAGAACACATACCTTCTGATACCCTGTTTCGACTGGAAGAAGGTCGATGCCCTTCTGCAGTAGGGGCAGTCGGGGTCTGTGAATTCGATTACCGTGGAGGTGCCCTCGCCGAACTTTACTGCCTTATCGAGGGGCAGGGCCTTCGCTTTGGCAAGAACCATGGATTCTATTCTCGTTGCCGTGATGCTCTTTCCATTCTTGTCGATGATCTCGCCGAATATGAGATGGCCCGTTTCGGGGGCAAAATAGGCAATCCGTGTACCTGTGACGACCTCATAGACTCCCGCTATGGGCGAAGGGTTTATGGAGTCGAAGGCGAGATTGGGAAAGGTCTTCTTAAGGATTTCGGCCGGTGTCTGGGCCGACGCCTTCAAGGCAACCCCCGCGAGAAGAATTGCGGTCATGCAACATATAATGAGCAGTCTTTTCATTGTACCCCCTTCGTTTTTCCTGTCCCGTGGAACTTGTCGTGCCTGCCGGAGCCAGGCTCGATGAGATACTGTAACCTGAATCGCCGGAATTATTCAACCACGTGGGGGCTCACGCCTGCCCTCGGACGCGGGGGTCGCCCCCCTGTCCTCCCCCTCGCGCGACAGAAGTCGCTGCCAAAAGCCGAAAAGCAACTGCAAGGCCAGGGCGGCTACCCGGCGACGGAAAGTCGCTAAAGGGGTTCAACTTCTCAACTTCTTACCTTCAAACCTTCTCACCTTCTCACCTTCTGCCCTTCTCGCCTTCAACGGTCAGGGTGTCACCAGGGGGAGTTTCTCGGACTTCCAGCGGACGATATCGCCCTGGATGCGGTAGACCTCTTTGAATTTGAGCCGCTTCATGATGTCTATGGCATCGCTGCTCCGCCTGCCGGTCCTGCAGTAGATGAGGTAGGTCTTGTCTTTATCGAGTTTGTTCAGGTTGTCGATGAAGTCGTCGGCATTATAGTTGACGTTTACTGCGCCTTCAATGTGCCCCTCGGCGAACTCGTCGGGGGTCCTCACATCCATGAGAACAAAATTGGGGTTTCCTTTGTTCTGCTGGATCATTTCGAGGGCCTGGCGGGGCGGGATTGCCGTGAAGGGTTCATACTTCCCGGCGGCGAAGGCTTGGGGGACTTGTGGAAGACAGATGAACAGGCCGCAAAGGAGCACCTGCCAAAAATGTGCAATGGTGAGAAGTGAGAGAATTTTGCGTTTCATAATACCTCCGCTTTCATTTCTTGAAGAGTGAAAAGATGATGGTCAGGATTATGCTGATAATGATGCTGGTGGTTATGGGGAAGTAGAAGCTGAAGTTTTCCTTCTTGACGTAGATATCGCCGGGGAGTTTCCCGATATAGGGGATCCTGTCGGCAAAGATGAGAAAGAGGCCGACAAGGAGAAGCACCACACCGAGAATAGCGATGACCTTGCCCATTGCGGCCATGTCACTTTCCTCCAAACCGCTCTTTTTCGCTGAAGATGCAGCCGCAGTAGTTCTGCCGGTACATATTGAGCCTTATGGATTCGTCTATACCTTCCTTCCAGCCCTTCCTGAAATCCCTGTAGAGAAAGGGAAGGGAATAGTCTGCTGAAAGCTCCCCGCCGATAGCCTTTATGGCATCATGCTTCTGGTATTTGCTGTAAAGGAGCGTTGTTGTTACCGCATCGGCCCCTGCCGAAAGTCCCATCCTGAATGCCTCATTCAGCCTTAACCGGTAGCAGAAGAGGCAGCGGTCTTTTCCTGCGTCGAGAGCCCCCTTAAGGAATTCATCCAATCCGTAAGATTTATCGATATGAAGGGGAAGGAGTGCGATCTTTGCGAAGGTCTCAAGGGTCTGAAGCCGCCTCGTGAACTCCGTGTAAGGGTGGATATTGGGGTTGAAGAAATACCCCTCAAGGTCCAGGCCTTCTTCCCTCAGTTGCCGCACAGGATAGACGGCACAGGGCCCGCAGCATATGTGAATGAGCACCTTCATTCATCCATTCTAACATCTTAAGGTGCTCTTTTCCAGCCGTCACGGACCTTGGGCAGCGGAGCTGACCTGCGCTTCATCCCCGGACCTTTTTAAGGCTTCACCAGGTTCCTGTGTAGGCCATCCCCTTTGCCACGGTTTCCGAGGCCGTCCGGCCGTAAAGGAGCTCCACCAGCTTCAATGAGAATTGCACCGCTGTACCGGCGCCCCGGCTGGTGACGAGGTTGCCGTCAACGACGACCGGCTCCTCCAGGATCTGCCCTTCTTCCACGAGATGGCGGAAGCTGGGATGGCATGTTGCTCTGCGGCCCTTAAGGAGGCCGTGGTGGTGAAGCACGACGGCGGGAGCAGCGCAGATTGCACCATACAGCCTTCCCGCAAGGGCCTGGCGCTGCAGCAGGTCGGTGAGGGCTGCCGAATCCCTCAGGTGCTCTGAGCCCGGCATCCCCCCGGGAAGCGCAATGAGGTGGTAGACGGCATTGGCACAGTCAGTGATGAGACAATCCGCTGCCAGACGTATCCCTTTTGACATAACAACCTCCCGGCCATCGACGGAGGCGAGGGTCACCGCGGCCCCGGACCGACGCAAAACGTCTACGATACAGACCGTTTCCAGTTCCTCGGAACCTCCGGCAACAGGGACCAGTACTCTCTTTTCTTCTTCTCCTGCCACGCTGCTTCTCTCCTTATACGGGGTGTAATGAGGACTCCTGTTCCCCATCCATTTGTATCAGACAGGGATTGGCAGGTCAATCAAATCCTTGACAGCGGCGGTGTGCTGACGGTAATTTCTCTGCACTGACAACTTCAGGAGGCGAGATGAAAGAGAGGGTGAAGACTGATTATTCTGTGGTACCGGTGCTCTTTCTGTTTCTTTGCTGCATGCTCGCGGCTTCTTCCGTTTACGGGAAAGACTCAACCGATGAACCGGCAGTCCTGCCGGTCATCCAGCAGCGGATCAAGGCAGTCTTTGAGAAGCTGAATCAGGACATGGTAACAGCCGCGCAGACCCTTTCAGCAATCAGCGAGAACGACTACCGGGGGCCAGAGGCCAGGAACGCCCTCCGGAAACTCTGCGGGGACCATTCATTCGCCGTGGACTGCTCCATAGTCGATACCAGGGGGAAGATGGTTACCGTGGAGCCGGGCCATTATCGAAAACATGAAGGGGCCGATATCAGCGGTCAGGCGCAGGTGATCAAGGTTCAGCAAACGAAGAAGCCCGTTATGAGCAGTACCTTCAGGGCTGTGGAGGGTTTCGACGCCGTCGATATCGAGTACCCCCTCCTTTCGGCGCAAGGTGAGTTCCGGGGCGCGGCAAGCATACTGATCAGGCCTGCCCTGCTTCTTTCCCGTGTTATCACCCTCGCCATAGACCGTATACCGGTGGAGCCCTTTGTCATGGATACAAGCGGGCGCATCCTTTATGACCCCAACGAAGAGGAGGTGGGGAGGATGCTCTTCAGCGACCCCATATATGCCGGGTACCCCTCTCTTCTCCGCCTCGGCGAGAAGATCGCCGCAGCCGGCGAGGGAAGCGGCTCCTATCAATTTATCGGCCATGGGTCGAAGAAGGTTGTCGAAAAGGTTGCACACTGGAGGAGCGTGAGCCTCTACGGGACGGACTGGCGAATCGTCCTCTCCCATGTTTCAGTGGCAGCGCCTTCGGGTGGGGCTGCCCGGTCTTCATATATGGAAGATCTGAGGAAGTTTGGTAAGAACAAAGAACTCCTTGCATCCATGGCCCGAGGCGACACTAAGGCTGTTACGACCCTGTTCAAGGCTTTCTATGAATCCCACCCGGGACTCTATTCGGTTCAATGGACCGATGTCACCGGCGTGAACAGGGCAGGATACCCGGAGGAAAACAGCCTTGTGGGGTTTGATTTCAAATCGCGCCGGGTTTCCGATGCCGAACAATTCCTGGAGGCTATAAAGGCAGAAAAGGAAAAGGTTTATGAGTCGAACCTCATCGAAGGGGAGAAAGGACGCTTCTTCCTTGTCCCCGTATACCCCGGAGGCGACTACCTCGGGCTTCTTTACATCATAACCCTCGTATCGCCTTAGCCGAATGCGGGGATCAGTCGCCTTTCAGCCAGGCGTAATAGCTTCCCGACAGGTAGATCGGCGCCAGAGGGTTGTGTCCCGTGACCCTGTCTTTCACGGCCAGGACCGTGGTGGGGGCTTCGGCGTATTTGAAAAAGAGCGAGTCGTGACCAACGCAGAGACCCAGAAGGACATTGAAATCCGTCTTTGATTCATTCACCAGCATAGCCTGGAATATGGGGTTGCACATGGATTCGTATTCACCGATACGCACTTTGTCGCCCTCTTCGATGCCGATCTCTTCTTTCGGAACACCCCCTGCTTTGCAGCATGCAGAGACCACCTCAAAACCCTGATCCTTAAAGATTTCGTCCACCACTGCCGCTTCCCGGGCCAGACCCACACAGAAGACGAGGCCAAGCCGGTTGTATCCCATCCTGCGGGCGAACTCGCAGATTTCCCGTATCCGCGGTTTCACGGGGTGCATGACGAAGGGCTTCCTGCCGCGGTCCGCGTAGCATAGACCCTCCTGGATCGATGCCTGCCTGGCGAACTCTTTGATCAGCGGTTTGTCGTACTCTTTTCTCGCCGCAGCCCCTGTTTTCCTTTTCCCAAGAGTTGGACACCCCCTGGAGCCTTTGCCCGAGGGACTCATACAGACTTTTTCACTATTCGCCTCGCTACAGGAAGCGCAGCTTGATGGAGGATTTTTCTTCATAACGGCTCCTTATGCTTTCTTCGGTTTGTGAACATTTCGTTGTTTCCTGTTCTTTCGTCGGGGTTGCCGGAATTAGGGTTTGCGCCTTTCTTCGTTGCCGCGTCGTCAGGCGTCCTCGGCGTAGCCACCCGCGT
>CAYOYU010000097.1:0-16750 GCA_964408265.1 uncultured Syntrophorhabdaceae bacterium
GTTTGGTGTCTTGGCTTCGAGAAGATGCCTGCCTTTGTTGCTATGGCCAGTGCGCAATGGCATTGACAGGAACCGGTATTTCCCCTAATATTAGTAATCTTCAAGGAGGGTACCAAATGACTGAAAACGAAAAAATCATAGAAAACGCAGCAGTGCTCCGGGACGGCAAAAAGAAACTTACCTGCACGGAAGCAAGGCAACTGGCCAAGAAACACAACATCTCCCTCAAGGAGGTCGGTGATACATGCAACGATCTCGGGATCAAAATAACCGACTGCGAGCTCGGCTGTTTCAAGTGACATGAAGGTTATTGTCGTCTCAGGTGCGCGCTCCAATGTGGGGAAGACGCATCTCGCACGGGCGTTGTGCGAACTCCTGCCGGGTGCAGTGCGAGTAAAGATAGGTCATCATGCTCGTAAACCAGACCGCGACAGCAACCTCTACGACATGGGGACGAGTTTTTCAACAATCGCCTCGGAGCATGGGACGGCACCGTTTCTGATTATCGAGAGCAACCGCATACTGGAGGAGATTGCCCCCGAATGCACTATCTACCTTCCCGCTGAGAACCCTAAGCCTTCTGCAGGTCTGGCCAGAAAGAAGGCGGATATCATCCGCGGCGAACCTGTTCCGGCTGCAATGATTGCAAACCTCGCCCAACGGCTGGACTGCCCCGAAACAATCATCAGGAAAATCGTGGAGTTATCCGGCGCCCGCATAGAGTAGCAAGACTTCACCACGTCTCTGCTCATTGAGTTTCTCCTTCAAATATGCGAAACTATCTGCGCTCATTTGTTACCAAATAGGAATAAAGATAGATTTTTGGTTATTTTTACGGAGGAGTAAGCAACATGGAAGAAAGAGACCCGAGCAAGATCGAAGAAAGATTAGAGAGCGTAAAGGAACATAGAAAGAAGATGGCTAAAGTGGTAGCCAAGGCCTGGAGCGATGCATCCTTCAAAAGGAAGCTCATGTCAGATCCTAAAACCATTTTGGAAGCCCAGGGTGTCACCGTGCCGGAAGGCCTGGAGATAGAAGTTGTGGAACAGACGAAGGACCTCGTGTACATTGTCATACCTTTCAAACCGGAAGATGCAGAAGGCGGGTCATGGCAGTGTGAGGACGACTGTTACGATCTTGCGTGTATCAGGTGTTCGTGAATTAGCCGCAGAAATGCACCTCCGGTCATGGCCAGGAGCCTTAAGTTGGAGCAAAGGGGTATGCTTATCCTCTGTTGGCCGCGTTCATCGTCGCAGGGGTTCTTTATCTAATCCTAACAGCCTGGCCTCTAAAGTTTTGACCAATTCTTCCAGGCTCATCTGCCCTCTTATGGAAGGAAGCTCCATTCTTAAACCTGGATGTCTCAGACGTCAGTTCAGGATTGTAGGATACAAATTACAGTGATTTCTCTTCTCGCCCCCCAAGAACTGAAGATTGAAATCACGGATGCCTGCAACCTGGACTGCACCTTCTGTTACCTCAGTGGGAGGACCGGCCGGAAAAGCCGATTCATGCCGGAGGAGGAAGTGCTGCGCTGGATCGACTGGGCAGAAGACAACGCCATATCTGCCGTCCGCTTCACCGGCGGCGAAGCCACTCTCCATCCGCAGATAGAAATGTTCTGTTACTACGCGCATCTGCGGGGCCGATACGTCATTCTGAACACCAACGGCATGGGCGATGATCAGCTTTACCGGAGACTCTTCCGCGTGGTGGGCGATGTACGCATCAGCCTGCCTACACTCGATGCCAGGGCCATGGATACCCTGACCGGCGGTGTGGACGTGCTCTCAAAGAAACAGGATGTCATCGGGCTTGCACTAATGACAGGCGTGCCTCACGTCTGTCTGCTCACGGCTCTGCTGCCTGAATTGCACGGAACATTGGAGGATTTTGTCCGATTCGCAAAAACCTCGCCCCGGCTTTCCTGGATGCCCTTGCGCTACGAATCGTCACAGGTACTGCCCCGTCCCTGGAGCCCGGCCGACGCACAGTCTTTCGCCGAGGAAATGGCTGATCTCATGCAGCGCTATCCAAGGCAGGCGCGAGGGATTTTCCTGGCAATGCCCTTCTGCGGGGTCAAGCCAACAGACCTTGGGGCGCGTGTATTTCATGGGCGTACGAAGGATTGCGGCCCCTTCGTTGCCCTCAACGTCAATGCCCGCGGAAGGATGCAAGCCTGCTTCGACGTATGCGAAATGGACGGAGTCCGCTCCCTCGCGGAAATCCGCTCCAGCCCGGAAATCCACGATTGTGCATCGATGGAGAGCCTGCCTGCCGAATGCCTATCCTGCGCCTACATAGCACGGTGTGCGGGCGGCTGCCGCAGACCTTACGGTCTGGTTCAACAGGGCGATCGATTCGTTGACTACCTTGCGGGTTACCTGTGACCTGCCAACTCTTCGGTGCCACTGTGCCCAGGATATCTCCATGACCCTTTTTAAGCTGAGGACGGGCGTTTTCGTAATCGACGATGGCAGTTCCCGTTTCATCCTCGATGAGACAGGGCAGAAGAGGGTCACATCACACCCTGCCTCGGAATTGACCGGCCTCATCCGGCAAGGTCTCGACAACGAGGACGCTCTCGTTGCAGCCATGGAAGAACGCTTCTCCCTCAAGGAGATATACTTCGCGCTGATTCAGCTCGAGAAACAGGGCATAATCGTGGACGGTGAGGCGCCGCCTGAGTCCCCTGCCGAACTTTTTCGGGCTAAAGCAGATGGGCGGGCAGAAATGGAATACCCAAGGCATCCTGTCTCTCCCCTGGCCATTCGGATCTCTGCCATCGGCGAGGCAGATTTGTCTGCCGATGCCCTCGCTGCGTCGCTTGCCCGTTCGGAACTGCTCAAGGTCGCACTACTGTCCGGTGAACTCCCGACAGAACCGGATCGTGACGCAGTTTATGTGGTGGTCACTCCCGATTATCTTGAACCGCAGGTTGAGACCTTCGGTCGTCTCGCCCATGAGCACGGACTCCGGTGGCTGCCTTTCAAGCCCTGCGGGGTAATTCCGTGGATGGGACCATTGTTCGTCCCCGGAGAAACAGGATGTGTGTCATGTCTCCTTGATAGAGTTACACGACATCGGCGCCTTGAAACTGATCAGATCCGTGAGAATGGGGGGGAACGGTCCCTGCGGCTCTCGACGGGGCAGACTGCCCATTCTCTTGAAACCGCAACCGGGTTGCTGGGGGTGGAACTGGAAAAGCTGGCCGTGAAGGGTTCATCTGAGATGGTCGGCGGGGCACTCAGTCTCGACTTCCGGACACTCAGGCTGGAGAGGCATCCCCTTGCAAGACGCCCGCAATGCCCGGTTTGCGGGACCCTATCCAAAAAGGTCAGCCGGGCCGGCGTCATTCCAGGGGGATCACTTTCACTACAATCACGGCAAAAAGCAGATTATCACGATGGCGGTGAGCGTATCTGCTCTGCCATGGAAACCCTTGAGAAGTATGCTCGGCTCATCAGTCCCATCACCGGCGTAGTAGGAGAACTGACTCCCCTGGAAGACATCCCTCCTTGCTTTGGTCCGGTGATCAGGAGCAGCTGGATCGTCCGCGGCAACGGAGACAAAAAGGGGGTCCAACAAAATCCACGATTGTCGCCTCTCGGTTTCAGCTCGGGCAAAGGCCGTAGCGTTCCTCAGGCACGGGTGAGCGCCCTGGCGGAAGCCATCGAACGGTATTCCACACAGCACGAGGGATATGAGCCTCATATCCGAGCATCCTTTATAGAACTGGGAGATGCGGTAATTCATCCTCATGATCTGATGGGTTTCAGCGAAAAGCAATACAGGAACCGGGAAGCATGGTGTCAAAAAGGGGAGGCTTCGTATGTGCCCTACCCCTACGATCCGGCGCGCCCAATCGACTGGACGCCGGCATGGTCAATAACGCAGCAACGCCGGCGCCTCGTTCCCAGCGCCTTTGTCTACTATTCCTACCCCCGGGAGGGCGGAGGTGATATCTGTCTCGGTTGCAGCAACGGGGTGGCCGCAGGAAACTGCTTCGAAGAAGCAGTCATGCAGGGGTTTTTTGAACTGGTTGAGCGCGAAGCAGTTGCCATGTGGTGGTATCACAAGCTTCTCAAGCCCGCTGTGGATTGGCACAGCTTCGACTCGCCTTTTGTGGCGGCCGTGGATGCAGCCATGGACAGGATCGGTATGAGGCTCGACGTGCTGGATTTGACCCACGACCTTGGAATACCTGTGTTTGCAGCCAACCTTTTCATTCAAAATGAAGGTTATCGCTTCAAGGCCATGGGGCTTGGCTGTCACCGCGATCCGCAAATTGCCCTGGAACGGGCCGTATCGGAATTGGGGCAGTCCTGGAAATCGCCGGGAATGGACAGACACAACCTCAAGCTCCAAAAAAGACTCGAGAGCACGGAACTATTCTTGCGCTCGGACCCCCGGCAAACCCCGAAGGGATCTTCAGACTTCAGAGTGGAACGGAACAGCGATTTTCTCGACGACATTCACGATGTGGTGCAGTTGCTCTGTGCCAAGGGATTGGAAATGATCGTCATCGACCTGACCCGTCCCGATGTGGGCTTTCCTGTAGCCCGGGTGGCCGTCCCGGGGATGGCACATTTCTGGCCCCGCTTCGGATGCCGGCGTCTTATTGAGATTCCGAAAGAGGCTGGCTGGATCGACAAGGACGTGGACGAAGATGATCTCAATCCTGTGCCGTTCTGTTTGTGAGCTATGAAAGAGGACAGGGCAACGGATACGACTGCAGGCCTCTCCATAGGCAGCCCCGCCTTTTCCGTGAGACTCCGTGATGATGTGACGGTAGAATGGTTGGAGGGCATAGGATTCACCCTCTCCAGAAATGGGTGCAAGCTTCTCGGTACGTCCTACTCCCCGCTCATAGAGTGCCTAACCGAGAAATGGACAACAGAGAGCCTTATCGATGATCTCGCCGGATCAGCATCCGATCCGCGGGCCATCTATTTCGTCTGCGCGAAGCTCTTCTCCCTGGGTCTCCTTCAAGTGCAATGCACGGTAGACGGCCGATCCCTCTTCACTCTCCTCCCCGCCCCGGACTGGCAGTCCTGGCGGCAAAAGGTGCCGGCATCAATGCGGGGTCTGTCTCCCCACGCATGTCTGCGAAAGGAGGGGGATCACTTCCTGCTGGAGGTGCCGCTTTCGCGGAAGAAGTGTCTGATCCGCGATGAGGAATGTCTCGTCCGGCTCATGGAGATTATACGGAAAGGAGTATCCAGGGCCCACCAAGACCCGGTCTTCACGGCCTTCTATAAAGCCCTGTGGCTCATGGATGCCCTGGAGCAGGATGAACCGGTCCCTCCCGTCTGGGAGTTTCATGATCTGATGTTCTTCCACCATTCCAGCATCGGTTTTCATGATGATCCCGTAGGCGCCACGTGGCGGCTTAAGGACAGACTTCCCGCTGAACCGCTCTTCAGACCTCCCGCTGGGCAAAGCATCCCGCTGCCGAAACCGGACGGCGAGGCCGTGCGAAAGCTGTCTGCACCATTCACAGAGGTGCTTGACGGCCGACGGAGCGGCCGCATTCCCGGCAAGTTTCCCGTCACCGTGGAAGAGCTTGGTGCATTATTGCACGTATCCGCACGCATTCAGGCCGTCCTCGATGGCCCTGACCGTCCCTGCCCTGTGTCGCTACGACCGTCGCCCAGCGGCGGGGCATTGCACTCACTGGAAATCTATCTGCTCATAAACCAGTGCGTCGGCGTTGCCCACGGCGCCTGGCACTACGATCCGCTACGACACCGGCTGGAGTCCCTTGCTACGGACAACTCATCCCTTGATGCCTACCTGAAGACCAACCCCCACGCCCTGGTCCAGGACGCTAAGCCGCCTCATATCCGTCTGGTTATTACGTCACGTATCTTAAGGGACTCGTGGAAGTACGAAAAGATTGCCTATCGGCTCGTTTTGCAGGATCTTGGGTGCCTTTATCAGACCCTCAACCTCGCCGCTTCTGCGCTGGGGATGGCTTCCTGCATCCTCGGCACCGTCGATGCCAGGCGACTTGGCACTATCTTGAACCTTAAACCGCTCGTGGAACCCGTGATCGGCGAGATGACATTATCATCCCAATGAAAGCCTTCTCCGCCTTGGATATTATCTGTTTCTTTGTCTAATCCGAGCGGTCGGTTGAGGGATATTGGGTGGGAAGAATCATGTTCCCTGAGTGTCTCGCCGTGGGGACATCTATTCTATCTCCTCATGGTAAATTAACTGAATTGCCACCTTCTCCCCTGCCCTCACTCTTGTCACATCTTCCGGAATCACGATGAGACAGTTTGCGTCACTCATTGAGCGAAGGACCGATGAGTTCTGATTCCCCGTGGTGGACACATAGAAGTCATTATTCCTGACGGTAAAGTAGCCTCTCAAAAGGTGAACTTTGCCCGGTTTCTTCTTGATTTCCTCTTCCAGAAAGGCACTGACCACCGGTTTCCTTGTCCTTTTTGCCCCCATGAGCCTGAGTAGCGCAGGTATCACGAACTGGATAAATGAGGTAAGGGTGGAAACGGGATTCCCCGGCAGGCCAAAAATCAGCTTATCTCCTCTTGTCCCAAAGGTGCAGGGTCTGCCAGGTTTGACCTTCACCCACTCAAATTTTGCGTCTATCCCGAGATCAGGGTAGATGTCCTTCACAAAATCGAACTTCCCCATCGATACACCGCCGGTGGAGATAATGACATCCGATTCTAGGGCTCTCAGAAATATCTCCTTCGTATCTTTCAGTGTGTCCTTGGCAATGCCCAGATAATCTGGAGCAATGTTGTATTTTCTCACCTCTGAATAGAGGGTATAGGCATTGACGTTTCTGATCTGCCCGACCTGAATCTCTTCCCCAATATCGGCTAATTCATCGCCAGTCGAAATGATTGAAACCGTGGGCTGCTTATAAACCTTTACGGCAGTGTAATTGAGAGATGCAAGGATGCCCACGTCTGCCCCATTGAGCCGGTCGCCCTTTTGCAGTACACTGTCTCCTCTCTTGATGTTCTCCCCTGCGAACCGATAATTCTCATGCTTCACTACTTCGCGGAACAGGTTCACATACCCGCCTTCTTCGTCCGTATCTTCAAATTGAATCACCGAGTCGGCGCCTTTCGGTATCGGAGCGCCCGTCATTATGCGTATGGCGGTCCCTTTGGAGACCTCCTTCCCTTGACCGGGGTCGCCCGCCTGTATCTCTCCGATGATCCGGAGTTTTACCGGACTCTTTCTCGACGCTCCGTAGGTATCTGCAGCGATGATGGCATACCCGTCCATGGCAGAGTCGTCCAGAGGAGGTACCATTACCTCTGAGATAATGTCCTCATAGAGGACCCGATTAGATGCCTTCATGATGGAGACGGTCTCGCTCTTCAAAGGGACAACGGAATGTAAGATAATTTCCTGCGCTTCTTCAATGGATACCGTGAGGTTGCTATCTTTCATAATAAATCTCTCGTGATGAGTTATTTGGCGGAACTTGGCTTAATGGGTTAAGCATAGCATATTTCATTTTGTGGTGCATCATTTGCGTTTATTGCTCCCAATTGGTTACTTTCTATCTCTCATAAGCATAAATGTCGCTTTGGTCAAGACCATATCAACGAACTCTTGTTGACTTCAGGCGCAGCATCCTCTATCAAATAGATAGTCCGCCCGGAAACTGGGGATCATCCATGCGGGAGATTCAGAGACTAACCGGATATGGCCTATAACTTTAAGGAGACCCCACGATGAAGAAGATATCCCTTGGCCTGAATGAGGCTCTGCAGTTGGCCCTGGCAAACGTACCAGCACCTGTGTCGGTTGAGAAGGTTTCCCTCACTGACTGTGTCGAACGCGTAGCCGCTTCAGATCTCTTTGCCCTGGTGGATTCACCTTCCGCAGATGTTTCTCTCAAAGACGGTTACGCCATATCAGCCCATGAAGTAGCCGACGCGACCACAGGCAAGGCCGTACGGTTGCAGCTCCTGGGTTCCATTCCTGCCGGAGGCGATAGGGATATTCAGGTAAAACCGGGAACCACCGTGCGAGTCCTTACGGGAGCCCGCATCCCCACAGGCGCTGACGCCGTAGTGGCTGAGGAATTTGCAGAACAGCAGGCAGCCGATGTGTTGATCACGGTCCCTGTTGAACCGGGCAGGAATATCCTGACCCGCGGCAGCGACGTCTCTCCGGGGAAGCCTATCCTCCAGCCGGGCCATCAAATATCTCCCGGCAGGGCAGGTCTTATCGCCGCGGCAGGGCATACCACGGTACCGGTCTTCAGGAATCCTGTTGTGGGGGTAATCGGAACGGGCAATGAACTGGTTGAACCCGGCAAGCCCATGGCAGCGGGCAAACTCTACGCGAGCAACATTGTTACCCTGGCGGGATGGTGCAACAGGTACAGAATCCAGGCCCGGACGCTCATCGTAGGGGATGATCGCCATGCCACCTACGATGCTTTGCGAGGGCTGTCCGGCGAAACCGATGCCATATTGACCAGCGGTGGGGCATGGACCGGAGACCACGACCTGGTGGCACGGGTCCTCGAAGACCTGGGATGGAAAGAAATCTTTCACCGCATCCGCATAGGTCCCGGCAAGGGAACCGGTTTCGGCATTCTGAATAACAAACCCCTATTCATTCTGCCCGGAGGACCGTCTTCCAATCTCATGGGCTTCCTGCAAATAGCCTTACCCTGCCTTCTTGCCATGTCCGGTCATTCAAGCCCTGCCCTGCCGAGAATGAATGCCCTCCTGGCCTCCGAATTAAGGGGACGAGAAACTGGGTGGACCGACCTATTCTTCGGCACCCTTGAGTTCAACGGCGGGTTGCCATCCTTCCGCCCCCTTAAAAAACGGAGCCGCCTGTTTTCCATAGCCGAGGCCACAGCAATAGCATCGATACCCGAGGGGAAGGATTCTCTCCCGGCGGGCGCGGTGGTTTCTGTACAGTTGCTGAAATAAAAGGTTGATGCGCAGTCTCAACAACTTTCGTATATACTTCCGCATATTCCGCCGAGGTTCTTCAGGAGTTCCGACTTCACGAGGTAGCCCGCGCCCATAGCTCCCTCCGTATAATCAATGTGTATGGGTTTTGTCTGCTCAAAGAGTCCCTTCTCGATGAGAAATGTCACGCCTCTTTCCTTCACGACCACATCGGTCTCTTTCGGCTCGTCCAGGGCCATTACGAGATTTGGACCTTTCCAGCCCCCCTCGTCCATCATGATCCTGACAGACTGGAATCCTTCACGGCCGCTCAGGAACTCTCTAATCTTCTCCGATGCTTTTTCGCTTACCTCAAACATGCGGACCTCCTTACCATAGATTTGCCCCACTCTTTGGCCGGGTCACATTACTGGACAATTTCATACAGCCCCCACCACTTGTCAACGAATATAAGGGTACAATTTGGAATATATTGGGCTATATTTGGTGAAATGGTAATTTATGTTGACTTATATTTCTGGTTCTCCTATAAATAGATACGTTGCGAAACGATATAGAATGCAGCGGCATATGTTCTCGACCTTCATAAAAACAGAAACCATTTTAGGAAATGCTTCCAGGAGACGAATTTGGCAGGATCGAGGTAACCGTGGGTGCCCATAAGGAGATAGGTCTGCAAATCTCCGAGGAGATACAACGCCTTATGGAACATCGGGGCATCCGGAGAGCAGATGTGCAAGAGACAGTCCACCATGCAGAAACCACCGGCGAGAGGTTCATCAATTCCACCGGCCGTTCTCTCGCATCTTTTAGGCCGGACAGGGTCACCTATTGGGTGGAATACAGCCAATCCGGGGAAGGGTACCAGATCCATACCGTCTACTCCCACAGAATGGAGTTAAAGAGGAAGGGTACGCCATGACGGGAACGGCAAATGGCGGAAGCGATAGCGGATGGATATGCAACAAGTGCAGGATGCCTACGGAAATTCAAACCGTGAGGCTCCAGTACAGAAGGACCATCTTTGCACACCACCTCCCCGCATGCCCTCAGTGCGGAATGATACTCATAGACGAAGAACTGGCGACGGGAAAGATGCTCGAGGCAGAGGAAGCCCTTGAGGACAAGTAGTATTCCCGGTGAACCTCTCGGCATGACAACCGATTGCTCCTTCAACTGGCCGAAAATCCAGAGTATCGCAGGACCTTTTGTGAGACCGGGAGGCGTTCTCCTCACGGAGCGGGCACTCCAAGTCTGCAATCTCCCCCCAGGCTCCCATGTGGTTGATATCGGCTGCGGCGCAGGGGGGACCCTTGAACGTCTGGAAGGGATCGGATCCTACCGGACAGTGGGATGCGACTGCTCTGAGGCGCTGCTTAAAGAAGCGGCCAAAAGGCTGGCATCAACGCAACTGGTCCAAGGTCAGGCAGAAGGCCTTCCCTTTAAGAAAGATTCTTTCCATGCCCTCTTTTGCGAGTGCGTCCTTTCAACGCTCAACGGCAGGACAGAGGCACTGGGCGAATTTTCCCGGGTCTTGAGGAAAGGCGGGTATCTAATACTAAGTGACATATTCCTTCAGAACAGTTCCGGGCAGGATTTGCCGGAGGAAGAATCGATTTCACCGGAGATGAGAGAGGTTCCCCGAAAAGAGGAGGTGTGCCGTTCCCTAGAAGGGTTCGGCCTGTCGCTCCTGCTTTGGGAGGAGCACCAACGCTTTCTTCAGGAATTCGTGGCCCGTCTGATTCTCGCCGGTCACAGCCTCCTGGGCAGGCGGGGATGCAGACATGGGCTCAAAGGGACAGGAAAAGATGGCCCGAAGATAAGCTACTTCCTGATGGTTGCCCGAAAGACGGGAACAACCGTCAGCTCAGTCGAAGAGGAAGGAGGCCCCAATTCATGAACGATCTTCTCTTCCGGATGATGAAACTGAAAGCGAAGGGGTACTGCTGTGCCCAGATCATACTGATCCTTGCCATTGAGGCTCAAGGCAGAACAGACTCCGATCTCGTAAGGTCCGTGGGTGGTCTCTGCTTCGGCGTTAACTCCGGCGAGGTCTGTGGAGCCTTGTCAGGGGGAGCATGTTTGATCGCCCTCTATTCAGGCAAGGGAGGAGAGGACGAGACGCCTGACGACCGTTACCTGATGATGATGGTCGAGCTCGTGAACTGGTTCAGAGAGAAAGCCGGCGGCGAGTTCGGTGGAACACGTTGCGACGAGATCCTGGGCAGGTTTCCCGATCGCAGCATATGTACTCAGATCGTTGCCGATACCTACGAAAGATGTATGGATATCCTCACGAATAACGGCTTCGATCCCACCATCGGTAGATAAAAGGTTAACGCGGCAGAGGGTTAAAGGGCATGAAGGTTCAAGGGTGCAAGAAGCGAGCTTCTGCGAGCAGAGGGGGAGGACAGGCGTGAGCCCGTGTAATTGCACCGAAAGCCTCTGTCCTGTCTGTCTCAGGAAGATAAAGGCGACACGGTTGCTTCAGGGCAATGACGTCTTCCTGTTGAAGGAGTGTCAAGATCACGGCTCCTTCAGGACCGTTATATGGCGCGGCCCTCCGGCTATGTGGGAATGGCAGAGATCCAAAGAGACCGTCCATCCTCCCATCTGCTACGGGACCGTTGAAAATGGTTGCCCTTTCGATTGCGGTCTCTGCAGCATCCACGAACAACTTCCCTGTTCAGTCCTTCTCGAGATAACGGACCGATGCAACCTTCGGTGCCCGGTCTGCTTCGCCGATTCCGGCGGCGGACAATTAATGGAACCTTCGCTGGAGAAGATCGGATGGCTCCTGGAACGGGCCATGGCTGCCGTGGGTCCCAGCAATCTCCAACTGTCGGGAGGCGAGCCTACGCTCCGGGATGATCTTCCTCAAATTGTGGAAATTGCACGACAGGTGGGCTATTCATTCATCCAGGTCAATACGAACGGCCTTCGCCTTGCCTCCGATAAAGACTTCACAAAACGGCTTGAGGCAGCAGGGCTCTCATCGGTCTTTCTCCAGTTCGACGGCGTAGACGAGGGAGTCTATCTGGCTCTGCGGGGAAGAGCGATCCTCGACCAAAAGCTGAATGCCATCAGAAACTGCGGGGAAAGAGGGCTGGGCGTCGTCCTCGTCCCCACTCTCGTGAAAGGGATCAATACAGGATCGGTAGGTGCCATAGTGCGCCAGGCCCTTCAGATGACCCCGACGGTTCGGGGCATACATTTTCAGCCGGTCAGCTATTTCGGCCGCTTTCCAAGCCAAAACAGCGGCGAAGGGCGCTTCACACTCCCCGAACTTATGAGATGCCTGGAGGAGCAAACCAAGGGCCTCCTCAAAGTGACCGACTTTTCCCCTCCCGGGTGCGAACATGCCCATTGCTCCTTTCATGCAACATATCTATACTCCTCTGACGGTCAACTGAGACCATTGGGAGGGGGGCAATGGAACACCTGTTGCCCCAAAGACGCTGGGACCGGGGGAGTCAGGAAGACGGTAGAGAGCGTATCCAGACGGTGGGTGCTGCAGCCGCCGGCGGCCGCCTCGAAGGGTTTTCCGCTTATCGATGCAGTTCCCTGCTGTGAAGGGGGCCGCCCTGAAGTGACGAGGATCGAAGACGTTCTTGACCTGGATGTCTTTCTTCAGCAAGTCGCCGGCAGAAGTCTCACCATATCGGCCATGGCCTTTCAGGATGCGGACAATCTTGACCTGGAGAGACTCAGGGGGTGCTGCGTATCGGTCATATCTTCCGAAGGAAGGCTCATTCCATTTTGTGTCTACAACATGACAAGCAGGGAAGGGAAAAGCCTCTACCGCCCGCAAAAGGAAAGGGGATCGTAATGATAGCGATCACCCCCCTGGAGGCATGGATCGGGGAAAAGGCCGGCATAGCCCCTGAACTGACGGGTCGATCTTTTGCGGAGGCGCTTCAGGGGTACCAACTCAGGAAACTGAACGAGACTATCGGGTACGCCCGCCGTGCTTCACCTTTCTACCGACCCCGTTTATCCTTCCTTCCGGCTGTGCCCCTGTCCGCTCTTTCCGATATGGCTCGGCTTCCCTTTACCACCCCCTCAGATATTGCAGCGGAGCCATTTGCTTTTCTGGCGGTTCGTCAGAACGAGGTGGCCAGGATCGTCACCCTTCGCACCTCCGGGAGTACAGGGCAACCAAAGCGACTCTTCTTCACCGAAGAAGATCTGGAATTGACCGTCAACTTCTTCCACCGCGGCATGGCGACCCTCGTCCGCCCGGGACAGAGAGTAGCCATCCTCCTTCCCGGCAAAATGGCCGATAGCGTGGGGGACCTGCTCCTCCGGGGGCTTCGAAGAATGGATGCCCAGGCCCTCGTGTACGGCCCCGTTACGGACCCCCTCGACGCAGTGTCCGTTGTCACTTCCTTCGGCGCCCATTGCCTCGTAGGCATTCCCACGCAGGTCCTCGCCATGGCCCGCTCACGCAGAGGCGCGGCTATCGGGAAAGGACCTATAGAGAGCATTTTGCTGAGCACGGACTATGTCCCCCGGGCTATCGCGGACACCCTGGAAGCGGCGTGGGGCTGCGGGGTCTTCACCCATTACGGCATGACTGAGATGGGCCTTGGAGGTGGAGTTGAGTGCGCGGCCCTTGATGGATACCACCTCAGAGAGGCTGATCTCTACTTCGAGGTGGTCGACCACGCAACAGGAAAGCCCTGCCCTGACGGCGTCACGGGCGAGGTGGTATTTACTACCCTTACAAGGCGAGGGATGCCTCTGATACGGTACCGAACCGGGGATATTGCCCGCATCATTTCGGAACCCTGCCCCTGCGGAAGCGCACTGAGACGGCTGGAACGGGTAAAGGGCAGGTGGGACGGCTCCTTCTGCCTGGGACCAGACTCCCTTCTCAATCTGCCCGACATGGATGAGCTGTTGTTCAGGCTCCCTAACCTGCTCGACTACCGGGCTACCATCTCAAAAAATGAAGCAGGAAACTTCCACCTCCACATTGATGCGCAGGTGACTGAAGAGAGCCCTATTCTCAGAGACAAGGACGTACTTCGCGCCCTTAACGGAATTGATGCCATAAGGAAGACAGTGGGAACAAATCTGGAGATACCGACCGTCCGACTCTCTGCCAACAAGTGCTGGTCCACGACCGGAGTTGCAAAAAGAAGAATCATCACTACCCTATAGGAGAATTGACCAATTTTCTTCTGTCTTTAAAGGCCGATCGTCCATCTGCTGGTAATGGGATTACCCATCTGCACGGTGAGTCTTTGCCTGGTTTCGCCTCCCCGGGTTAAAGGGCTTCTTCCAGTCGAATCTATCTTTCCTGTATACCTCTGCACCTTGTGAATTTTTTCATGTTTAGGGCTTGACGGCTGTTTTTCAATCTGGTAAATTTAGGAATGCAACTAACAAAACGGGAACAAAATGGTATTATTCTTACCATATTGGATAATATGTTCCCCTCATTATATAGCTTAGGCGTCATGGTACTTTATAGCCCATTTCATCTTCGTCACCCTTATGGACTCTCTCAATTCAGGCACTCATCATGGCTGTGAAACAATTAACAAGAGGACGACATACGCAGTCGGTTGCGGCTGCGGATATAGATACTTAAAAGGGGCACAAAATGAGATACGCAGAAACGGGATATAACTTAGAAGTTGATTTGGCCACAGGAAACATTGAAAGGGTAGAGACTGATCCGAAAGTGATGGAACTTCACCTCGGAGGGCTGGGTTCAAGTGTCAAGCTTCACTGGGACAGGGTTCCCCCTGAGACTAAAGCATTTGATCCCGGTAACCTGCTGGTGATCAGTACCGGCCTTTTGAACGGTACACCGGCTTTCAGCGCAAACCGTACCGTTGTCACTTTCATCTCTCCTGAGACAGGGTTGTTGGCATACCCCATGATGGGCGGATTCTTTTCAGCGGAAATGAAGTATGCCGGCTACGACAAGTTCATCTTCCGCAACAAGTCTCCCAAGTGGGTCTATCTATGGGTGAACAACAACAAGGTGGAACTTCGTGATGCCTCTCATCTGGTCGGGAAGGGAGCCCTTGAAACACAGGAGCTTATTCGAAAGGAGCTGAAGGAACCAAAGGCTCAGGTGGCAGCCATAGGACCCGCCGGAGAAAACAGGTGCTTCACCGCTTCCATCGAGCAGGGCAGGTCCAGCGCGAGCCGGCTCGGCGGCGGCGCCGTCATGGGAGACAAGAGGATAAAGGCCGTGGCCGTCCGTGGAACAGGGGACGTAAACCTTGCCCGGGGAGCCGACTTCATGAAACTCATGGATGACGTAAAGGCTTACATAAACTACCGGAATGCAAACCCCATTCCCGACGTCATGACCATCCTGTCCGGAATCGGGTCACCCCAGGAGATGGTCCACACGGATGAGAAGTGGCACACGGAAAACTTCATGTGGGGAAATGCCCGCACCCGGCGAATGGATTTCTGGAGCAAGGAGAACTCGACCAACTGGACAGAGACCCAGCTGAACACGGTGAAGCGCCTCATCAGCTGCTTTAACTGCCCCCAGCACTGCGGCGGACTCGTCTCCTACGCCGGCGGTCCATACTACATGATGAAGTGCTTCGGGAAGCTTACCTACTGCATGGCATCCTACGTCGATGATCTGGGTTTCAACTTCCGGATCCTCAATCGTGCCACAGAGTACGGGTTCGATTCGTTCTCAACCCCCCAGATTATGGCCTTCGCCGTTGAGCTCTACGAAGCGGGCATTCTCACCGATGACGACTTTGCCGGAACATCCACGTACCCGGCATGCCCGTCCGACAAGGAGGGCAGGTTCTTCTGGCTGCTCGACAGGATAGCACATCGGGAAGGGATTGGAGATATTCTGGCCGACGGCGTCTATGCCGCAGCTCGAAAGATAGGCAACGGCGCGGAGGCATACGACCACAATACCATCAAGAAGCATGAACAGCTTCCTCTCAAATTGGGAACCCTTGACCCCATCTACTTCCTTATGTATGCAACCAACGAAAAGATCAGCATTACCCAGATCGAGGGACAATGGCCGCAGTCGGCCTTCCCTACCATGGAACAGAGAGAGGCATTCGTAAAGGATTGGCCCCAGCTTCCTGATGACCATTTCAAGCAGTATCTTCTGGACTGGGAGATCAGGGGAGAGAAGGCAATACCATATTTCCCGACTCCTTTCATGTGTTCCGAAATCGTTGACTGGATGGAAATGCTTCACAACATTGATGACGCAGTAGGTATGTGCTGCGGTATGTCCGGATTCTGCCTGAAGCCCCCCTATCATATACATAACTACCCGTTATTGATCTCGGCAGCCTCGGGGATGGACCTGGACGAAGCGGGCCTCAAGAAGATAGCCAACAGGAGCAGGAACCTACACAGAGCATTGAATAATAGAATAGGGATGACGAGGGCTGATGAGAAGCCGCCTGAAGACCACTGGAAGAAGAGATTCCCCGAACTCGAAAAGGAACTGTTGGACACGTATTACAAGTTCAAGGGATGGAACATGGACGGAATTCCTACCAGAGAAAGATTGGAGGAATTGGATCTGGGTTATGTTGCAGATGACTTAGAAAAGAGAGGTATATTGAAAGATGGCCAAAATTAAGAAGAAAGTCAAGACGATCAAGGTTGACGCCGACAAGTGCAACGGCTGCCGGGGGTGCGAGATAGTCTGCTCTGCTTTCCATGCCAATCCGCAGTACAGTACCGTTAATCCGGCCAGGTCCCGTATTCAGGTGACGAGTCACCGCCTGAAGAACATCTGGCTCCCTGTATTCGCCGGCGAATATACTCCCGCAGAATGCATGGGCAGGGACAAGTACATCATTGAC
>CAYOYU010000098.1:0-1970 GCA_964408265.1 uncultured Syntrophorhabdaceae bacterium
TTCAGGAGATGGTGCCCTCGGGTTGTGAAATGATCATTGGGGGCCGTCATGACTCTCGGTTCGGATCCATCATACTTTGCGGGATGGGTGGTATATTTGTTGAAATATACGGGGACGTGGCGATCCGTGTAGCCCCTATCAACAAGGAAGAAGCACAGCAGATGATAGAAGAACTTAGAGCGGGCCAGGTATTGAAAGGATTCAGGGGGAAGGAAGCCTATGACGTGGACTACCTGTTGTCTGCCCTTGTCAGGGTTTCGAGGCTCCTTACTGACCACCCTGAGGTCGAGACCCTCGATATAAATCCGATCATTCTTGGGGTGAAGGGTCAAGGGGGTGCGATCGTCGATGCAAAGGTACGGGTTCAAAGCGGTTATGAGTATGAACGACAGCTCAAAGATTGCAAGACCAGTTTCTGTCCCCTCGCATGATGATTGATTGTGCATTAAAGTGTTTCTCCATGGAGAAGAGAAAGGCATAACTCGCTCGTCGGTCGTGGCGAGCTTCAGACTCTTCCGAACCGCGCTTCGTTCTGAATCCGGGAGCGAGCAATTCAGCCATCTCAAGAAAAGCTCCAAGGGGACGATTGATTATGGTATCGCTCCACTTTCGGAATATACCCAGTTTAATGTGTGTCTGTTTCACCTTGCAAGTTATCAAACCGCGTTGCCCTAATTCTCTGTTACCTTTAGTTACGTAACACAGTTACCTTTAGTTACGTAACACAGTTACCTTTAGTTACGTAACACAGTTACCTTTAGTTACGTAACAGAACTAGTTTCGGTTACGTAATGCGATAACATTTCGGTCAATATCCATTGATCAATCACTGTTCATACTGAAAGTCCACTCAAACAAGGTTAACCAGATAAATGGCAAGGAGTAGAGAAAAGCATCCCAAGGGAAGTTGGCACAGGTCTTGCTTGTTCATCCTCACATACAGAGAACTAAGGCGGGTCACCTGATCAATAGCTGTGGGAAGTGTCGCAACATAGCGATACGGTAGGCGTTAGCATTTCGAGGGAGTACGAAGATAGGTAAGGGATAGGTTATATCAACTCATGAATTTCGACCTAAGTTCTACACAGAAGGATATCGTGAAGGCTGCCCGTGAATTTGCCGAAGGAGAGTTTGCCGATGTGGCTACCGAATGTGACGCAAAGGAAGAATTTCCGCACAGGGTTTGGCAAAAAGCATGTGAATTGGGATTTGTGGGGTCATTCATTAGTGAAGAATACGGAGGCCAGGGGCTGGGTTTTACGGAACATACTCTCATCATGGAAGAATTCTGGAGAGTTGACGCCGGTTGCGGGAATGTGCTTCTTGCTGCCTTCGGAGCAGAGATACTCCAGAAGTTCGGGACGGAAGAGCAAAAGAAGAAGTACCTGCCCGGATTATGCGCAGGTGAAACGATTATGGGGACAGCCGTTACGGAACCTGACGCAGGAAGCGACATGTTGGCGGGAACGACGACTGCCGTGAAGGAAGGTGATGAATACGTGGTTAACGGCAACAAGATATTTATCACCAATGGAACCATAGCCGACTTCCTTATCGTATTTGCTGTAACCGACCGGAATGGGGATCGGTTCAACAAGCACAGCTTCCTGATTGTGGAGACCGATAGGCCAGGATTCGGGGCAACCAAATTGCACGGCAAGATGGGAATACGGGCGTCCGACACCGCAGAACTTACATTCGAGAACGTTCATGTCCCCGAAAAGAACTTGGTTGGCAATGTTGAAAATGAAGGGTTTAAACAGGTCATGTACTTGTTTAACATAAACCGACTTGTTGCCGCCGCGCAAGGTCTGGGAGCAGCCCAGGGAGCCTATGAAAAGGCTGTCAGTCACGTGCTCAAGAGAAGACAGTTTGGCAAAGTACTCGGCGAATTCCAAGGGATACAGTTCATAATTGCAGAAATGGCAACAAAGCTCGAGGTGGCACGAAACACGCTCTACAAGGCTTGC
>CAYOYU010000098.1:1980-9305 GCA_964408265.1 uncultured Syntrophorhabdaceae bacterium
GAGTTTGATCCCAAGATCATCGCTATCGCAAAACTGTTTTGCGCGGAAGTAGCGGTGCAGGTTGTGAACGAAGCGCTTCAAGTCCATGGCGGATATGGGTATCTCGCCGAGTATGGCGTAGAACGTTTCTACAGGGATGTGAAGGTCGTAGAAATCTATGAAGGTGCCCGGGAAATAGAGAAGATCACAATAGCCAAAGAAGTCTTGGGGAGGTGAAAGGGAGCGTATCTAAGAGGTCTCTTCCCGATCACGGGCCATAATCTTCAAAATAGCCGTCGATCGGCAAAACAAATATGCGGCTGACAAAGCCATAAAATCAGGAGGGTATCCGTGGAAATCAAAAAAGTAGGAGTTATAGGACTTGGGATAATGGGGGGCGGTATTGCCCAAGTGACTGCGGAGGCAGGTTTCGAGACTCTTGGGCAAGAGATTAGCCCTGAATATCTGAAAAGAGGCATCGGGACCATAGAGGATTTCCTGAGCAAAGGCGTTGCGAAGGGTAAGTACGAGAAATCGTATAAAGATGAGGTAATGGGAAGGCTCAAAGGAACTACCAACTTAAGCGAATTAGGAGACTGCGACCTTATTATCGAGGCTACTACTGAAAATCTAGATTTAAAAAAGGACTTATTCAGCAAACTTGATTCATTGTGCGACAAGAAGACAATATTTGCCACGAACACGTCATCTTTTGCCGTCTCCGACCTTGCTTCCGTCACAAGCAGGGCGCAGCAGGTGGTGGGTTTACACTTTTTCAATCCGGTCCAAGTTATGAAGCTTGTAGAAGTTGTTCGATCTATTGCCACGAACAAAGAGAGTATCGATGCGGTTTCGGGGTATGTTCGGTCCATAAAGAAGGAGCCCATTCTCGCCAAAGATTACCCGGGATTTATCGTCAACATCCTTCTTACACCATACTTTGTTGAGGCGGTAAGGCTCTGGGAACAAGGGATCGCCGGTATCGAGGATATAGATAAGGCCATGAAACTTGGAACAGGATATCCGATGGGCCCTTTCACTTTGCTCGATATGGCGGGTTTGGATACCATGGTGAATGCTTTTAATCATACTTACAGCGTGTATAAGGACAAGAAATATGCACCACCTCTGATAATGGAAAAAATGGTGCAGTTAGGTTATTTGGGGAGGAAGGCGGGGAAGGGGTTTTACGATTATTCAGTAAATCCTCCGGTTCCCACGACAATCAATATATGACGAGGATTGTCTTGGAATAGGCACATATTTGAAAAGAAGGGGTATTACATAAAAACCAAAGGGGGTCTTATGGGAAGGAACTTAAGAGATTTGTATCCGCCGAAAGAATTGAGGCCGGATCTTATACTTCCTCTTGGTCAGGTAGCGATACCTGAGCGGGTGAACATGACGGAAGAGCTCTTGGGAAAGCAGATCCGTGATGGCCGGGGGCAAGAGACCGCTATCTATTTTGAGGAGCGGCGCATCACGTTCAACGAGCTCATGGAGACGGTGGATCGCCTCGGAAATAGTCTTCTCTCTCTTGGTGTTAAGCCTGGAGATGTTGTTGGAGTAAAGCTTGTAAATCAACCTGAAGCTCACGCTTTGAACTTTGCCATACTGAAAATAGGAGCGGTGCCGGTGCTGCTTTCCCGCCTATGGTCAAGGAACGAGGATATGCATGTCTTAAAGACAGCAGGTATAAAGGTTTTTTTCGTGAGCCAATCCTTATTCGAACCGACCATTAAAGATCCCGTGTTTGCACGGTACGAAGGTCGGGTGATCGCGGTCGAGGAAGGGCAGGAACCGTACGGTGATAAGGACGTTCCATCCTTCCTTCGTATGGTAGAGAGAGGAAGTAAGAACCTGGAAGCGGTCAAGGTGCCAAGGGATTCGGCAGGTCTAATAATGTTTACTTCAGGCACGACCGGAGCTCCCAAAGGATGTCTGCACTCAGTGGGCGGTATGCTGGCCCAGGGCTTCTTGTCCAATAAATACCTTTACCAAATGGAAGAAGGCGATATTATGTGCGGCTCATCAGCTGTGGCCTTCGCTGCGGGGTATTGCATATTTATGGTGATTCCTTTTACCGGCAGAGGCTCGGTATCCCTTGTCCCGAAGTTTCAGCCTGATCTGGTGCTGGGGGCCGTTCAGAAGCATCGGGCTACCATTTTAACAGGCGTGCCGGCGAGTTACCGAAGGCTTTTGGAATTTGAAGACTTCGACAAGTATGATCTGAGCTCTTTACGGCTCTGCACCTGCGGTGCTGACGCCATCAAGGAGGCGGGTCCGCGATGGAAAGCCAAGACCGGTCTTGATATCTGGGAGGGGTTTGGGTCATCGGAATTGTTCTTTCTTGCCGCCAGTAACAAGATGGCAGCTGCTCCCAATTATAATTCGTGTGGGATCGCATATCCGGGATGGACTATAAAGTGCCTTGATGATGAAGGTCGGATCTTGCCTCCAGGGGAGGTTGGGCACCTAGCGACTAAAGGCCCTACAGGATGTATGTATGCGGTCGATCCAGACGACCCCGAACGCAGCTTGAATTTGCAGCGGAAGATGGTCAAGAATGGCTGGACCTATACAGGAGACTTGGCACGTATAGATGAGGGCGGATGCATCACTTTTGCCTCGCGAGAGGACGACATGATCAAAAGTGGCGGATTCCGGATCTACCCGGGAGAAATCGAAGAAGTTGTGATGAAGCATCCCGCCGTAAAAGATGCGTGCGTCATCGGGATTGCTGATCCCGTAAGAGGACAGGATATTATCGCTGTGCTGGTGCTCGAGAAGGGATCGTGCGGTTCTTCGGAACTGGAGGAAGAACTTAACAATCTTTGTAAGCGTACTCTGTCGATGTATAAGATTCCTCGAAGTTATCGGTACGTGGAGGATCTGCCTAAGACACCCACGGGTAAAACTATCCGGAAGAAGATGCGAGAGGCCTTGATAGCCGGCGAAATGCAATAGAAAAAGAAGCCAAATACACCATAAGGAGAAAGGAACATGAAAGACGGAGTCAAAAGTTTCAGGGATACGCTGAAGTTCTTCGAGAAGGAATGCGTGGTCATAGACAAGGAGGTCAATCCCAAGCTCGAAATCGCGGGTATTGAGAAGGCGCTCGACGGTGGGCCGCCTATAGTGTTCAACAACATAAAAGGCTACAAGAATATGCGGGTGGCCGGGAATCTACAGGCAACTCGCGAGAACATATACAAATTGTTTGGCCTAAATAGCCATAAGGAAGCTCTCGAGTGGGGTAGGAATGCTCTTCGGCATCCAACGCCCCCCAACTACGTAACTGACGCGCCCTGTCAGGAAGTGGTTATCGACAAGAATATCGATTTAATGAAGATTCTTCCGGTGCTGACTCACAGCGAGAGAGATGTGGGCCCCATCATCGGGTGCTGCAACTATCTGTTTGCCGGAGAGCTATTTGACGGCGGAATGGAGATTTCATTCAAACGGACGATGCCCATGGGTAAAGATTGGTGCTCCGTCATGGCGGTCCCGGGAAGCCATATAAGGGCCATTCTAGACCGGAACCCGGGGAAGAGGATCCCGGTTACTGCGAACATGGGTACTCCGCCCTCAGTCCTTAACGTATCAGGGGCAGGAGTCATGCCTGTGATGATGCCCTTTGGAGGCAACGAGATAGGCGTTGCCGGAACGATGCAGGGGGGACCGGTGGATCTGGTCAAGGCCAAAACGGTAGATGCTTACGCGGTGGCCGAGTCGGAGATCGTATTGGAAGGCTACATTACGGCGACCCGAAACGTCTGGGAATCTGAAGCTGCCAGAGAAAAAGGAGGCAGGCTTACCCCATTCTTCCCCGAATGGCCGAAATACTTGGGCCGTGCTCGGGAGGTATACAAATTTGAAGTGACCGCCGTCACCCATCGGAAGAATCCGATATATTACGCGATACTGGCTGACTCGCTGGAGGCGGACTGCTATTATGCAATGCTCCGGGAATCCGCTCTCTACCACAACTTCGAGTGTATGGTCCCGGGCCTAGTGCAGGACGTGTACCAGTTGTACCCAGCTTACTTAACGACAAGAATTCAAATCAAGAAACGTGCCAAGTTTGACGACGGATGGGAGAGGAACCTCATTGAGAATACCTTTGCAACCTATCCCGGGACAAAGCTTGTGGTGGTAGTGGACGAAGATGTTGACGTTCGCGACTCCGATGAGGTGATCTGGGCCGTGGCTACAAGGGCATCCATGGAGCAGGATCTTATGATGGGCGCCGGCGGCAAGGGTGTCGGCATGATGCCTATCGAAATCACCGACAAGCAGAAAGGCGAGATCGTACCGCTTCTTAATAACACGCGCGGTCTCGGCATTTACGCAACTATACCTTTTAAGCTGAAAGATTGGTTCGAACGCGCCAAATATCCATCCTTCAAGGTGGACCTAGAAAAATTTGTTTCAGATAAGGATATCGCACGGGTCCGCACAATCCAGTCTGATTATGCAAAGAGACTGGCCAAGATTGGTGGATAGAGAAGTGGAGTCTGTCCAAAGGAAGGGAAGTGGGTCTGCATCTCTCATCGTTTTGGGTGGTACAGACCCGCATCAGCGAACCGCTGATGCATGCGGAACGATCCGTTGCGAAGCACGTCGGTATAGGATGAAGGGTTTGTGAAGGAGGCCTCGCTGTTCCCTTAGAGAAATTGTCATATTGCAAATTAAAAAACCATGGAGGTTAGGAAATGGATCGAGATGTAGTGATTGTCAGCGCGGTGAGAACGCCTTTTGGAAGATTTGGCGGGCCCATGAAAGATATTCCTATACAAGAGTTGGGCGCACTGCCCATGAAGGAGGCAATGCGGCGCGTTAACGTACCCCTGGATGTAGTAGGGGAAATTTACGCGGGCAATGCCATCTCTCTTGAGTCTTATCCCCCGTCCGTGGTGGGAAGGCAGATTGCCCTC
The DNA here is from genome assembly GCA_964408265.1 of uncultured Syntrophorhabdaceae bacterium. Classification (GTDB taxonomy): domain Bacteria; phylum Desulfobacterota; class Syntrophorhabdia; order Syntrophorhabdales; family Syntrophorhabdaceae; genus CAYOYU01. Next base: position 6,897 of record CAYOYU010000098.1, read on the forward strand.
AAAGCAGGGTTCCCTGATCATATCTTCTCCGTAACCATCGATTCAGCCTGTACCTCCAGTCTGGTAGCTTCCCGCATGTCGTATCGTGCTATCAAGCTGGGAGAGTGTGACGCCGCCATGGCGGTGGGGGCGGAGAGTCAGAGCCGCACAGGACTTGTTCTCCCCTATGGAGTCCGCTGGGGCACCAAGTATGGGAGCGTGGTAGCGAATGACTTCTATGACGGGCTGATTTATCCGGGATTCAAATCGGCTTCTGCCGACACCGCAGATGTGGCCCTGGAATATGGAGAGGGACGGGAAGAACAGGATAAGTGGGCGTATACGAGTCAGATGCGTTACGAACAAGCCTTCAAAGAAGGGAAGTTCAAAATAGGTGAGGAACTGATGTCTGTCCAAATTCCTCAAAAGAAGGGTCCTCCGATAGTAATCGAAAAAGATGAACAGCCGAGAGCGGATACCACCATTGAAAAACTGGCGAAACTCGATACGGTATTTGGCAGCCTGACCGTGACCGCTGGAAATGCCCCGGGCATGAATGACGGTGCTTCCGCTATCCTATTTATGGAAAGAAAGAAAGCCGAAGAGATGGGTTTGGAGATTCTTGGAAGAGTTGTAGACTGCGGCGGGTATGCCAGCAAACCTAAGTATATGGCTGCGGCACCGGGATTCAATATGCAGTGGCTGTTGAAGAAAGCGGGATTGACGGCTGACGACATGGACGTGATCGAGATCAATGAGGCCTTTGCAGCGATGGCTTTGATCGGCACCCGGATCCTGGCAGATGGGAATCAAAAGAAGCTGGAATCCCTTAGAGAGAAGACAAATGTAAATGGTGGAGCGGTGGCTATAGGACATCCTGTGGGTGCTTCGGGATGCAGACTCCTGATGACCGCAATGTACGAATTGAGACGCAGGGGCGGAGGAAAGGCCATCGTGTCCCTCTGCGGAGGGCTGGCTCTTTCGGAAGCGATGATAGTGGAAGTCTGATAAGGAGGACCGGTGAAAGAATATAAGTACATGCGGTGGGAGGAAGAGGACGGGATCGGGACAATAACGCTTGACAATCCTCCAGCCAACTCGCTCGCCCGCGTCGTCCTTTCGGAACTGGGAGGTATTCTTGACGAAGCTTCGTCCGTCCCGTCCATTAGGGCGCTGATTGTTACTGGGGGGAACGGAAAGACGTTCGTTGCCGGCGCCGACGTGAAGGAATTAGCCGAGATGGACAGGAGCACGGGAACAGAGACTGTTTTGTATGTGCAGGAGGTGTTCTCAAAAGTCTCGTTTTTTCCGAGGCCGGTTCTCTGCGCGATAAACGGCCATGCCATGGGGGGAGGATTGGAACTGGCGTTGCGCTGCGATTTCAGGATAGCGGTGGAGGAAGCGAAGTTTGGTCAGCCGGAGATTAATCTTGGGGTTTTGCCGGGCGCGGGGGGTACGCAGATCCTTCCACGCTTGATCGGGCTATCTAAGGCAAGGTGGCTTCTCCTTAGCGGCGGAACGGTGACCGCCCAGGAGGCGCTTGCTTGTGGGCTGGTAGACCGCGTGGTGAAAGCAGAATCGCTCTTTGAAGTCGCTAAGGACATGGCTCGACGGATTGCCGACCAACCACCTCTGGCAGTCCAGGCAATTAGAAAGCTGCTGAAGATGGTGCAAAGCCAGGGCTTAGAAGAGGGGTTGCGGCAGGAAGCCGAGGTCTTTGGAGAGCTTTGTGCCACGGAAGATAAAAAGGAAGGAATAGCAGCCTTTACGGAAAGAAGAAAAGCAACCTTCCAGGGAAGGTGAAAGGAGAGCTTATGTCTGACAAGGTGATTTACGAGAAAGAAAACCATATTGCACTCATCAAGATCAATCGTCCTGAGGTAATGAACGCTTTTGATGCGGAAACGAGGGAAGAATTGGTGAGTTCAATCAAGGATGCCCGAAATGACGACACCATAAGGTCTCTGATTTTGACGGGCACTGGACCGGCGTTTTGTACGGGTGTGGATGTTTCATCCATAAAAGGACACAGCGGAGACCAGGTGGACACTGGTTTGAAACGTGCGCAACAGATCGTGGTCGCTTTGATGAATACGGAGAAACCGGTCATTGCGGCAGTGAACGGGCTTGCGGTAGGCGCCGGATGCAGCATCGCGATGGCCTGTGACATCATCATAGCGGCAAGCAATGCCAAGTTCTCGCAGAGCTTCGTGAAAATCGGACTGGTTTCAGATATGGGGGGAATGTACTTCCTGCCAAGGCTCGTCGGGTTGGCCAAGGCGAAAGAGTTGCTCTTCACTGGTATGACGCTGAGCGCAGAAGAAGCGCTCTCCATTGGAATGGTAAACAGAGTGGTTCCAATGGAGGACCTGGACGGGAGTGCAAAGGGCTTGGCGGGAGAAATTCGTGTGATCGTTCTCAGCGCTTTGA
>CAYOYU010000098.1:9315-16642 GCA_964408265.1 uncultured Syntrophorhabdaceae bacterium
TGGCGGGAGAAATGGCCCAATTGTCTTCAAAGGCGATTGGACTGATGAAAAGGATATTAAATCAGGCGAGCCATCTAGAATTTCCTGCCCTTCTTGATCTCGAAGTACAGGCCCAGAAAGAGTGTTCCCAGTCTGATGAGCATAAACAGAGGGTCCAGGCTTTCTTGATGAGAAAGAAGAAGTAGTAGCAGTCGGAGAAAGTGGGGCAGCAGCGACGGGGAAAGTATCGGCCATTGGTCCACTAAAGATCTGCCCGGAAGACTGATTGCCGATCTGAGGATTAGAAAGAGGAAGAAGCTGAAAACTCATCCAAGCTCGACGATATAGGGAGGTTGTTCTATGGATTTTAATTTGACGGAAAAAGAACTGGCATTTAAAGAGGAGTGCGAAGGCTTCTTCAGGGAAGAGATGAAGAACGCACCACTGGTATACCAGACGAAGAGTCGTTTCGATGCGATGTTCGAAGAGGACGAGGGTTGGAATTTCCACAGGTACCTGCAAAAGAAGCTTGCGGCCAAGGGCTGGACATGCAGAGCCTGGCCAAAGGAATATGGAGGCCAGGAAGCATCCATTCTGGAGCAGCTCATTTTTAATGAGATACGGTCGTATTACCGTGCGCCCGGGGTCGATTTCTGGGGGGTGGGCATGTTCGCGCCGACGCTTCTCGTAGCTGCGTCGGAAGAGCAAAAGAAGAGACTGCTGCCTCCCATCGCCAAAGGGGAGGTTCACTACTGTCAGGGGTGGAGCGAGCCGAATTCCGGTTCGGATCTTGCGTCTCTTTCAACCAAAGCTATTAAAGACGGGGATTATTACATCGTGAACGGCCAGAAAACCTGGTCAACCGGTGCTCACCGGGCTGATCACATCTTTCTTCTTCTTCGCACCGATCCGGCATCGAAGGGTAACGCCGGACTTTCGGTTTTCTGCGCGAGAAACGACCTTCCTGGAATGGAGATACGCCGCATAGAGTATATGAACAAGCGCTGTATCTTTGACGAAATCTTCTTTAGCGATGTTGCAATCCCGGCGACGGACCTGATCGGACAGGAGGGAGAAGGCTGGAGGCTCACCAGGGAGACGATGAACTTCGAAAGGTCAGGCGTCGACAAATATTCCGAGTCACGATCCGTGCTGGAGAAATTTATAGGGTACCTAAAGACCACCAAGAGGGATGGGCGCCTGCTGAGCGAGAATCCCCTGGTGCGGCAAAAGATCGCCAAACTGTATTCAGACATTGAGGTCGGCAGGACTCTGGCTTACAAGATCGCATGGCTGCAGGAAAAGGGTGGTCTGGCTTTTGCGGCGTCAGCCGCCTCGGAGTCAAAGGTCTTTGGATCCGAGCTGCTTCAGAGGGTTTCGATGGTTGCCACAGAGAGCGCAGGTCTCTACGGAACGCTGGAGGAGTCCGAAGAGGCACCCCTCTCCGGAATGATGCCGGACCTTTATCAGATGAGCATAGGTGGAAATATCGCCATGGGGACGAGTGAGATCCAGCGCAATCTAATAGCATGGGCCGGTCTTCAACTTCCCAGGAAATAAGGAGGATCATAATGAACCTGGATTTCACATCCGATCAAGAAATGTTAAGAAACACGGCGATGAAATTATTTGCAGGCAAGTGCCCTTACAGTCGCGTAAAGGAACTGGAAGATAGCAAGGTTGGCTATTCCCCCGAACTATGGAGGCAGATGGGGAACCTTGGGTGGCAGAGCCTGTTGTTGCCGGAAGAGTATGGAGGTTTTGGCGGGCAGGTCGTAGACGTGGTCATCATTTGCGAACAGATTGGAAGGGCTGCTTATCCGAGCCCTTTTTTATCATCCATGCAGTCCGGCCTTATCATCCTGGAAGGGGGTTCGGAGGAGCAAAAGAAAGACCTTTTGCCGCAAATTGCTGACGGAAGCCTTATTGTGGCGCTGGCTCAGTATGAAGCGGAGGCAAGCTACTTTGAGTCTGGCATCCTGATGAAGGCCCAGCCTCAAGGGGAGGAGTATTGCCTCGATGGTATAAAAATGTTCGTTATGGACGCCAACGTGGCCGGCAAGTTGATTGTGGCGGCGAGGGCGGGTGATGCGGGGATTACCCTCTTTCTTGTGAACGCTGATCACCCTGGCATTACGCGGACGAAACTTCCCTCTATCGGTATGGACAATACGTGCAAGGTTACGTTTAACAATGTGCGGGCTTCCCGGAAAGACGTCATCGGCCCGGTGGGAGAGGGATGGGCGATCCTCGATAGGGTTTCTCCCATTGTAACTGTCGCCCGTTGTGCCGAGATGATTGGAGGGTGTAAGGCGTCCATTGACATCACGGCTGCTTACGCCAAGGAGCGGGAGCAGTACGGCAAGCACATCGGTAGTTACCAGGCAATCCAACACTATATGGCAAACATGCTGCTCGCCTATGACACGGGCTTCAACTACCTCTATAAGGTGGCAAGCAAGCTGGATGAGGGAAAGTGCACTGCGACCGAGGTTTCGGTTTTAAAGGCCCACGTGAATGAGGCGTATAAATTTATCAGTGAAAGGGCTGTCCAGATTCACGGTGCAATCGGCACCACAAGAGAAGCCGACATAGGGCTTTTCTTCCGTAGGGCCAAGGCTTTTGAGTTCAGCATGGGCGACACTGAGTTTCACAATGACAGGATAGCCGAGGCCTTACTTAGCGAGGGTGTGCCCACGATCTGACAGGGAATCTCGCAACCGGCTTGCCGAAGGATCGGCCCATGTGGAGAGAAGTCATAGGGCGGATGTCGGCATGCCTGGACGAGCGCGAACCTGGGACGTGTAGAATAGGCATGATTGTGGGAAGATCCGAATGCTAAGTGTGGCATTTGGACCACAGGATGGGAGGCGATTAGGATGGTTCGAGGTGGTTAGGTTAATGACGGGACAGTAGTCCAAAAAAAGGGGGGGTAGCAAATGGACATAAGCGTGTCACAAAAGGCATCGGCATTTAGTGTAGCGAAGGAATATTCTAACAGCTATCGTTGGGTCATACTCTTTGTGTGTTGGATGGCTTTTTGTGTAGCGTACATGTCACGACTCGGATTGGGGCCCCTAGCACCTTTCATGAAGAGTGATCTGGCGCTTACCAAGGCCCAGTTCGGCTTCTATGTATCGTGCGCCGGGGCAGGCTTCGTGTGCACACTGCTCCCGGCGGGTTGGTTGACGGACAAACTGGGGGTCCGTAGGGTATTATCCGGCGGCATGGTGCTAGGCGGCATTGTGCTGATCAGTATGTTTTTTACGACCACCTTTGCGTGGAGCCTATTCGTAATGTTCCTGGTCGGCTTGTCTTTGGGACTGGTCACGCCCGGTACAGGCACGGGTGTAGTACTATGGTTCCCGGCCAAAGAACGTGGTATGGCCATGGGTATCAAGCAAACGAGCCTCAACTTGGCCGGTCTGAGCACCGCCCTCACCCTTCCGGCGATAGCCGGTGCGTATGGGTGGCGCATCGGCTTCGTGCTGAGCGCGTGATCGGCGCCGGCGATCGCGCGCACCGGCTTCGTGCTCCTGGGCATCACGGCAATTGTATTGGGGACCGTATCGTTCCTGCTTTACAGGGACCCACCGGAAAGCATGGGAAAGGGCGCACCGCCAGCAGAAGCGAGGGGTGAGACCGAACTCGTGTGTGAGCCGCCTCCGGTTCTGAAGAAGGAATCGAGCCTGGTGGTTTTCAAGTCCATGGATATATGGTTCGTCGCCATCGCGGGAATATGCCTCACGATAAACGAATTCAGCGTATTTAACTACTATGTTCTTTACCTCAAAGAGCATTTGCTGCTTCCTGTCGTGACAGCCGGCTTCTTTCTGGGAGCCGTCGATGTGGGCGGCCTCTTCGGAAAACCCATCACCGGAATAATCAGCGACCGCCTCTTCGGTGGGAGGAGGAAGGAGACCTTCATCATATTGGGCGCGATTGCCACGATCTTTTCCGTAATCATAGCTCTCCTGCCGGTTGGTACTCCTAAATGGGCGCTGCTCGTCTGTTCGGCAGTTTTCGGATTTGCCGCAGTGGGCTGGGCCGGGCTGTTCTTTACCATGCTGGGGGAGTTCGGTGGAAAAGAACACTGTGGCACAGTGACGGGTTTCGGTACTGCGATCGCTGCAGCTTCCGTGATTTTCGGTGTCCCCGTGTTCGGGCTCATAGCTGATAAAACGCAGGGTTGGATGTGGTCGTGGGTCTATGCAGCGGGACTGGGAGTAATAGGAACGACTGCCCTCTTCTTTGTGCGTGAGGGGAAGAAGAGGCTCCAGGTATAAATAGATAGACGTAGACTCTTTATGAATTCGCATACAACCGTCTCAGATCGGGGAGAAGATTTACTGAAATCCGGGGTCTTGAGGGAGAAAAGATGGAGAGATGGGATGCCGTTGTGATTGGGGGCGGGGTTTCAGGGATATGCGTTGCCTGCATTCTGGCAGCCGCCAAGAAAAAGGTCCTGGTGTTGGAAAGCTTGCCGCAAATCGGCGGGAGAGCAACCACGTTGCACCATCAGATTGAAGGCGAACAATACCGCATGGATTATGGCGGTTTCCACGCCGTGACCATGGCGGACCGGGGGGCCTTGGGCGTAGTTTACGAACAGGGGCCCGGCCTCGATAAGCTTAAGCTAAGCCCCCTTCAAGAGGGCATGGCCCTTTTTCGCGATGGCCGTTGGCTGCCCATGAAGGAATTGATTCAAGGAGTCGATCGGGACGATTTCAAGCGTGTCATTGCGGCCGCGGCCAATATGACTTATGAGGAAGCGGAGCGATGGGATGATATTTCATTCGATTACTGGATAAGGACCTTAACCGGCCGGCAAAACGTGTATGACTTCTTTCGTGCGGTTGTCTGGGTCCTTGCAACGATTCCTTATCCGGAGGAGGTGTCGGCCGGTGAGATGATCATTACAATGAAAATGAGCATGGACTGCCTGCACCGGTTATCCACGGGAAACGTCGGAGTCGGAGGCTCAACTAACCTGATTGCCCCTCTCGTCGAGTACATTAAATCGAACGGTGGAGAGGTGCGCACAGGAACTAGGGTGCATAAGATCCTGGTCAAGTACGGTGAGATAACTGGTGTGACTATTGAGAGAGATCACGTAGCAGGGATGGAATATCAATTACCCGAGACGGAAGTGGTTGAATCACCGGCCGTTGTATGCAGCATCCCGATCTGGGACCTCTTTGGTTATATCTCGGAGCAGATTTTCCCCGAATGGTTCGTGAACCTTGTGCGAAGCTACAAGTCGCCGTTACCGCTATCTGACAGCACTATCGGAACGAACTTCATAATGGCTGAACCGGTGCTCCAAGATACGTGCCACCGAGTCGCTTTCGAGCTGCCAATTTCCAAGATGCCCCATCAGTGTTCGGTGGTGTCAGCCTCGGACCCCACTGTAGCGCCGCATGGGCGGGAGTGGATCAGTGCTGGCGCAGGCTATCTGCGAGACAGCGTCCGCGGGGATCGATCGAAAATCGATGCCGCTTTTGAAGCCGTCGAGGAGGATCTCAAGCTCATGTACCCTGAGATCTACAGAGGTAAAATTCTGGCGAAGAGACGTCGGATTACCTTTGTCACTGACGGGCTTAGACGAAGTCCGTTCTATACCGGCCGGCATCGCCTACCCCACAAGGCTCCCGGTGTTCGGGGCCTGTTTTTCGCTGGGGATACAGTGCGTACGCGGGGTGTCGGTATTGACGCCGCTGCGCGATCCGGCATTCTCTGTGCAGGCGAAGTTCTTGAAAAGGAGATTCCTACTTTCAGTCCGACTTCCTGAAGTGGGGACGCAGATTAGGAAAAAAAGGAACATAAGACTTTGGTGATACCGCGGATGGTTGTAAAGAAGATAGCGTTGAGCAGGTTGAGAAATGCTCGAGACTAGGGTAACAAAGTTGTTTGGCATTAAACATCCAATCATAATGTCCGGGATGAACTGGCTAACTGAGCCGCGGCTGGTATCCGCCGTCTCCAGCGCGGGAGGACTAGGGATTTTGGGAGCTACGCAGTTTACCCCTAAGGAGCTCCGGATAGCCATTGGAGAGATTAGGAGGTACACTGGGAGGCCGTTCGGGATTAATCAGGTGCTGTCGGCTCCAAGGTCTGATGAGAATATCAAGATAGCCTTAGATGAGAAAGTCCCGGTGATCAATTATTCTCTCGGCAGACCATGGTTTGTTTCACAGGTTCATGAAAGCGGAGGAAAAGTTCTGGCGAGTGTGGCTACCACGAAACACGCAGTCGCTGCCGAAAAGGCGGGTTCTGACGCCGTTATTATTATAGGATATGAGGCGGCAGCACATGGCGGTACCGTGACTTCACTCATTCTGGTACCGCTTGTTGTCAATCTCTTGAACATCCCAGTAATAGCCGCCGGAGGTTTTTACAGCGGTAGAGGGCTGGCGGCTGCGCTATTGTTGGGAGCTGATGCCATCGCCATGGGTACTAGGTTTATGCTTACACAAGAAAGTATCCTTCACGACAGGTTCAGACGGCTCTGTCTACGAGCTGGCGAGGAAGATACTCTGTATGACAGTGTTTTTGACGGGATGCCCGGTAGGGTTCTAAAGACCGGATTGGCAGAGGCACTGATAAAGAACAGACTACCGTTACTCACATGGTTCTCTGGCGTGTTAGAGATAAAACGAAGCCTGAAACTGTCAACTTACGAAATGATCAGTAGCGCCTTTAGGATGAAGAATGTACAGGAAGGACTTTCTCTTTCAAAACAAGCCCGTTTGGCCACTGCTGCTATAAGGGCTAAAAAGGCAATACAAGATGGTGACGAAGAGCAGGGGATACTACCCATCGGGCAGTGCTGTGGCGGTATAGACGACTTGCTTCCCTGCAGTGAATTAATGGAACAGATAATAACCGAGGCTGAAGAAGCACTGAAAGCCACGAGAGAACAAGTAACATAGCGTCGTTACCACTTGTGCCCGCCGCTCGGTTTTATTGAGGCAGACAGGTGGAGCGCGTGGTATTGAAGGATGGTGCGCAGGTTACGGATAAGCAAATGGCCTTATTTGGCAAGGATAAACTTGCAAAAGACAGGCCCCCCTAAGACCGTTGAGTTCATGGATTCGTTTTCGAAGAATCCCGCCGGGAAGATATTGAAGCGAGAGTTGAGTTAAAAGCACCGGGCAAAAGAACAAATATGCAAATTCTCCATGGGAGGGCCGACTTTCAATCACATCCCCCAATGATCGCCGGCCCTCCCACCATCACCCGGAATTCTGAGTCCTGGATTGTAGAGGAGAGACCACCATGGAACTGAACAGCGAGCAGCTAGACATCAGACAGGCGGCACGGGAGTTTGCCGAGGGAGAGTTCAAGG
>CAYOYU010000099.1:0-2679 GCA_964408265.1 uncultured Syntrophorhabdaceae bacterium
ACCCGCCATTACCCCTTTTCATGGAACCTCCAGCAGGGTCCCGAAATAGCCTTTTCTGCCGTCTTCAATCCGGCAGTCGCTTTTCATCAGCTCTTTGAGGCTGAGCCCGAAGCTCTCCTGAAAGGTCTTCCTGTGGACGAATGTCCCCGTCTTGAGCGCCTCGATGAAGGCCTCATTGCCGATATAGAGCATCACATGGTTGATGAGGTCGTGACTCCCCGGGGCAGAGAGGAAAATGAGATCTGCCGGCTTCAGCCTGTCCGGGGTGACTGCTTTGGCGCGAAGCCACTGGTCCCGGGCATCTCTCGGTATGTCCAGGTGCACGAGGCGAAAGGCCAGATTCGTGAGACCCGAGCAGTCGATGCCTCCCATGCTTCTTCCGCCCCAGAGGTAGGGTGTGCCGAGAAAGAGGCGTGCCGCCGCCACGATGTCGCGTCGTACCTGCGCCTCGGTGCGTCCTTCCCGGTTGAACCGGAGGCTCTCCTCCCGCACCCACCCGGTCTGCCCGTTGGGTGTTTGCACCGGGCGGAGGCCGTTCTCCACGGGACCGCAGGCCACGAACCTTGTGCCCGGAAAAACCACGGCGAGCGCCTTTGATCCTCTCCGGGAAGTTTCCCGGACCATTGCGGCCCCTTTCTTTACCACCCCATCATAGCAGGGAAGGGTGTCAACGGAAAGGACGTCGCTCTTCCTTATCCATCCCGGGTATCCCCGCCATATGCCGTCGGCTCCATACCGCTTCTGTTCCAGGGCTTCGACGAAGTACCATTCCCTGTTCTCCCTTTCCATTCTTGCTGTTTCGTTGTAGAGAAGCTGGGTTTCCTGAAGGTCGTCGCGGCTGTGGTCGTGGGGCCGGTCTATGGGTTCCCGCCGCAGATGTGCAACCGGACTCGAGACAACAAGGAACCTGTGGTCGGCAGGGGCTGCTATCTCCTGCCCAGTTTCAGAAGGGTCTCGTAAAATCGGATCATCTCCCTTGCCTGGGTTTGGAAGTTCCATTTTCGGCCGGCCTGGTTGCGGGCCTCTGCGCCGAAGAGGCTTCTTTTCCCGTCATCGCCGATGAGAAGGGCCATCTTTTCCGCCAGCGCCGCCGGATCAGGGTCAACGACGAATCCTGTTGCCTCGTCATCCACGAGTTCGGGCAGCATGCCGAGGGTGGAGACGATGGCAGGCTTGCCCATTGCCATGACCTCCCTCAGGGCCCTGGCCGTCCCGTCGCTTCCCGCCCGCATCATGACAAAGAGATCGAAGGTGTCGATTACGGAGAAGTAGTCGTCGATCCGGTATCCCGCGAGGACTACATCGTTCGTCAAGCCCAGCTGCGCCAGGGGTTCCATGATACTCTTCTCGATCTGGGAACTCCTTCCCATGATGAGGAGTTTGGCGTTGCCCACACGCTCCTTCACAAGGGCGAAGGCTTTGAGGACCACGTCGTACCCTCGGTCCGGCTTGAGCCTGCCTATGATGCCCACCACCTTATCCTCTTCCTTGAGGCCCAGTTCCTGCCGCATATTTCTCAGGGGTCCCGCATAGGGTACGACGCCCGGCGATATGACGCAGGTCCGTTCCATGGGGAAGGAGAAATTCGTCACGTCCTGTTCGCGTATCCTGTTGCTGTACGTGGCGACGCCGTCGGTCCTGTCCAGCGTCCATTTGACGAAGCGCCCCGCCGGCATGCCGTCCCTCTTGTGGTCCGTCCTTATGAGCAGGGGGCGCCTGTTCGAGAAGCCGACGGAAAAGAGAGCGGTAAGATGGTCGTGAGAGAGGTTGGCATGGAGGATGTCCACCTTATTCCGGAGAACATACTCCTTGATGGAGCGGATGTCGAAAAGCCAGTCCTTCATTGAGAAGTACCGGTTCAGCCTGAACCCCTCGTAGAAGGGGATGGACCGTCTCTTCACCTCTTTTTCCACGGTCCTCTCGGGAAATTCGATGGGTGTCTTCCTGTAGGCTATGGTTACATCGATGCCTTCCCGGGCCAGGGCTTCGCAGAGCGAAACCGTAGGTTCTGCAGGACCGGTCCATTTCCAGTCGCTAAAGAGATGAAGAACTTTCATCGAAAATATCCTTATTTAAGCACTAAATCCGAATATCCAAATCCTAAAGTCAAGAGAATATCCAATCACCAAATGTCAACATCCAATTCATCACAAATAATTGATCCGTCGCTGCCAGGCTGCTCATTTAGAGTTTAGGGTTTCGAATTCAGGATTTGCTTCATTTCTCCTACAATATACTATTTAAGCACTAAATCCGAATATCGAAATCCTAAAGAGGGAAAAGGACCGAATCGGAGTATCCAGATCCTGAAGGATTCCTCCTCCTGCCTGAACGGTCAGGTTCGCAGCACAGTTTAGGATTTAGGATTTCGAATTTAGGATTTGCGTTATTTCTCCTACAGTCCATAGAACTCCCTTATCTGTGCCCCAACATAGACCACTTCATCTTCCTTTATGGTGGGAAACATGGGGAGTGACAGCACCTCCTGCTCAGCCTCTTCGGCAACGGGGAATGAGCCTGGACCGTACCCGAGATGGCTGTATGCTTTCTGGAGGTGAATGGGTGTGGGGTAATGAATGAGCGTGGTGACGCCCCGGTCCGAGAGGAACCGCATGAGCTCGTCCCGTTTCTTGCACCGTACCGCATAAAGGTGGTAGACGTGGTATGCCCAGGCTGCCT
>CAYOYU010000099.1:2689-16394 GCA_964408265.1 uncultured Syntrophorhabdaceae bacterium
CCAGGGGCGTATCACTTAATTCCCGCAGATAGAGCCATGCGGCATGGCGTCTGTGGGTATTGAACCAGTTCAGCCTGGACAGCTTGACGCTGAGTATCGCTGCCTGCACCTCGTCGAGCCTGGAATTGAACCCCTCCACTGCATGAACGTGCTTCGCCTCCTGTCCGTAGGCGCGGAGCATGAGCGCCCGTTCGTAGACATCCTCGCTGTCCGTGACTATCATGCCGCCGTCGCCGTAACAGCCTAAGTTCTTGGTAGGATAGAAACTGAAGGCTGCAGCTTTTCCCAGTGAACCCACCTTGCGCTCCTTGTAGAGGGCCCCGTGGGCCTGGCAGGCGTCCTCGAAGACAAGGACTCCGTGCCTGTTGCAGATCTCGTTGATTTCATCCATACGAGCGGGGTGGCCGTAAAGATGGACGGGGATGCAGAGCTTGATCCCCTCCTCCTTCTGAAGCAGGGCTTCCAGCTTCCCGGGGTCCATGTTGTAGGTATCTTCCTCGATGTCGCAGAGGACGGGGGTAATGCCGTGCATGGACAAGGCCATTGCCGTGGCTACATAGGTGTTGGGCGTGGTCACCATCTTGTCCCCTGGTTTCAGCCCCAGGGCGAGTCCTCCGATCTTGATGGCATCGGTACCGCTGTTGACCCCTACGGCGTACCTGACCCCTATGTAAGCTGCGAATGCTTCCTCAAAGGCCCTGACCTCTTTGCCGAGAACGTATTCACCGCCCGAGAGAACGCTGGCAAAGGCCGAATGCAGCTCATCGCGAAAGTCGCTGTGGTCCCTGTCGAGGTTGAATATCTTCACTTCCATAACGGCGCTCCTTCTGCGTAATCCGAACATTCTACTATATCGGGACCCATCTTTCTATACCCTTCGCATGAAGAAGGGGAAAATGAAAAGGACAAAAGGGGACAGCCCGAACCTTGCGGCGGGCCATCCCCCTTATCTTTGCACCGTCAATCTTTGTGGTCTGCTTTATGCGGCTTTCTTCTCTCCGATCGGCAGAACCACGCGGCCATGCACTTCGTTGAGCACTTCTGCCATGGCCAGGTAGATGGCCGAAAGGCCGCAGATGATTCCCTCATATCCCGCGAGGGTCCCGATTGCTTCGCTTCCCGTCCAGTCTCTGACGGCGAGAAGCCAGAAAAGGATCGTAAGGCTCAGGAATACGAACTGGATACCCCTGTTCTTGCCCCAGGTGCCGAACCACATGAAGAAGGTGAAGAGGCCCCACATGAAGAGGTACCAGCCGATGAATGCCACGTCGTTACCGGGGAGGCCCTTGAATATGAGGATGAATGCCAGGGTCCACCAGAAGAGGCCATAGGACGTGAAGGCGGTGACGCCGAAGGTGTTTCCTTTCTTGTATTCGAGAATGCCGGCGATGATCTGGGCGAGGCCGCCGTAACAGAGGCCCATGGCCAGTATCATCGATCCGATGGGGAAGAAGCCTGCGTTGTGGATGTTGAGAAGGACCGTTGTCATCCCGAAGCCCATGAGGCCGAGCGGTGCGGGGTTTGCGAGTTTTTCTTCCATGTAAATACCTCCGTTGTAGGAATATGAACCACTATCCCACAAGCCCCCCAATAATCCCTGAATTCGAGCCCCGAAGGTTTAGAATCCGACCCCGGTCATCACTTTCAGCATCCCGATGCCTTTTAGGAGGCGCCGAGCGAATGAGTGGAATCGGTTGACATGATAATAGCATGTTTCTATGAGACGGGCAACTCAGATTAATGGCGGGAATCACCGCAAAGCCCTCGTGACCGCCCCGTTGAGCGGACCAGGCAGGAGCTGTCAACCCGGGGTCCAGGGAAAGCAGAGCCACCGTGGCCGTTGCTATAACTTGAACTGCCCCACCAGCTTCTGCAGGTCCCTGGAGAGGTGGGCGAACCGGGATGAGGATTGAGCGTTTCCCTGTATATCCTCGGCCATTTCCTGGACGGCGGAAAATATGTGCTGGATGTTATCTGCAATCTGGCCGGTTGTGGAGGTCTGCTGCTCCGATGCCGCTGCAATCTGGTTGATCTCCGAGGTCACGTCATTGATCTGGTCGAGCACATCCTTGAAGGCGATCCCCGATTTCTTTGCCCCCTCGGCGCCGACATTCACTTCCTGCACCGTCTTCTGCATCGTTTCCACCGAGCGTCGGACTTCGTTCTGCATCGTTTCCACATTCTTCTTTATGCCTTTCGTTGCTTCCGCCGTCTTTTCCGCCAGTTTGCGCACTTCATCCGCCACAACTGCGAATCCTCTCCCCTGTTCGCCTGCACGGGCAGCTTCAATGGCGGCATTCAGGGCAAGGAGATTTGTCTGGTCGGCGATGTCATTGATAAGGTCTACTACCTGGCCGATCTGCTCCGACTGTGAGTCGAGCCCCTCAATAACAGCGGCGGTAACTTTCACCTGTTCGCTTATCCTGCCCATCGTCCGGACGGTCTCCACTATGACGCCCTCTCCTCCTGTCGCCGTAATGCTGGCCTTCTCGGAATTCTTTGCTGCCGTCGTGCAATTCCGTGCTATTTCCGAGGTGGTGGCAGACATCTCCTCTGCGGCAGTGGCCACGGAATTTGCCTGCTCTATCGATCGTTCCACCCCCTTTGTCATCTTTGTTGAGGACGTGTCGAGCTGTTCGGCACCGGCGGCTATCGTGTCGCTGCTCCCGGCAACCACCTGCAGCGTGTCGTGAAGCTTGTCGATAAACATGTTGTAATGCCGTCCCATTTCACCCAGTTCATCCTGGGATGATATATGTATGCGTTTCGTGATGTCCAGGCTCTCCGTAATCTCTTTCAAGGTCTCCACCATACGCGAGATCGGCTCCTTCAGTACCTTCTTAAGGACTATCATCGAGAGCAGCACAAAGACCACCACTATGATCAGTCCGATAATGCCGCTCATGACGATGGTATTCCTGACGCTTTTAGACGTCAGGAGGTGCGCCTCCTCCCGGGGGATGCCGATATAGAGAATACCCGTTACCTCGCCGTTGTCACCCTTCAGGGGCATGTAGCTTGTCAGATAGGGCTTGCCGAGTATGTTCGCTTTGCCCACGTACTGTTTCCCTTTCACAATATCGCCGTAGGCCGCGCTTTCTTTGCCCAGGAGGGTGCCGACAGCGCGGGAGCCGTCCGGTTTCTTCACGTTGGTGACAACCCTTCTGAAATCATCTCCATCCTTCATGAAGAGGGTGGCCGTATCTCCAAGGTCGTTCAAGATGTCATCTACCATCTCGTACCTCCCGGCGATCTGATTTCCCTCCTTGTCCACAAGCTGCCCATCCTTGTACCCTACCTTGCCGTAATATCTTTCCAGGTAGTAATGCGCTGACTTGGCATCTCCCTCAAGTTTCTTGCCCAGCGTCGTGTCTGTGATTGAATCGGCCAGGCCCGACATCTCCATCACGCAGAATACCGCCACAATCCCCACGGACAAGAGGAGTGCGATGGCCACAATACTGGATACTTTCCTGGAAATACTCAGTTTCTTGAACAAGGTTTCCTCCAATAGACTCCCGCAGATCGGCGGGGTATTGAGTCAGGCCCCCCACAAACGGGAAAGTAGCTTTACGGTGGCAGGTGCCCACAGACCCTATTTATGTTCGGTGTTTTGGAGGGGGAACTTAAGGCCCTCATAAGGTCTCGGTTCCCCGCTGAAGACCGGTCAGGGTGTTCTTGTCTTTCGATGGTGATAATAGCGCAGGGGGATGACGACGACGAAAAAGGGAATCATATACATTGCGGCCACCAGCGGCTCTACGGGGCCGAAAAACTGGGATGAAAAGACGATGACCAGAACGTTGTTGAGATTGGCCAGCATGACCGCACCGGCCAGTTGATTCGCCACTGGTCCTTTCCGGAAGAATAATATCCCCACCCCAAAGTAGATCGCCCCCAGAACGAAAGTTACAACCGTGGCCATGATAATTACAGAGGGATCTTTCTTGAAAAATGTAGCGTACCGGTAGAAGACCCCCAGGCTGATCAAAGCGAACATGAGAAGCGAGACGGGAAACTGGATCCTTAAGATGGGCGCTACGAGTCTGGGAAGCAGGTACCGGATGATCTCGACGATGGCGATGGGGATAAAAATCACCGTAGCCAGCATCCGCAGCATAGACAGAAAGGAGATGGCCACCTCTTTTGCAACAACCAGCTTAATGATGGCCGGCAGCGTAAAGGGGGCGAGAACCGATGTAATCACCACCACAACGAGGACCAGCGCGCTGTTGCCCTGCACCATGTTGGAGATCATGGGCGCAACCACACCCGCGGAGACTCCTGTCAAAAGCAGGGCGGAAAGGGCGTAATCAGGCGCCACGATATAGAAGACGAAATAGAGGATGACGGGCAGAATGGTGAGCTTCATCACCGTAAAGAGAAGGATCTCTGCGCTGTGACCCTTGAGCACCTTCCAGACGGAGGCAAGATCAATGGAGAGGTAGCTGAGAAAGAAATTGATCATGAGGCAATAGAAAGGCAGAGCCTTAAACGAGGAGCCGAAGTCGGGATAGAGAATGGCCGCAATCGTCGAGGAGGCGACCACGAGGACCAGCAGAATATCATTGAGACGAACCGGAGCCTGCATCAATCTGAAATACCAGAGAACGCTTGCCTAATCAACAACTTTCACATCTGGATGGCGTTGCCTTATATCCATCTTCCCATTGCAAATTTAGTCCGGTTGCATGAAAATAGTGGGTATTTCAAAGAAAGTTCATTGAGGTGAGCCATGGCGGATCCATCAACAGGAAAAACTGGTATGAGCGAGCTCTGGCTTCGCTTCTGGAGAATTGCAAGACTATACTGGCTTTCAGAGGAGAAGTGGAGGGCATGGGGCTTCCTGGGGCTTACCGTGGGCCTCCTCATCGCCTTTACGAGCATGAACGTCATCATCACCTATGCCTTTCGGGACCTTATGACGGCCCTTGCCAAGAAAGAGGTGAGCCTCTTCTACCGCCAGGTCGTCATCGTCCTCGCAGTGCTCGTCATGGTGGCGCCGGTGACGGGCTTCTTCAGCTTCGTGCCCAAGAAGCTGGGTATCTTCTGGAGAAGGTGGCTCACCAACTATTTCCTCACTCTCTACTTTCACAACAAGGCCTATTACCATGTGAACTGGAACAAGGAGATCGACAACCCCGATCAGCGTATAAGCCAGGATATCGGAAACTTTACCACCACCAGTCTCACCTTCTTCTCCATAGTCTTCTTCTCGGTAAGCCAGTTGATTGCCATGTCCGGCGTCCTCTGGAGCATCTCGGGGATGCTCATGGGGATCCTCATACTCTACGCCCTTATCGGGACGGGGGTTACCCTCCTTTTCGGTAAGAAGCTCGTATTCTTGAATTTCCAGCAGCTCAGGCGGGAGGCCGATTTCCGTTACGGTATGGTCCATATCAGGAACAATGCCGAGTCCATTGCCTTTTATGAAGGCGAATCCCAGGAGGGCAACCAGGTAAGGCACCGGTTCTCGGGGGTGGTCGACAACTACAACCGCCTCATCGCCTGGCAGAGAAACCTCACGTTCTTCACGAGCGGCTGGGACGCCGTAATCAAGATTCTCCCCACCTTCGTCCTGGCCCAGTTCTTCTTTGCCGGCAAGATCGAATTCGGTGTCATATCCCAGGGGGAAATGGCCTTTTTCCAGGTCTGGTCCGCGGTATCGGTCATCATCAGCCAGTTCGAAGGCATCACGAGTTTTGCGGCGGCCATCAACCGTATCCATACCTTTGCAGAAGCCCTGAAAGCGGGGGTCGACCCGGGAGGTGAAAAGGTTGAACTTGAGAAAGGCGACGTCCTGGCAATGGAGCACCTCGTCGTAGAGACGCCCGAAAAGCGGCGGGCCCTCGTCCAGGACCTCTCCGTTGAACTGAAGGAGAAGGGGAGCCTTCTCATCGTCGGCCCCAGCGGCGTGGGCAAGAGCTCCATCTTAAGGACCATGGCAGGGCTCTGGGAGACGGGGAGGGGTAAGGTGATCCGTCCCGAGCGCTCCGAGATGCTCTTTCTGCCCCAACTCCCCTATATGGTCATCGGCTCCTTGAGGGAGCAGCTTCTTTACCCGAACATGGGCGATACCACGCAGGAAGGGGCGTTGCGTGACGTACTGAAACAGGTAAACCTCCCTGACCTTGTGGAACGGGTAGGCGGCCTCGATGTGGTGCTCGACTGGGATAATGTCCTCTCCCTGGGAGAGCAGCAGCGTCTCGCATTTGCGCGGCTCCTTCTGACGGCGCCCCGGTATGCGATTCTCGATGAGGCCACGAGTGCCCTCGACCTTCACAATGAGGCAATGATCTACCGGTATCTTAAGGAAAGCAACACCGTCTACGTCAGTGTTGGCCACAGGTCGAGCCTCGTCCAGTACCATGAAAGGGTCCTTGAAATCGGAAGCGACCGCGGCTGGGAGCTTCTTCCCGCCAAAGACTACGGCCTCAGGATGGAAACCTCGGCCTGAGTCGCCGATCTGAATGAAGGACCAGGGACCGCCATCAGTCAGGACCCCGGGGTCAAAGGATCCCGGGGTCCTTATTCTTGAAATAGCAGGCTACATGCCTCTTCTCTTCCGTCTGCTCACTATCACTGCCACAGCGGGTACACAGACAAAGAGGAGTAGCGACGGGTACTGAATCACATAAACGATGGGCGTTAAGACGCATCTTGCAACCGTTCTCAGTATTTCGTGCTGACGAATGTAGTCGGCAGCAGGCGGAGACTGACGGTAATAAAACTGCACAAAGGCCTGGCCCAGGCTGTTGGTGAGAAGATACTGGTCTCTGAAATAGCGCAACACCTTTACGTGAGGATCGAGATACGAGCCGTAGGCCGCGGTTGCGATAAAGCAACCTCCACCTCCACCACCGCCCCCGCTACCACCTCCGCTGGCGGTCGCCTGCTGCCCAACCACCACAGGGTCTGCAATAGCGCCGACCGCGGGGTCCGCGTCGGCGTCGGAATTGTCGGTGATTGTAAAGCTTAGCGTAGTACCGGTGACCGTAACGTTGGTAATTCCTGTCAATTGATTCGTGGGGTAAAGCTCCTTCCATGCTCCATTGACGATCTTGTAGAATACCGGGTTGGCCGGCAGGCTTGCGTACGTGATAGTTATGTTGGCTGTGGCTACGACGCCGGTGGCGGTAAAAGAGAGTGTCTTACTGACCGTATAACCCGAAGGCGCGCCGGTTGGTGTATCTCCTTCCGTGTAGCCTGAGATGGCCGAGTTTGACGACGTTACAATCGTTACAACGCCGTTGCCCGTCAAAGGTATAGACAATGGTGAGTTCGGATCATTCGAAGGGACGGACAGCGATGCAGTTTTCGAGCCGGTCGAGGTAGGCGAGAACACCCCCTGCAAGGTGCAGTTCGACAAAGAGGCAACGGTATTGCCCGAACAGTTGTCGTTCTGAATCAAGAATTGTGCCGCATCGGTTCCCGAAACGGTAATCGTGCCGATAACCAACGGCAGCGTGCCCATATTGGAAATGGTAAAGGACTGAGGGGAAGAAGACGTTCCGGTTCCGACGTTGCCGAAGTTCTTGGAAACAGGCGATGACGAGATTACGGGAGTGCCGACCTCGATGCCTGTTCCTGCAAGGGTGATGCTGAGCGTAGGTGTTACAGGATCATTGGATGGAACGGATACCGTGGCCCCTTTCGCTCCTGCCGAGGTAGGAGAAAAGGTTATCTGGAACGTGCATGTCGCCGAAGCAGCCACCGTCTGGCCCGAGCAATTGTCGCTTCCATTCGTAAAAAGAGAAGCGTTGGTCCCGGAAACAGCAATAGTACCGATAGTAAGTGCAGCCGTGCCCGTATTGGAAACGGTAAAGGTTTGGGAAGAGGAAGTGCCCGTGTTGACACTCCCGAAATTCTTGGAAGCGGGCGAACAGGAGATTGCAGGGCTGCTGCTGGCGGACTGTTCGAAAACGTAGGCCGCTCCTGCCTGGCCATATGCTTGCCATGCACCTGCTGCAACAGTGTTCCCGTCTGAGCTTATCCCGACTGAAATACCAAGATAATTATCAGAAGCTGCGTCAGACGCTGTAAGTTTGGCAGCTTCGGTCCCGTTTACCCATCCTGCACCTTTCTTAAAAACATAAACTGCGCCGCGGTTGAAACTCGTCCCGTCAGCGCCCGCTGCAATCGTATTTCCATCGGGAGTTATTGCTAAGGAACGGCCCAGTTCCATACCGGAGGTAGCGACGGAAGCCGTAAGCTTTGCCGTTTCGGTCTTGCTGGACCATGTTGCACCTTTTTCAAATACATAAACTGCGCCGACGTACGTCGAGGTCCCGACAGTCGCCTCGTAAGCGCCAGAGGCCACAGTGCTTCCGTCTGAGCTTACCGCCGCTGATATGCCAAACTGTCCATTTTCAGCAGGGTCCGATGTGGTGAGCTTGGCTGTCTCAGTGCCGCTCGTCCATGCCAAACCTTTTTCAAAAAGGTACACTGCTCCGGCATTCCCTATAGCTCCCGAAGTGTTGCCGTTGGATCCCCCCACTATGGTGTTTCCATCCGCGCTTATGGCGACGGAAAAACCAAGATAGGCATTCGCGGCGCCATCGGATGCCGTGAGCTTGGCTGTCTGGGTTCCGGAGGTCCATCCGCCCCCCTTCTCGAAAACGTAGAGTGCACCGGCATCAGCGTTTGCTCCTATATGTGCAGTATTGGCCCCCGCCGCAATCGTACTCCCGTTTGCGCTGATGGCAACTGAATGCCCCAGCGCGTCGGATGCAACTCGGTCGGATGCGATCAACCGTGCATTTTCGTTGCGGCTTGCCCATCCCGCGCCTTTTTCGAAGACGTAAACTGTCCCGCGGCTCGAGCTTACACCGGGAGCGCCGGCTGCAATAGTGTTTCCATCTCCACTTATGGCCACCGAGTAACCCAGGTAGTTGTAAGCCGTATAGTCCGAAGCTGTAAGCTTGGCGACCTGTGTGCCGGTTGCCCAACCCGCCCCTTTCAGGAAGACGTAGAGTGCCCCCGCATCCTCCGCGGCGGCTCCCAAGTCTGCCGAATAAGCGCCTGCAACCACGGTACTGCCGTCCGCGCTTATGGCGACAGATTGACCTAGGTAGTCCCGGCTTACCGCATCATCCGCCGTGAGTTTCGCCACCTGGACATAAGGGTCCACCACAACCGGGTAGACGGCGTTGGTGTCATCAAGGCTGACCAGCAGCGTCTTCCCATGCATCTCGAAGGCCACAGGAAGGCTCCTGCCCGTTGCATCATAGGCATAAAGCCCGCCATATGAGAGGCGGATTCTGCCGGTGTTGTCGAGAAGGTTAAGGGCTCTTCGATTCTCCTGAAGCACCGGCTGAAGGCTGCCTTGAACTGCGAGGTTGAGGACGATTCCTGCTCCTTGCACGGCCGGCCGTTCCTTGATTGTCCATCCCTGCTGCACGCCCAGTGGTCCATTGACGTACCACTCGGTGATGGTGCCGTCGATAAACTCTGCCCGGTTGGAAAAAACAGCCTCTTTCGTTGGCAGGAACGCCCTGCCCTGTACAGAGGCGAGGCCCACTTTCCAATAGTGCCCGTCGTGCGATACCTCCATGCCTCTTCTCTCTATCGATACAGAGACATTACCGCTATCGGCGTGATAGGTTTTGCCTGCCTTCATTATATGAAAGGATGAATTGTCTTTCCCGATCGTCTCCGACATCACATAACGGAGAGGAAAGTTGAGATCCTTGATCGTCGTTCTCGGGGAAGCCTGCTCGGGGGCCGCGTAAGACACCGGAGAAAACAAGCGTCCCAGGCTTACTGCTAAAAATGCAAAAAACAGAATCAGTTTCTTCATGCTATATCCTCCATAATCCTGATACGTAAGACAGTCTCCCTCAAAACAAAAGGGTCCCATGAATGTAGTTTACGAGCCTCACCTCCTCCGTTCCTGCGCCTGGGCCTTACTTGGTCATATAACCGTAATCGTCAGCGATCTGGTCGCAGAACCTCCCTTGGCGTCGGTCACCCTGACCGTGAAGGACGAGGTTCCCGACTTGCTTGCCTTGCCGGATATGACGCCGGTTGCGCTGTTCAGGGAGAGTCCCGACGGGAGCCGGCCCGAGGATAGGGACCACGTGTAGGGGGGTGTTCCACCGGAAGCCCCGAGAGCCTGTCTGTAGGCCACCTTCTTCTTCGCCTGGGGAAGCGATGTGGTTGTGATCTGCAGCGCCTGGCCTGCTATGGCCAGCGTAAACTGCTTTTCGCCAGTGGAATTCTGTGCATCGGTGACGGTGACGGTAAACGTGCTGGAGCCGGCCGTAACCGGTGTTCCGCCGATCTCGCCGGTGCCGCCGTTCATGGTGAGTCCCTGCGGAAGGAGCCCGGAAGAGACAGACCAGAGGTAAGGCGGAGTTCCCCCTTCTGCGAAGAGGGTCGTGGTATAGGGAACATTGACGCTGCCTGAGGGGAGGGGGGCGGTGGTGGTGATAACCGGTGCAGGATTATCCGTCGTGGCGCAGGCGACGCTCGACCCGCCATTCGTGCAGGACCAGGTCCAGGGGCCGGTGCCGTTAATGGCGGAGGCAATCCCCTTCGCACAGAGATCTACCGGCTCTGCGGCAAGCACCTTGCCGTTGTCGCTTCCACAGACGCCTACAGCCGATGAGGAAGCGATCGCAAGGTTTCGTGCGGGATTAATGGTTGAACCGGGGACTGCACCGAGCCCGAGAATGGAGAGGGCAAGGTTGGCCAGCTCGCCGTTCCGGATAGGCTGAACGGGATCAGTATAGGCAGGACGGCTTGTTCCCGGGTCTAATCGCGTAGACTGATTGAGAGCATAAAGGTCGGCCCCTGCCTCTGCGTCAGGCCCCCATACGTACAGTGGGATGGTGTAGTTCAAAGCGTCGGTGGCGAGGGAATGATCATAGCCATGGCCGCCATGATCGGCGGTGAGGATTATATCCGTCTTCCCCTGGAGCGCCGGAGTGGTGGTGACGAGGTCGAATATACTTCCCAGGTAGCCGTCGAGAAGTATGAGGGCGTTATTGTACGCGGTACTTCCCCAGCCGGAAGCATGGCCCGCGGTATCGCCGTCGGTATAGTGGACCAAGGCGTAGTTGAAGGGCGCCGTCTTCATGGCTTCCACGAGGTAGGTGGTGACTGTGGCTGAACTGGAATAGTTGACATAGCTATCGATCTTGTTGACCCCGTTGTCCGGGCCGGTGGTGTCAGGTGAACCGTTTCCGCTGTTGTAGGAGTGGGAGAACAGCGAGAATTTCGACTTTGTCGCGTAAAGGGCCGTCTTCAGTCCATTGTCGTGAACTACGTCGAAAACGCCGGACACGTACGAACCCTTGTTGTTTTGAATGGAGTAGGTCGCCGCAGCGGGGTCGCTCGATGGATCGGTATTCAGGGTCCACATGTGACCATCGCTGCCTTTGATGCTGCGGCCGGTAACCATGGTGACATGATTGGGGAGGGTGACGGTGATATCATAGTCGTTGCGGGCATTGTTGGTCCAGGCCCCCTGGGTCTGGAACCGCTTGAAGTTCGGCAGCTTGCCCTGATCAATCAGGGCCTGGATGTAGGTGGAACCGCCGCCGTCGATGCTGATCTCGATGACATATTGCGCCTGATGAGCCCCTGCAGGCACGGGCATGCCTGTAATGCAGATGCTGCCGACCAATGCTGCGGCAACTACGACGAGTACCCTGAACCATGACCCTATGGACCTCATTATCGCCCTCCCTTTCCGGATTTGAGACACTATGCAGAAGGCTACACCAAAATAGGAAAGATTTCTGTGACGGCCGTTACGTCTTGGTACCCGGGGTCTCGTTGGCCCCCGATCTAATGTATGGGAAAGATCTCAGGGTCAGATAAAGTTAAGGGATATACCCGAGGCCCCGGTTTAGCCTTGCCGCCTGCGGCCGTAGGCTATCCCCAGCCTGTTCATCCTGTTCCTCAAGGTGCTCGGATTGACGCCGAGAAGCTTCGCGGCGCCTTCCGGGCCATGGATCCTGCCTTTCGTCAGTATGAGGGTTTCTTTGATATGGCGGCACATCACGTCATCGAGGGCACGGGTCTCGTCATTCTCCTTCGTTACGTGAGGCCCCGGCTCCTCCGCGGTGAGCAGGGCAGGCCCGAAGCGGAGAAGGCCATCCTTACTGAGGATGAGGGCCCGTTCGACGATATTCTCCAGTTCCCGCACATTGCCCGGCCAATGGTAGTCTACCAGCCGGTCTATACTCCCCGGAGCCACGACAGGGACCCTGGGGAGTTTCAGCTCCTTCGCCTTCCGGGTTATGAAGTGATGGACCAGGGCAGGGATGTCGGCTTTCCGCTCGCGAAGGGAAGGTATGAAGATGGGAAAGACGTTCAGGCGGAACCAGAGGTCCTCCCGGAACCGGCCGTCCTGAACCATCTCCTCCAGCGCCCGGTGCGTTGCGGCGATGACCCGTATGTTCACGGGGATGGGGGTGGAGCCCCCGACGCGAACCACTTCCTTGTACTGCAGGACCCTGAGAAGCCGTATCTGGGCGGGAGGGGGAAGCTCCCCTATTTCATCGAGAAATATGGTGCCGCCGTTTGCCCGCTCGAAGCATCCCCGTTTCTGCGTGAAGGCGCCGGTGAAGGCCCCCTTTTCGTGGCCGAAGAGTTCGCTGTCCAGGAGGGTCTCCGGGATGGCCCCGCAATTGACCTTGATAAAGGGCCCTTCTCGTCTGGGGGAGGAGTAATGGATCGCGTTGGCGATGACGTCCTTCCCTGAACCCGTCTCGCCCCGAAGGAGCACGACGCTGTTGAGCCCTGCCACCTGCCGGACCATCTCCATGACCCCTTTCAGTCCATATTCTGCGCCGATAATCTGGTCGCCGGAGATTCTCAGCAGTTCCCGGTGAAGATACTTGTTATCTTCGGCAAGCATGTCGGTAAGCCGCAGCACCTTCCTGTGCTGAATCGAGTTGGAGAGGGCCACGGCGAAGGGTTCCGCCAGGAGGGCCAGAAGGCTTGCATCTGCGGCCGTATACCTGTCCTTGCCGAAGGCTTTGAGGAAGAGGGTCCCCTGCCGTGTTCCTTCGATTGTCAGGTACATAACTATTGCCGAATAGTCCGTCCTTTCGAAGTACCCCGCCAGTGCGCGGACCACGGGGTCCTCTTCGGAGCGGTTGACGATCCTTACCATGACGGGTTCGAAACCGGGCCGTTCGACCATAGTATGGGGTATGTCCATCCTGTGCATCCTTTCGAGGAGAGCGGCGGAAAGGGGGAGGAGGAGGTCCGCTTCCTTGCCCTCCTCCGGTGTTGCCGTTGCCACGGTTCTTAATCCCAGCCCCTCCTCCAGCAGGTAGAGGGTAAGAACGTCCCCGGGCATGACTGTTCGCAGGTAGTTGAGGCAGCGCTGTGAAGCAATGCCTATGTTGAGGCTGCCGCATATCTGCATCGTAGCCCTGCGGAAGAAAAGGTTTTCGTCTGTTGCCATGAATCCTCCCGTTGTCGAAGCGTCTTCCTTTCTTAATTCCTTTCGTCGGAGTTGCCGGAATTAGGGTTTGCGCCTTTCTTCGTCGCTTCGTCGTCAGGCGTCCTCGGCGTACATCCCAGTACAGCCTGCGGTTCCTGACTTCCTCGCTCCTCGAAATCCATCAAACCCATCCCGGCAACTCCGGGTGCAAGCTCGCTTCGCTCGCGGTAATGCCTATGCTTAGTTCGTGATGGCGGAGGGTTGTCCTTAAGCAAACCGTCGGGAGGCGAGGAAGCTCGGTCT
>CAYOYU010000100.1:0-365 GCA_964408265.1 uncultured Syntrophorhabdaceae bacterium
ACAAAAGAGCTTCTCGGATTTGCCCGGAGAGGGAAATACGAGATATGCAGGGTCAACATAAGGGAAATAGTGGAGAAGACCTCCAACCTCTTCGGCAGGACGAGAAAAGAGATCACCATACACCAGACCCAGCAGGACCCGCTCTGGGCCGTTGAAGCCGACGCGGGGCAGATAGAGCAGGTTCTCCTCAACATTTACGTAAACGCCTGGGAGGCCATGCCCTCAGGTGGGGACCTCTACATCGACATAAGAAACTCCACACTGGGCAAAGACTTCGTGCGTCCATTCACGGTAAAACCGGGGCAGTACGTCTGTATTTCCGTGCGTGATACCGGGATGGGGATGGACGAAAGTACGAAGAAAAG
>CAYOYU010000100.1:375-10957 GCA_964408265.1 uncultured Syntrophorhabdaceae bacterium
CTTCACGACGAAGGAGATGGGCCGCGGAACCGGTCTCGGACTGGCCTCCGTTTACGGGATCGTGAAAAACCACGGCGGCATCATCGACGTCTGGAGTGAAAAAGGGCGGGGGACCATGTTCTCCATCTACCTTCCCGCCTCCCTGGCTGCTGCAGAAACCGTAGAGCCGGCGCCGCAGGGGATCCGGTTCGGGACGGAAACACTCCTTCTCGTGGATGACGAAGAGGTGGTGGCAATGGTGGCTCAGAAGCTCCTCGAAGCCCTGGGCTATAAAGTCTTTGTTGCCCACACCGGCCGGGAGGCAATCGACATCTACCAGAGACTGGGCAGGGAAATCGCCCTGGTCATGCTCGATATGATCATGCCCGATCTGGCAGGCGGAGAGACTTTCGAGTTTCTCAAACAGATAAATCCCCAGGTTAAAGTGATCCTGTCAAGCGGGTACAGTCTGGAGGGAGAAGCTTCGCGTATCATGGAGGCAGGGTGCAGGGCCTTCATTCAAAAACCTTACGGTATCGAAGAACTTTCGCGGAAGGTGCGGGAGACACTCGATTCCTGAGGGCACGGTAAACCCCCCTTTCCGGCAGCTCCCCTGAAATAGAGGAAAATCAGGATATGTGCGGATTCAACTCGCCGTCGACCATGTTGAACTGGCGCCCGCCTATGGCGCCTATTTCCGGGTCGTGGGTCACGAGGATCAAAGTGGAGCAGAGATTTTCACGGACCGACAGAATGTAGTCCAGGACTTCACGTCCCGTCTTGCTGTCAAGGTTGCCCGTGGGCGCATCAGCCAGGATCACTTCCGGCTCATTCACCAGGGCCCTGGCAATAGCTACCCGCTGCTGTTCACCACCTGACAGCTCGCCCGGTTTATGGCTTCGCCGCTCCTTCAGCCCCATCACCTCGAGGAAGGATTCGGCCCTTGTCGTCGCCTACGCCGGCTTCACTCCCTTGATGAGAAGGGGCATGGTGATGTTTTCGATGACGCTGAAATCCTGAAGAAGATGGTAGAACTGGAAGACAAAGCCCACCTTTTCATTTCTGAAGCGGCTCGCTTCCTCCTCGGTCAAACGCAGCAGGTCCTGTCCTTTGAAGTGGAGTTCCCCCGCCGTGGGATTGTCAAGGGTCCCCAAAATATGGAGAAAGGTGCTTTTCCCTGCACCCGACGGGCCCATGATGGTGATAAAATCACCCGAATAGATATCGAGATCGATCCCCTTAAGCACATCAAGTTCAGTGCCGTTCTTCCGGTAGCTCTTTCTCAGGCCTTTGGCCAGGAGGATGGGATCATTCATACCGTAAGGTCTCCACGGGGTCGATGTTTGCCGCCTTGTAGGATGGGTAGAGTGTAGAGAGAACACATATCACCACGGTGACGAGGGCTATAACGACCACGTCAAAGGGGCTCACCTTCATGGGCAGCGTGCCTATCATATAGATATCCTGAGGCAGCTTGATGAGGTTGTAGCGCGTCACAATCTCGCATCCCAGATAACCTACGGAAGAACCTACGAGGGCTCCCACCACACCTATGGTGAGTCCCTCCATGATGAATATCTTCATGATGGACCTCTTCCTCGCACCGATGGCTTTGAGGATTGCGATGTCCTTCTTCTTCTCCATGACGGTCATTATAAGGGAGCTTATGATGTTGAAGCTGGCCACGAGGATTATGAGGGCCAGAATGATGAACATTACTATCTTTTCGAGTTTCAAGGCGGAGAAGAGATTCCTGTTCATCTCGATCCAGGTGCGTCCGAAAAACCCCGGTCCCAGCTTACGGTTGATTGCCTGCCTTACCTCATCGGCTTTATAAACATCGACGAGTTTCACCTCCACTCCTGTGGCGCCGACGCCCATGGTGCTCTCCATGTCCTTGAGCGACATGATAAGCATGGTATTGTCGATCTCGTACATACCCGTCTCGAAGATCCCTCCCACCTGCACCCGTACCGTCTCGGGCATGGCGCCCATGGGAGAGTAACCGCCAAAGGGCACCATCATGGTGAGCCTGTCGCCGATGAACAGGCCGAGATGTTTCGCCAATTCTCGTCCCACGAGGATGGTATTCTGCTTACCCAGGGCATCGATCTTCCCTTCCTTTATAAAACTGCTCATAAATCTGTGATCTGCCGGATTCACGCCCTTTACGAGGGCGCCGGAAACCTGCCGGCCTGCCTGGACCATGGCCTGAAAAGTGACAAATGGGAAGGCCTCCTTCACACCGGAAACACTTTTGACGGCATTCACTGCCGATTGCGGGTTGGCGAGGTCACCACCCAGACTCATGACGAGAATATGGGGGCTCACCCCGAGGATGCGCTCTCTGATCTTGTCCTGAAATCCGGTCATTACGGCGATCACCACTATGAGGGCCATAACGCCTATGGCGATTCCTGCCGCAGCGATCCATGTGGTCAGGGAAATGAACCTTTCCTTACGCTTCGAGCGTAAATAGCGTAAGCCTATGGCGGTTTCGTAGTTCATCATTACCTAGCGGATAGCGGATAGCGGATAGCGGATAGTAAAGACGGAAACACTTTGCATTCATTAGGGTTTTTCATGTCATCTCCTGTCTGCTATACGCTCCACGCTATGCGCTGTCTCTTACGGTCTCAACAGCGGGAAGAGTATCACTTCCCTGATGGAGGGGCTGTCCGTGAGGAGCATTGCAAGCCTGTCTATGCCTATTCCTTCCCCTGCCGTCGGCGGGAGGCCATACTCCAGCGCGGTTAAGTAATCCTCGTCCATCATGGCCCCCTCTTCCTTCTCCTTGATCTGATCCTGGAAGCGGGCACGCTGGTCTTCGGGGTCGTTCAACTCATTGAAGCCGTTGGCAATCTCCATCCCGGCAATGTAGAGTTCAAATCGCTCGGTAATTTCGGGATTCTCCTTGCTCCTTTTTGCCAGAGGTGAGACCTCAACAGGATAATGGGTGATAAAAGTGGGCTGGATCAACTTCTTTTCGCAGAGTTCCTCAAATATGCGGGTGATCAGCTTGCCCTTCGTATCCTTGTCTATGTCCTCCATCTCGAGTTCCTTTGCATAGGCGGTCAATCTGTTGATGTCATTCATCTCCTTCAGGTCAAACCCGCCTATCTCGCGCAAGGCCTCCTCCATGGTGATCTTTCTCCAGGGGGCTGCAAACTCGATCTCCTGGCCGTTGAAGGTAATCCTTGTGGTCCCATAGAGCTTCTTCACGAGGGAGGAGACCATATCCTCCGTGAGCGCCATGAGGTCCTCGTAGGTCGCATAGGCCCAGTAAAATTCGAGCATGGTGAACTCGGGGTTGTGACGGACGGAGATGCCCTCATTCCTGAAATTCCTGTTTACCTCAAAAACCCGTTCAAACCCTCCCACCACAAGTCGTTTCAGGTAGAGTTCCGGGGCAATCCTCAGGTAAAGGTCAAGGCCGAGAGCGTTATGGTGGGTGACAAAGGGTTTTGCCGTTGCACCGCCGAGAATGAGCTGCATCATGGGTGTCTCAACCTCGATGAAATCCCTTTCCGTAAAGTAGGCCCTTATGTACTCGATGATCTTTGCCCGCTTCGTAAAGACTTCTCTGGCTTTTTCGTTGACAATGAGGTCGAGATACCTTTTTCTGTACCGCTCTTCCACGTCCTTGAGGCCATGCCATTTTTCCGGCAGAGGCCGCAGGGCTTTGGTAAGGAGCTTTACCTCCTCGGCAAGGATCGTCAGTTCTCCGGTCTTTGTCTTGAATACTTTGCCCTGGACGCCTACAATGTCGCAGATGTCGAACTTCTTGAAAACATCGAAGGCAGGGCTCTTGAGGATGTCCTTTCTCACGTAGACCTGGACCTTCCCCTTCCTGTCCTGTATATGGATGAAAGAGCTCTTACCGAAGTCGCGGAAAGCCATGATCCGGCCCGCTACGGAAACGCGTTCCGTCTTCCCCTCCAACTCCTCCGGGCTCAGGCCGCCCAGCTCATTCTCCACCATTTCCGTTGTCGTGTAGGGTCCCCTGTCCTGAGGGTACGTCTCTATCCCAAGTTCCCGCAAGGCTCTCTCTTTTTCCTTGCGCACCGCCACAAGTTCGTTTATGGGCTCCATTTGATACTCCTGTCATCAGAATACGAATTTCGAGGGCTTAAGGCCCTCGGTATTGCAACGAGCGGTCCACCTGCGCCAAGTCTCCGGAGGCAAACTTAAGCCATCGGGAGCTTTGTGGCCCTTCGCGATCCTCTTTGTCTTCAGCGACTTCTGTCGCGAGAGGGGGAGGCTCGGTGGGCTTGGCCCACTGAGGGGGCGACGTGAGCCCCTTCTATAGCTGCACTATAACATCATAATCGAGGGTTTTCACTATTTTACCTTCCCGTATCTCTCCCTTGCTGCATTCGCCCCGTATGAATGCGAGCCCGTCTATGTCAGGCGCCTGGGTCAGGAGTCGCCCCACCATCTGGCCACCCTCCTGCCCCTCGACAATGACCTTTTCCCTTCGCCCCAAAAGAAGAGCCAGTTTCTCTTTCGAAATGGTCTGCTGTAGTTCCATGATCCTGTTGTGCCGCTCCTTCTTGAGGCCCTTGCGAAGCTGCCCCTTCATCTTCGCGGCAGGTGTTCCCTCTTCCTTGGAATATGTGAAAGCGCCGAGCATATCGAAGCGCCAGCGCTGCAGGGAATCACAGAGATCAGCAAAGTCTTCGTCGCTCTCGCCGGGAAAACCGACAATCACCGTAGTCCTGATGGTTGAGCCCGGCACTCTCTGACGAACCGAAGCAAAGAGCCTGTCAAGGTCCTCTTTCCCATAACCCCTGCCCATGCGCTTCAGAATGCTGTCTTCCGAATGCTGGATGGGGATGTCGAGATATTTGATTATCCTCTCGCTGCCGGCTATGAGGTCTATCAGTTCATCGTCAATTCCCCGGGGGTGCATGTAGAGAAGCCTCAGGAAGTAGTCACCCTCTATTTCGACGAGGGTTCGCAGAAGTTCCGTGAGGCTTGAGCCCGTCTTCCTCCCGTATGAGGTAATATCCTGCCCGATTATGTTGATCTCCTTGAACCCCTCTTTCAGGAGCCAGAGAAACTCTGCCTTTATGTCCGCAATCGGCCTGCTCTGGAGGCTGCCCCGTATGCCGGGTACCGTGCAGTAGGTACAGCGATTGTCACATCCCTCCTGAATCTTCAGATACGTAGAGGGATAAGCGGTGAGAACTCTTCTCGGGAATGTCTCGGCAAAATCGGTGCTTCTGGCAAAGAAGCCCTTCTCTTCCGCCAGGGACTCGATTTCCTTGTAATAACCCCTGCCCACGAAAAGATCGGCTTCCGGCAGCAGTTCTTTCAGCTTGGTGCCGTACCGTTCAACGAGACAGCCGGTGACTATCACCCTTTTCCGGCTCTCCTTGTTGCCCGCTGCTTCCTCGATGATAGTCTCCACCGATTCTTTCGCGGCATCGCTGACAAAGGCGCAGGTGTTCACCACAACGGTATCGTAATCCTCCGTCAGTGAATGACCCGCATCTTCGAGCCTCCTTGTGATGTACTCCGACTCCACAAGGTTCTTGGGACATCCAAGGCTTATGATCTTGAATCGCATTTAGTCTCCCGGGGCTCACGTCGCCCCCTCACCCGGCCAAGCCGTGTGAGCCTCCCCTTCGCGCGGCAGAAGCCGCTAGGGGGGCACGTTCTTATTCTCTCATCATTCTTAACTTTCAATCTTCTCTCCCGGGGCTCACGCCTGCCCTCGGACACGGGGGTCGCCTCCCTTCGGAAGACAGGCCCATCGTCTTCCCCTTCGCGCGGCAGAAGTCGCCAAAGGGACTCACCTTCTCACCTTCTCACCTTCTTACCTTCTGCTCTATCGTGCATCCTGTATCGTGCATCATGCATCGTGCATCATGCATCATCCCTAATCCTTGCCCACCAGTAGACACTTCTGCTCACACTCTGTCGTCCGCTTTCCCCTGCATTCTGCCTCAATACCCACATGATGACAGAGGAAGAGATCATATTTCAGCGGATCCTCAGGACAATATCTCTTGAGCGCCTCCGTGATCTCCCTTGCAGCTTTCCAGGAGGGACTGCGCTGGTCTGTCCATCCCTGGCACCTTCCGATCTTGAAGATGTGCGTATCCAGGGGTATTGTGAGGTCCGCCTTGCTGATAAAATCCCAGAGACCCACGTCCACTTCATCCTTCCGCACCATCCACCGAAGATAGAGGTTCCACCTTTTCAGCGGATTGGCCTTGAGCCTCTTTGGAAGAAAGAAGAGAAGGTCCTCCCCTTTGCCGGGGATAAGGCGCTCCCTCATGGACCAGAGCGTCTCCCTCACATCCCCGTGATAGGAACGGCGCATCATCTCCCCCAGGCTCCCGTATTCGTCTGCGATCCGTTTCAGGACAGCGAAGAGGTCGATAATCTCTTTGTCCTTATGAAACCGGTAGTAAAGACCGTGCAAAAGCGAGAAGTCTCCGGTCACGACAAATCTGTGCGGGCTCTCTCCCATACGGCTGAAGAGTTCTCTCAAAAACTTCTTGAAGACCTCTATCTTTCCATAGGCAAACTGGGATGCAAGAAAGCCTGCAAGCTCCGTGTCCTGCGGGTCACTGTATTGCCTTATGAATTCCACCGGGTCGCTTTGCGCGGTTCTGTGGAGACTTTCTTTTCTACGGTTATATATGGTCTCGAGATCGATGGTCTCTTTCCTCGGTCTACCCGGTGCTGCTCTCATTTCAATCCTGGAGACTACGCCTGGAAGCGAACCGGCCGCAGCGCGAAACTACCTGCAGCCAAAGGTTTATCAGGCTCTAATGTACACCATAACCGGTCCGAAATCAAATCGACTGCCCTCGGTGGAGCTTTCGGAATCCATACCTGCATAGAGGAAAGGGGGATCCCTTTCCTTTGAGCGATTCCGACGGAAGGGGTGAGGATTTTCCTTGAAATGACCCGGCACGAGTGGTAATGGATAGTAAGGGTTATTACCATCGTGTACAAATTAAATCAAAATATCACGAAGGAGAGGTTACTATGAAGAAGTCGCAATGGCATCTGTTTCTTGCACTTGGCATTCTGGCAATGTTCCTTGTCGGTTCCGCATCGCATGCAGCGGACTCGATCATGGTAGGGATCGTCGACACCTATTCGGGACCGGCGACAACATACACCCAGGATGTCCTGGACGGATTCAAACTGGCCTTAAGCCATATCAACGGCAAGGGCGGGGTACTGGGGAAGAAGATCGAGTTTGTCATACGTGATGACAAGTTCAAACCGGACATTGCCCTGAACATGGCAAAGGAACTGGTCCTGAGGGAGAAGGTGGACCTCCTCATGGGATCCACGAACAGCGGCGGCGCTCTTGCCATGTCTGATTTTGCGAGGAAGGAAAAGATCCCCTTCATCGTGACTGACGCGAAGAGCGAAAAGATCACCGGCGAAAAAGGCCACCGCTACGTCTTCAACGCCAACGAAAACACCGCCATGATAGGAAGAGCAACCGCCATAGCTCTTTCCAAGAAACCCTATCAGAAATTCTGGATCATGGGGGAAGACTATGAGTTCGGCCACGCCTGCGCTGACTCAATCTGGACCCACCTGAAAGCAATCAAACCGAGCGTACAGCTTCTGGGTCAGTCCTGGAGAAAAGTGGGGGAGACGGACCTGACGCCCTATATCAGCGGTGCTCTCCAGGCCAAACCGGACTGCATCATCAGCGCAGCGGGTGGCGGAGGAGTAGTAAACTTCATGAAGGCTGTCAAGGCCATGGGGCTCTCCAAACAGGTCGCCATCTACCAGCATTATGCCACGGACACGCTCGCACTGGCTCCCCTCGGGCTTGACGCCCCGGAAGGCGTGATGGGCAGTTCCAGCTACCATTTCTATTATCCTGATATCCCCGAGAACAGGGCATTCACCGCAGAGTTCAGGAAAGTCTACAAGAGGTATCCGGGATCGACGGCCTTCTACGGATACAGCGCCGGAATGTTCATAGCCAAGGCATATCAGAAAGCGGGGAAAGTGGATCCCGAAAAGTTCATCGATGCCCTGGAGGGTCTCGTTATCGATAGCCCCATAGGTCCCCTTCAGATGAGAGCCTGCGATCATCAGGCCATTCTCCCTATGTACTACGGTGTTACCAAGAAGGTGGCAGGGTATGATTTTCTCCTCGGCACCGATATGGTCACAGTGCCGGGCAAAGATTATCTGCCCACCTGCGAAGACATAGCAAAGTTGCGGAAGTAATCATCGAACGCCCCCCTCTGTGTTGATCCGCAGCGGGGGGCGTTTCTTTTTAAGAATGATTGTTCTATTTCTTCTTCTCCTCTGCCTTATATCTCCTCTTACCGCAAAGGCACAGACCGTGCCCTTTGTCGCCGGAGAGGCCGGCGGGGGCTGGCACACAGTCGGGGAAGGCCTGGCACGTATCATCAACGACACATCGAGCAGACTCACCATTGAGGTCTTTCCCGGTGGCGGAATCGTCAATTCTGACCTCGTGGACGACGGCTCTGCACAGATGGGCTTCGGTCTCTCATTCATGAACGTGGCAGCCTCGAAAGGCGAAGACCCTTACAGGTGGAAACATACCAACTTGAGGGCTGTCATGGGCGGCATGGGGACAGTCTACGTCCACGCCGCCATAGACGCGAGTATTCCCGCGCGATCGGTGAAGGACCTCTTCCAGAAGGGAAGGCCCCTGCGGATAGCCCTGCCTTCGACGGAAACATCGGACGACTGGATCTTCGACCGGATACTCGCCTACTATCACAAAAACTACAAGACGCTTGAAAAGTCTGGCTACCGCTTCTTCCGGGGGTCCTATGACCAGCAGATCCTCCTCCTGAAAGAGGGCAAAGTCGACGTGGTTTTCATGTTCCTTTCCCTTCCTGCTCAGGCCATAACTGCAGCCTCCGAAACAAAGCCCATGAGGCTGCTGGAATTTCCTGATGATCTCTCCAAAAGCCTCGCCTCGTACAAGATCAATCCGGCGAAAATCCCCCGGGGGACGTACCCCAGGATGACCAACGGCAATGAGGCCGTAACGACTGCGTCAGCGGTAACGACCATAATAGCAAACAGGGCAGCCCCGGATGCCACCATTTACGCCATTACGAAATCGATTTGCGAGCACCCGGACAGGGTAAGGAAGATTCATCACTCCCTTGAAGGGTTTGATCCGAAGCTGGCGGCGGCAGGGGTGGGCCTCCCCCTTCACAGTGGCGCAGAAAGATACTACAGGGAAAAGAAGATCATAAAGTAGGCGGGGAGGCTATGACGGGATATCTACAAGCTACTGCTCTTGCAATAACCCTGATGATTCTGGGAGCATTCCCCGTGGCGGCCTGTGCCGCCGGTCTGAAGGACGGGACGAAGACAGGGACGGATACCGTTCTTCCTAGGGATGCCCTGAAGGGGATCCCCGAGGAAACGACACAGGCCCTCATCGTGACGAATGATAACCCCGCCTCCTTCTCGGCCCGGCTTCATGTCGCGAGAAGAGAGGGCGGCCTGTGGCGCACCGCCATGCCCCCCATTGAAGCGGTCATAGGCCAGAAGGGTTTTGCCCCGGAGGGCGAAAAGAAGGAGGGCGACGGCAGGACCCCTTCCGGTGTCTATGGCCTTACCCGGGCTTTCGGTTACACCGGGGAGCTTTCCACGAGAATGGCCTACGCCGTAGTGACGGAGGACGATATCTGGGTTGACGACCCTGCCTCCCCGGACTACAACAAGTGGGTCAAACGGGGCAGCACCAAGGCTCTCTCCTTTGAAGAGATGAAACGCGGTGACCACCTTTACAAGTACGCCATCATCGTGGAGTATAATACCCGCCCGGTGGTCAGCGGTCGCGGCAGCGCCATATTCTTCCACATCTGGCGAGGACCGGGGCAACCGACTACCGGTTGCATCGCCATGGAGGAGGGCGATCTGAAAAAGATCCTGGAGTGGCTGGACCCGCAGTCAAGTCCGGTGGCCGTTCTGGGGACTTATGGGGCCCCGTGACAATAACTGAGCACCCCCTACCGGAATATTGAGGCGATGAGACGCTGTTCCTTGACTTATCCTGAAAAGGGTAGCATGTTAGGGCAAGGAAGCTGGCACGAAGAAGGCTTCTCGGGGAAATCTGACAAAGGAGGAAGAAGAATGATAAAGGGTAATTTCCAAAGGGTATCAGTTGCATTGGCACCGTTGATGGCACTGCTTTTCCTTGTCCTTATGACAGCCCTTTCAGTCCCGGCCAATGCCGACGACAAGATGGAGGCCTCCCAGTTGGTGGAGAAGGCGAAGCTTACCCTTGACGACTTCATGGTAGCCCCTGAGACGGAAGCATTCAGAAACCTCGTGAAAGATGCGAAGGGGATCTTTATTACGCCTCAACTCCTGCGCGGGGCCTTTA
Source organism: uncultured Syntrophorhabdaceae bacterium (assembly GCA_964408265.1). Classification (GTDB taxonomy): domain Bacteria; phylum Desulfobacterota; class Syntrophorhabdia; order Syntrophorhabdales; family Syntrophorhabdaceae; genus CAYOYU01. The sequence goes on from CAYOYU010000100.1 coordinate 10,727, forward strand.
TCGTGGGAGCTTCCGGAGGAAGCGGCGTGCTGGTGGTAAAGGACCAGAAGACAGGCGCCTGGGTAGGACCGGCTTTCTACACTGTAGGGGGCGCCAGTTTCGGGTTCCAGATCGGCGGCCAGGCGTCTGAAGTCATTCTCCTGGCAATGACTGAAAGGGGCGCGACGGCGCTCCTCTCAAGCAGCGTCAAACTCGGTGCTGACGTGGGTGTCGCGGTGGGGCCCCTGGGCG
>CAYOYU010000100.1:10967-16393 GCA_964408265.1 uncultured Syntrophorhabdaceae bacterium
GGCCAATCTGTCCGCTGACATTCTCAGTTTTGCCCGTTCCAAAGGGCTCTACGGCGGAATCTCCCTTGACGGAGCCGTCATGGCGGAACGGAGCGATTGGAACAGTGCCTATTACGGCAAGAGTGTAACGCCTACGGACATTCTCGTACGGGGCGCCGCATCAAGTCCACAGTCAGATGTTCTTTTGAAAAGTATCACCAACGCCACAAAACCGAAGTAACACCTCTCCATGGGGGGGTCTTCATTTTCGGACCCCCCCATGGGTTGAGCCTCTCTTCTGCGCTCCCGCCATCTTCTCGCCTCTGTTTCACGCGCCCTGACGCCGCCGAATCTGCATTTTCGGCAGATTATTCTTTTCTCTGCGGAAATCACTTAAGAAACGAATCCATCCACCGATATACCGTATACAATGTTGTTCCCAAGCGCGGGTACGAGTAATACCCGCACAGATAGACCCGAATTGCCGCCATGGGCCTCCACCTGTGGTAGATAAAGATTAGGAGGGTATTGTGAAAAGCTTTCTCGCCGATATGAGTACTTCCCGCAAATTGATGCTTGCTCCCCTGTTCTTCGTTGTCTGCCTGATGGTGCTGGCCTACGCCCTCTACATGGGATACCCCATGAGCGTCTGCTTCATCATTATAGGCTTTTCCGCCATCCTCTCCGTGGTCACGGCTCTTGTCACGGCAGGAGTGATCACGTCGACGCTGAGAAAGGCGGTGGGAACCGTGAAGGATGTGGCCAAAGGCGACCTTACCGGTCAGATGGCCATCCGGTCGAAGGACGAGATGGGAGAAATGAGCCACCAGTTCAATGCCTTCGTGGACAACCTCAGGAGGATAATGCTCCACGTGGCCGAAGACGGTGATGAGATCCACAAGGCTGCCGGGAGCATGCAGTTCGCCGTAGAGCAGATGGTAAAGGCCTTCGGGGAAATAGCTACCCAGGTCAATTCCGTGGCAGTGGCATCGGAGGAGCTTTCCACAACCTCCTCGGAAATTGCCAGGAACTGTTCTGCCGTCGCGGAAAGTTCAAAAACATCAAATGATGCCGTGCATGCCGGAGGCGTCATTATCGACGAAACGGTGACGGTAATGAAGACGATCGCCGAAAGCGTCAGGGGCCTTGCCGCCTTTGTGGAGACCCTCGGCCAGCGGTCTGACCAGGTGGGCCAGGTTGTAGGCTTCATCAACGAGATAGCAGATCAGACAAACCTCCTCGCACTGAACGCAGCCATCGAAGCAGCCCGTGCAGGCGAACATGGCAGAGGGTTCGCCGTTGTTGCCGACGAGGTCAGGAAACTGGCTGAAAGAACCACCGAAGCAACCCGAGAGATCAGGACCACTATCGAGGCAATGCAGGTAGAGACCAGGACAATCGTGACCTCCATAGAGGCAAGTGTCGCTGATGTTGAGACAGGCGTGGAAAAAGCTATGCAGTCAAAGGATTTCCTCCATGAGATATCTTCCCAGATTGAGACGGTCAACGGACAGATAAACCAGATCGCCGTCGCCGTCGACCAGGAGAATGCAACCACGGAGCAGACATCGGCAAACATCCAGCATGTCTCCTCCGTCATGAATGAAACGTCAGCCAAGATCCAGGAGACCGTACCTGCGGCGCTGAAAGTGTCCCAGATTGCCGAGGCCCTGGAAAAGATGATCGGGCAGTTCAGGTTGACGGCATAAGCCGGCTGCGGTACATCAGGATTCGCTGAGCTTCTCCCTGCACCAGGCCTCGTAGGCTGATGCCAGGACGAGATACTCCTGAGTTGTCAGGATGGGAGTGTTAAGTCCGGCCAGGAGTTCTTCGTCTACATCCCCCGTTTTTGCGAGATGCAGCCCCAGTTCCTCGAGCAATGAAAGATGGCGGGTCAGTTTAGAGGGCTCTATCTGCAAGGCTATAGAACCTGGTATGCAGACTTCCCCGATAGGCCTGGACCCGTAATTGGCTGCCTGGGCCCTGAACGTAGCCCTGAGGGGGAGAAAGGATTCAACCTCGGGAAAACCGGACGTGGAAACGAGGAGAAACCTGGCGGGCATGCGCCACCAGTAGGAGTGCCTGATCCTGCCGGCGTCGTCTTTTCTGAAGAAAGGCTGAAGGCAGCAGATGCAACGGTCCATTACCGCCTTCATCTGGGCGCTCATATTGTCTACGTAGACCGGCGTACCCAGAACAAGAAGGTCCGAAGTCTTCATGTGGTCGTAAATTCCCTTCATATCATCTTCCAGGGCACACTGGCCCGGAACCTTGTGCATACAGGAAAGGCAGGCCGTGCACGGGGCGATGTTCAACCTGGCCACATTCATTTCCACGATTGAGGCGCCTCCAGCGGAAAGACCCTTTGCAAGACTGCCCAGGAGCTTGCCTGTCACGCCCTTTGCTCCCCGCGGGCTCCCGTTCAAGATGAACACTTTCATTTCAATCCCTCACAGACTCTTTTTCTTAACTATAGCCGATTTCCCCTCTTCCCTGAAGTCAAAAAGAATAACACCTGACATGAAGCAGACGGCAACCGGACTAGAACTATTTCGTAACCGTGAAGGTACTCGTCTGCCTGTAGCTCTGCACATCAGTGGCGATGGTGGTGCTGATCGTATACTCTCCCAGGGGCAGGTCTTTCGGTATGACGATACGGAGGGTCGACTCATGTGACCCCTGGCGCCTTTTCCCTTCCTTACGGGAAAGCTCCATATTGATGCCTGCGCCGGACAGGATCGTTGTCTCCGTCACCATGAAGGTCTTCGACCCCTCCGGGGAAAGAACGGTGAATTTCACTTCCTGCAACAGCTCCCCGCCACGGCTCACGGCAGGCGCTGAGAGCCGGGGTTTCTCAACGATAAGCTCATCCCTGAGTTCCTGGTACCGGTACTCTCTAATTGCCGCCGAGCGTGCTTTGGCGTCTTCTTTCTTCGCCTCCTCCTCTGCCGTCAGGACAGATGGACCCAGCATATTCCGAATTCCCGCACATCCCGCAAGGAACGACAGGCAGAGCGCTGCCACGATGAGAAGGGAGCCCGGCTTTCTCATGATGCCACCACAAATATGATATCCTTTATAGACTTCAAAGGTTTGAATTGTCTCACTATCTCCATCGCCTTCTGCTTGTCCGCCGCCTTGCTTACGGTGCCTTTCAGCAGGACGCTGCCGTCATTTGCGACTTCTGCGGAGACGCTTCCGATACCGTTCTTTCGCAGGGCCTTATTTATTTCACCCTCCAGCTTCGCCACATCACCGGGAATCGCGAGGTGCTGGCCCGGTTTGGATACCCCTTCCGCAAGAAAGGAGACTTTCAGAACCCCTTCCACGGGGCCCACGCCGGTAAAGTTGGCCACCGTCGCCTCCCAGATGGAGCCTTTCGCAAAATCCTGGGGCGTCACACGATAGGTCACTTTCAGCGGGCTCTTGCCGTCCTTCTGTGCATGGGAATCGCCTGTCGGCCCGTTCAGAATGAGTGCCAGGGTGGTCTGCTGCTTCCAGACGGCCTCGAGGATAATCCTCCCCGGCTTGGGAGACCTGAAGGTAACTGAATCACGGTACTGCATGGAAGCAAAGCTCGAAGGGGTGAGGCCGCTCAGCAGGAATCCTTTCTCTTCTGTGAGGGAAACTTCCGAAGGGACTCTGGAGACTTTTGAGGTCTTGATCTTCAGGTCTTCCCTGACACCTCGTATCGCCCGGGAAGAGTTGATGATACCCAGGGCTTTCGTCTTCTCGCCGTCGTTCGCAACACTGCCCGTCACCTTCGCGGAGTAGTCCGGATTCACTTCAACAAGCACCCGCGTCAGCCCTTCGTTATCGAGGAGCTTGTTCAAATCCCTCTCCACTTCTACAGGGGCTGCCTTGACGTTGATCTTGTCGATCAACCCACGCACGTCCTTGTGGGACCTGACAATATTCAGGGCGGCCTCCTTGTCGCCTTCGCTTTCCACGGCTCCCTCGACGCTCACCTTTCCGCCCTTGTCCAGCGTCACCGCCACGTTAAATCCCCTTGTCTTCAGTGCGTTGTTAAGGTTTTCCTCCACCTTGGCCATATCGTGACCCCGATTCCCCTGAAAGACCAGGTAGTAGACAATGAGCGCTGCTACGAGAATCACTCCGGTGATGCCTTGCAATATCCACCGTCTGCGGAGGTTGTTCTGCCGGGCGGCCCCCTCTTCCCGGACTTCCAGGTCAGGGGCCACAAAGGGCTCTATGCTTTCCAGCAATGTGCCGTCATATTCACAGAATTTCTTGTCCCCGGCAGACTGGGCCCCGCAACGCGGACAGACTGTAGTTGGGCATTTATCCATAGGAAACCATGATGTTTTCTGTCGCCCTACCCTGATGACAGGTCCCTCGAAGCATCTTCGGGGAACCCACTTCTCCAATAGTTTAATCCATAGAACGACTTATGTAAACACAGGGGACGGTGCGGGACTCGGAGAGCGCTGGGTTTACCCCGGAGGCACTACCGGGCGCAGGGAAGGATAGGCGGCGGCAAATCAGGAATATTCAGATATTCCAGCCGCCCGAGACGGGAATGGCTGCTCCCGTGATAAAGGAGGCATCCCGCGAGGCGAGGAAGGCTGCAACCCGGGCGATCTCCTCGGGTTCGCCCATCCTGCCCAGGATGGTCTCGGCAATGATGGGGGCTTTGTACTTATCGGGCATCTTTATCATTGGCGGCGTCCGTATCAGGCCGGGCACTATGGCATTCACCGTAACCCCATCTGATCCGCCTTCTCTGGCTACTGTCTTTGTGAGACCGATAACGCCCGCCTTGGCGGTGGCATATGCCGCCTCCCCTTTGGCTCCGAGAAGGCCGTAGATAGAGCTTATGTTGATGATACGTCCCCACTTGCGTGCCCTCATGCCGGGCAGAAGCCACTTGCTTAAAAGAAAAGGTACTCCGAGATGAATGCCGATGACCGCATTGAAATCCTCTTTATCGACCTTGGCCGTCACTCCCGGCCGGTCAAAACCTGCATTGTTGACCAGAATATCGATGGGACCCTGGTCTCTCAGATCTTCTATGAGCCACTGGAGCCGGTTCGACTGCGTCAGGTCGATGATGTGCGCCGACACGACGGCCCCCTTCGCCGCTATCTGTTCAGCCACAGCGGGCAGAGTCCTTCTGTTCTTGTCCAGAAGTATCAGTGCCGCCCCCCGCTCTGCGAATACTCTTGCGCAGGCTTCTCCGATCCCCTGCCCTGCTCCGGTAATCAACGCGGTACGCCCCTGAAGATCCATAGCCCCTCCTGTTCGTTTGAATCTGCCGTGACACTACGGTAGCAGAAGGCTCACCCGCCCGTCAACGGCAAAATCCCCGCGCCTTCGACTCGTTGAAGACATGTCTCTGAGGTTATGCGATAATAAGAGCTGATGGCTTCAGGTCGCCCTACGCAAACACGCTCATTCCGCTCCAGCGGCTCCATTCGCTCGCGTTC